>NZ_JANSHI010000016.1:0-59968 GCF_047461615.1 Synechococcus sp. W65.1 | reverse complement strand
CCCTCAGCCGTAGCCGCTTCAGGAGCCTGGACAGAGATGCTCGAGGGAACCTGCGTAACAGTGGGTGTATCGGCAGAGCAAGCGGCTACCACCCCGGTTAGAGAAGAAGCCAGCGCCAAGGAAGCCAGCGTGGAACGCAAGCTGTGCTTGAGGTTACGGTTAGACATCGTCGTCGAATCTCCCAGAAAAAGACTCTACAACCGGTTGAAGCCTTGGCCGGCGCAGCCCGACTCACTCCAGGTGAACTCACGAAGCCTATCTGTCAATAAGCTTACCCAGACAGCGGCCAAAAATACAACAGGAAAACTTCTGGACAGAGAGATGCGCAAGCCAGGCGAGCTGGAGAAAGCGACCTGCCACCACCAAGCAACTCCGTCAGCCCAATAGCAGCAGGCCGCCGTTGCCAGACTAGACAAGAGCTAGTTCGCGGTCACGGTAATGGCAGGCCCGAAGTTGAAGTAGGTGGTGCTGCCAGGGTTAGTGGTGTTGTCAAAGGCGCTAAGGGTAATACCTCCGACCGTAATCGGCCTAGGTGAAGGAATGGCGGGAGTTACCCGGATCTGGCCACCAAAGGGGATAGTGATGGATGGTTCTTGGAAGATAGCCACGTCTCCAGACACGGAGGTGGACCTGGCAATATTATCGGGGATACCTCCTGGTCCTGTCACCGTCACCCTCGCGTTGGCAGGCAGGCCTGGGATACTGATCCTCACACCGCCGACAGGCGGAGGAGGTGGCTGCCCGTCTCCAGGCTGAGCTGGCGGCGCGCCTCCAGGCTGGAACTGCAGACTGGCCCCTGGGCCGAAGCCCACTGCCGAGCAGAGGGCATCCGACACCCCGCCAAAGACAGTAGAGGTGAAAGGAGCTGTTGGCGTGCTATCCAAGAAGTTCAGAAGGTTGCCCGGGGCTCCCGCCAAGCTTTCTTGGCGACCGCACACGGCAAAGCCAGGAATGGGCGTGGGCGTGATGGTGTTGTTGAAGAAAGCCTTGAGAATGGTGCCTTCTCCGCCCAGCGCCCCCGCCGAGGTTGGCGTGAGGTCAACGCTGGGACGAGCGTAGACAGCCAGAGTGCCTTGCGGCGGCAGGTTGAAGGTGTTGCCCGTCACCGAAGCTGTGGCAAAAGGAGCCAGAGTTCCCGGTGCCTGAGTCTGCCGATCCACAATGGCCGCAATGAAGGTCGGGCTGCCGATGGAAGGCTCAAAGCGGTTCTCGCGAATGGTTACCGCGTTTGGCTCAGCCGACACCACATGTACGCCAGCAACGGTGAAGCCGCGCAGCAGGTTTCTGTAAACCTCCGCCTGCGAGAAGTCGCAGACTTGCACAGAGACGTAGGAATCCGCCTGCGTAGGCCGCGTGAAATCGTTGAAGGAGACTTCTACTTTGCTGGTGGTGAGGTTGGATAGGTCACACTCGCCAATGGCTACTTGGTAAGGTGTAGCCGGCCCACCAGCGTCCGGATCTGGGGAAATGCCAGTAATCCGGAAGCCGTTGCCCTCCGTTCCGCCCAACGTGGCATCAGCGGCCAGGATCTTGACTGACTGCACTGTGCTCGTGCCATCAACGGAGTTCAAGGTCAAGCCAGGCCTGTCGGCAGGCAGAACAATCTCGCCCTCAGCCACAAAGGATCCAGGACCAGCCGTTACTGTCTGGTTAGGACCTGCTGCCTCAGCAATGGCGCGGGTAATGGAGAGGTAAATGTTGCTGGTGTTGCTGTTAAACACCAAGCCCGTGTTTCTAGCAACGATGTCACGGCGCTCCACGGCATTGAGGCCGCTGCCTCGCTCGTCGCGAATGGCGTAGACGTTAGCCGTTGGGGTTCTGGGAGTAATGGTGTTGCCAGCAAAGGCCACCAAGCTCAGCCCTGTAACGGCAGGCTCAATGAAAATAGCCGCCGAGCCCGCACCCACATCCTGCGGCACCAAGTTAATCAACTGAGTTTGCACGCCATCGGGAGCTGCGGCGTAGCCCAAGAAGATGTTGTTGTTCTCCACCCGCAGGTTGATGCCTGCGTTGTCGCCGGCAATGCGAATACCCGCTGAGTTAGCTGCGCCAGCCACAAAGAGGTTGGAGCGGGTTACTGTCAGGTTCTTAGAGGTGACGCCAGCAGCAGCTGAGCCAAAGCCAATGGCTACCCCACGGGAAGCTGGAGTGGTTACTGTGGGGAAGAGAACGATGTCAACGCCCGTAACAGTAACTTCTGTGGCCTCCTCAGCGTTAATGCCGTACTCAATCGGTGCCAGGGAGCGGGTGTTGAGAATGCTGAAGTTCTCCAGAACAACGCCACTGGCATTGCTAGTGACCTGAACAGGAGCGCCGCTCTCTGCACCCACCACAATAGCATCGCCCACCAAGCCAGTGGCACCGCGCACCGTAACGTTGCTGCGGTTGATCACGATGTTCTGGCGATAGACGCCTGGCTGCAGGACAAGCGTGAGAGGCTGGGTGCGATCAGAAGTGGCGATAATCCGGTTAATGTCGGTTTCGGGCGTAACTCTAACTGTTCCTGCTGGCGGGGTTGGCGTGGGAGTCGGCGTAGGAGTTGGTGCTGGGGGAGGCGGGGGAGGCGGGGGCGGCGGGGGCGGAGGCACCGGCACAGTTGGGCTAGTACTGCTTTCACCGCAGCCCGTTAGAATCACGGGCAAGAGCACCACGGCAGACGCCAAGGTCAGAGAACCAAGTGACTTCAGCAGCCACCTCTGCATTGTTCCGTTCATTTTTCTCCTCTTAACCAAAAAAGTAGGGTTCGGCTGAACACTTCCCTTACCTTACCCGATCACCTGACCTGAAGCAACTCAAGGCCTCAGGCTCGACGGTCGGGTGGGAGACGCATACACGCCTGTTCGGCGCTTGCTCTAGCTACTCCGTAAATCATACCGTCAGATCTGCCCAACTTGGCAAGTCTTGCCCTTTTTTTCTGGGATCCCTGAGGGCCTGGCCAAGGCCGAGCCCTGCCCCCACAGAGTGGCCCTGCCGAAGGAAGGCTCTGGAGGGGCGGGTGATCCCTTTGTAAAAAATCCGAAGATCTGCCTACTTCCTTACCAAATAGTGCTTGATCCGGGGCAGAAGGGTGGCAGGATGAGGAGTGGACGTTTTTTCTGGAGACCCAAGCAGGATGGCTGTCTACAAAGTTCGGTTGATCAACGAAGAGCGGGGCCTGGACGTCACCATCGATGTGCCGGACGACGAGTACATTCTGGACGTGGCGGAGGAACAAGGGATCGACCTGCCCTACTCCTGCCGCGCCGGAGCCTGCTCGACCTGTGCTGGCAAGCTGGTGAGCGGCACCGTGGATCAAAGCGATCAATCCTTCCTGGATGACGACCAGATCGCCCAGGGCTATGTGCTGACCTGCGTAGCTTACCCTACTTCTGACTGCACCATCATCACCCACCAAGAAGAAGCCCTTTACTGATCGAGCTTGAGTTTCCGTCCCTACCCTTGGCCCCTCTTCCTAAGGAAGGGGGGTTTTGCTTTGAGCAGCCCCTCTCCCAGAGCGAGAGGTTTAGGGCGGTATGATTTCTGTAGCACCTCAACACCCGCTAGCGATCGATGACACCTGAGCAAGAGCAGTGGCTAATTTGTGCCGTCCAAGAGTTGCAAGCTGCCCAGCAAAACCAGCAGGTTTTGATTCAAGAGCTGCGGGAAGGTCAGGCGATGCTGGCGCAGTTTTTCCGCGAGGCCCTCGACCGGTTTGACGAACGCACTCGCGCCATTGAACGCCGCACTGAGGCTTTGGAGCGCCGCACTGACGAGATGGCGAAAGAGATGAGAGAGATGCGGCAAGAGATCCGGGATCTGCGCCGCGACTTTTTGGAACGGCGGTAGCCCAAGCGACCTCTAGCCCTTCTTCCTAAGGGGTTTTATTTTGGAAGTCTAGGATGACAACAGAGAAGTTATGGCTCTGGCCATGGGATCCGTTTCCGCACCCCCAACAGCTCGCCTGAGCTTGGCGGAATACCTTGCTTATTCAGATGGCAGCGACAGCCGCTATGAGCTGGTGGCGGGGGAGTTGGTTCCTATGGCCCTTCCAACCGGACGGCATAGTCAGATCGTAGATTTCCTCAACACGGCTTTTCGAACCGAGATTCAGCGGCAAGGTTTGCCTTGGACATCGCAGCAGATGGCCATTGGGATCCAGTCGCCGCGGGGCAACCGCTGGGATACGGTGCGGATCCCGGATGTGGTGGTGCTGCCTTTGCAGCAGTGGCAGGAGATGGGATCCCGAGAGGCGTTGATTCGTCTAGAAGACCCGCCGCCGCTATTGGTGGTGGAGGTGGTGAGCGAGTCCAGCCGGGCAGCAGACTACCGGGCCAAGCGGGCGGAGTACTGCGTCTTGGGGATTGGTGAGTACTGGATTGTGGACCCTTTGGAAGAGAAAGTAAGCCTGCTGCTGCTCTATGAAGGCTGGTACGACCTGCTGGAGCTAAAGGGATCCGAGCGGGTGCCCTCAAAGGTTTTTGTAGAGCTAGAGTTGCAGGCGGGGGGGATCTTGGCTGCCGATTCAGGTTATCCTAGTAAAGGCACGGGGAGTTAGCTCAGTTGGTAGAGCGCTGCGATCGCACCGCAGAGGTCAGGGATTCGAGTTCCCTACTCTCCATCGCCCTCACCCCTGGCCCCTCTCCCAGCAAGAGAGGGGTGGTAGGATTTCCTTATTCCGTAGTGCTTCAGTAACCATGACACCTGAGCAAGAACAGTGGCTGATTCAAGCCATCCAAGAGTTGCAAGCCTCCCAAAGAGAGCTGCAAGCCTCCCAAAAAGAGTTGCAAGCTGCCCAGCGGGAGCTGCGCCTTGTCCAGCAGAACCAGCAGGTTTTGATTCAAGAGCTGCGGGAAGGACAGGCGATGCTGGCCCAGTTTTTTCGCGAGTCAATGGATCGCTTTGACGAGCGCACCCGGGCTATTGAGCGCCGCACCGAGGCCCTGGAGCGCCGCACGGAAGCGCTAGAGCGCCGCACTGACGAGATGGCGAAAGAGATGAGAGAGATGCGGCAAGAGATCCGAGATCTGCGCCGCGACTTTTTGGAACGGCGGTAGCCCAAGCCCTCCAATTGGCATTTGCCCTTCCTTTACGAGTTGGTCCATGTCTGTCATCCGCACCCTCCACCGCCAGTTGGTAGCCAAAGAGCGCTCTGCCGAGGAGATTGCCCGCGAATACCTAGATCGCCTGCACCAACTGGAGCCGCAGCTTAAGAGCTTCATTACCGTCACGGAGGAGCTGGCCCTGCAACAAGCTAGAGCCGTGGACGCCCGCATCCGCGCCGGGGAGGAGATCGGCCCTTTGGCCGGGATCCCCTTGGCTGTCAAGGACAACCTCTGTACCCAAGGGATCCGCACCACCTGCGCTTCCAGGATCCTGGAGGGGTTCATTCCACCCTACGAGTCGACGGTGACGGCGCGGCTGGCAGCAGCCGGCATGGTGATGGTCGGCAAGACCAATCTGGACGAGTTTGCCATGGGCAGCTCCACGGAAAACTCGGCCTTTCAGCGCACGGCCAACCCCTGGGATCTGACGCGGGTGCCGGGGGGATCCTCGGGGGGGTCGGCAGCAGCGGTGGCGGCAGACCAAGCGGTGGTGGCCTTGGGGTCCGATACGGGGGGATCGATCCGCCAGCCGGCAGCTTTTTGTGGCGTGGTCGGCCTTAAGCCTACCTATGGGCTGGTCTCCCGCTATGGGCTAGTGGCCTTTGCCTCGTCTTTGGATCAGGTGGGGCCCTTTGGGCGCACGGTGGAGGACGTGGCCCTGCTGCTGCAGGGGATTGCTGGCCACGACCCTCTGGACTCCACTAGCCTTAGGGTGGAGATCCCGGACTATAGCCAGGCCCTGATCCCCGAGATCAAAGGCTTCAAGATCGGAGTCATCCGCGACCTGCTGGGAGAAGGGTGTGGGGAAGAGACGCGCGCTGCCGTGCAAGCGGCCATCCAACACCTAGAGGAGCTGGGGGCCGAGATCCTGGAGATCGACTGTCCTAGCTTTCGCTATGGCCTGGCTACCTATTACATCATTGCCCCTTCGGAAGCTTCTTCCAATCTGGCCCGCTACGACGGGGTCAAGTACGGCCTGCGGGAGCCTGCCGACTCCCTCTTGGCTATGTATGGCAAGACGCGCGCCCGTGGCTTTGGGCCGGAGGTGAAGCGGCGCATTATGCTTGGCACCTATGCCCTCTCAGCCGGCTACTACGACGCCTATTACCTAAAAGCTCAAAAGGTGCGCACCCTAATCAAGCAGGATTTCCTCAGGGCTTTTGAGAAGGTGGACGTATTGGTCAGCCCCACCACCCCCACGCCAGCCTTCAAAGCGGGGGAGCGGGCGGATCCTTTGAGCATGTACCTGTGCGACCTGATGACAATCCCCGTCAATTTGGCGGGCTTGCCAGCGCTAAGCTTGCCCTGTGGCTTTGCCGACGGCCTGCCCATTGGCCTGCAGATCATCGGCAACGTCTTGCAAGAGAGCAAGGTGCTGCGGGTGGCCTATGCCTACGAGCAGAGCACTGACTGGCACAAGCGCCGCCCCCCGCTAGCGCGGCCCTCGGTTGAAGAGGCGAAGGGATTCAAAGCCCAACACCAGCCCAGCAGAATTTAGGCCCTGCCCATCTGGTGAGTTGCCGAGAAGCGCTCCATAAAGCGCAGGAAGCGCTCCCACTCGGCTTCGGTTTCCATGTCGTAGACTACCTCCAGGGCTTTGAATTCCCCGTTGAGGAACTTGGCCGTGATGTTGCGGGTAGTTAGCTCCCCCTCTTCGTCAATCATCCGCATGCCGAGGATGTTTTGCGTATCTGTCTTCAACTCCTCGAAGCGAAAAATGGCAGATCCCCGGCTGCCAGTTTTGGATTTCAGCAGCCGTACCTGGGTGGGTACTTCCTCGATGCCGGGAGAAAACTCAATTCTGGCCATGGCTTCCTAGAGTTACGATTCAAGCATTATAGCTGGCAAAAGGCCCGCAACTCTTGAGCAGCCAGCTGCTCTAGGTAATGGCTGGCCTGGCGCTGGGCTTCAGCTACATCCGGGATCCAGTCACAGAGAGCGCCTACCCGGATGGGGTGGGACTGGACTGCCAAGTTGGCTCGGGCGGCAAGGGAGGCCTGGCCACAGAGAATCAAGAGAGGCTTCTGGGCTGCCCTAGCCTGCTGCAGCACCACCCCTACCACTTTGCCCATGGTGCTTTGTTCGTCAAAGCGGCCCTCGCCGGTGACCACGAGATCAGAGCGGCGGATGCGCTCCGCCAGGTTCAACTGCTGAGCCAAAAGCTGGATCCCGGACTCGAGGGTGGCCCCCAAAAAGGCCACCAGCCCTGCTCCTAACCCACCGGCAGCGCCAGCACCAGGGATCCCCTCCACCGCTCGACCCAGGTCGCGCTTGACCACTTCAGCCCAGCGCTGTAGCGCTTGCTCCAATTGCTGCACCTGCTGGGGGGTGGCTCCCTTCTGGGGGGCAAAGACGGCGGCTGCCCCCAGCGGGCCGGTGAGGGGATTTTGCACGTCGCAGAGGCCGCGGATGCGCTTGCCCTGCCAGACCGGCTGCTCAGGTGGCTCGATGCGTGCCAGCCGGGCCAACTCTCCCCCGCCCCAGGCAAGAGGATCCCCCGCTTCATCCAAGAGGCGATAGCCCAAGGCCTGGGCCATGCCTGCTCCTGCATCCACGGTGGCGGATCCCCCCAGGCCTATCCAGATCTCGGCAACGGGCTCCCGACAGGCAACCCGCACCAGCTCCCCCAGACCGTAGGTGGTGGTGCGGGTAGGATCCCGCCGCTCGGGAGGCAGTAAGGTTAGGCCCGCCACCTGGGCTATTTCCAGCAGCGCCCGCTTCCCTGCCACCCCGTACTCGGCCCAGACGGGATCCCCTAGGGGGCCAGTAACCCATAGGCCTTTCTTCTCGCCCCCTAGCGCCGCTAGCCATACTTCCAGCGTGCCCTCTCCCCCATCGGCTAAGGGGAGCAGCTCCACCTCCGCCTCGGGCAAGACCTGGCGGAGGCCCCGGGAGATGCTCTCTGCGGCGGCCTTAGCCGTCAGGGATCCCTTGAAGCTATCCGGGCAGACTAAAATTCGCCGCAGCGGGCGGCTGAGCTGGGATACCTTGACTGTCCTTGGTGGCACCAGAGGGTGGACTGGGCTGCAGGCCGACAAAGCCTAGCCCCCGGCTACTGAGCGCTTTCGCCTTCTGCTGGCGAAGGTTGATCCGCGCTGGAGGCCTGGGAGGCGTCGATGGCAGCGGGTGAGTTGCCCAAAGACTGCTCCAGGGCCAGGCGCTGCTCCATCACCCGCAGAAAATAGCCCCCCATCATCGCTCCAGAGAGCATCTTTGCCAAACTTTCACGGTTGGTAACGATTTGAACGCCAAATTGGTCGGACGGCAGACTGCCCAGCAGGCTGCGGATGTTATAGCCCAAGATCTCTAGCACTTCTGGAGAAGAATTGCGGGCAATATCCTGAAAAACGCTGGGATCCTGCGCCTGCAGGTATTGCCAGAGCCGGTTGTTGGGGCTAGGCGTTGGCACAGCCTCAAAGCCAGGAATGAAGTTGATTGGGCTGGACATGGAGTTACCAAGCTCCCCAAACACAGCAACTAAAGCCCAACGGGATGGCTTGCCTGATCCGTCAGGCTCTTGCCGCTCCCCCAATTTGGGCTACGCCCAGCTTACCACCTACACCTTGCCGCCCTCGGTACGGGATCCCACCCTTTTGAGGCGGCAAATGCCGTACCTAAGAGCAGCCGGAGCTTAAGGGCGAGGGATCCCCGACAAATGAGGCCGGCACCACGGTTACCCCGACGATGTTGTCCTCGGGATCCAGGCGCTGAACCAGCACACCCGTTGCCTCGCGCGACTGGGCAGGAATGGCCTTGGCCAGCTGGCGCATGACCATGCCCCTGGCAGTAACCAAGAGGATCTCGTCCTCGGCATTGACGATGCGCAGAGCCGCCAGCTCATCCGACGCCTGGCGGAACTTGGTGGCGATCACCCCCTTGCCGCCACGGTTTTGCTGGCGGAAATGGTCAATGGCCAAGCGCTTGCCCCGACCTTCCTTGGTGATGACCAGCACCCAGGGATTGGCTAGCCGCTCTCCCTCTTGCTCAGCAGCCCTCACCGACTCGGCAGAGAGAATATCCATGCTGACGATGGCGTCGCCGGCGTTGAGGGTAATGGCCCGCACACCGCGAGCCGGCCGCCCCAGGGGACGCAGTTGCTCGTCGTCAGCCCGGAAGCGAATGCCCATGCCCTGGCGAGTTGCCATGACCACGTCGTCAGCCGGGCGGGCACGGCGCACCCAGCACAACTCGTCACCTTCTTCAAGAGAAATGGCAATCAGGCCATTGGAGCGAACGTTGGCAAAGGCGCTGAGGGCCGTTTTTTTGATGTACCCCCTGCGCGTGAGCATCACCAGGTATTCGTCCTCGCTAAACTCGCCTACGGGCACCATCGAGGTAACCCGCTCTTCCCGGCTCAGCGGCAGCAACTGGACAATGGCACTGCCACGGGCGGTGCGGCTCCCTTGGGGGATCTGGTAGGCGGGCAGAGTATAGGCCACCCCCCGATTGGTGAAAAAGAGAAGGGTGTCGTGGCTGCAACAGGCAAAAAATTGGGCAATGGCATCGTCTTCTTTGATGCGGGCGCCAGCCTTGCCGCGGGTGGCTCGTCCTTGCACCCGAAACTCTTCGAGATCCATGCGCTTGATGTAGCCCTGTTCCGTGAGGAAGATGACCGTCTCGCGGTTTTCGATGAGATCGGCCACCTCCAGCTCACCGTCCTCCAGGCAAAAGCGGGAGCGGCGCGGGCTCCCAAAGCGGGCTTTGAGCTGCAACAGCTCCTCGCGGATAATCTGCATCACCCGTTCCCGCCGGGTGAGAATGTCCCGCAAATCGGCAATTTGCCGCAGCAAGTCCTCGTGTTCGGCCTGGATCTTCTCGGCTTCCAGGGCCGTGAGGCGGCGCAGTTGCATTTGGAGGATGCCTTCGGCCTGCACTTCACTTAGCCCCAGTTGGCTCTGCAGCTCGGCGCGGGCGGTGGCAGGATCAGCTGCTTCCCGAATGAGAGCAATGACCCGATCCAGCTGCCCCAAAGCCACAAGGTACCCCTGCAACAGGTGAGCTCGCTCCTCGGCTTTCTGCAGCTCGTGGCGGGTGCGCCGCTCGATGAGCTCTACCCGAAAGTCCAGAAAAGTCTGGAGCGCGTCCCGCAACGTCAAGGTGCAGGGCCTGCCGTTGAGGATGGCCAGCATGTTGACCCCAAAGCTGGTCTGCAGGGGGGTCTGTTTGTAGAGGTTGTTGAGCACCACCTGGGGCTGGGCATCCCGCTTCAGCTCAATGACTACCCGCATGCCCCTGCGGTCGCTCTCGTCGCGGATGTCGGCAATGCCCTCCAGTTTTTTCTCATTAACCAACTCGGCAATTTTTTCAATCATGGCTGCCTTGTTGGTCTGGTAGGGCAGCTCGGTGATGACAATGGCCTCTCGCGCTGGCCGGCCCGGCTGCTCGAGGGTTTCGATGGTGGCCACGCCGCGCAGCGTGATGGAGCCGTGCCCGGTGGCGTAGGCTTCGCGGATGCCCTCCTGGCCCAGGATCAGCCCGCCCGTGGGAAAATCTGGCCCGGGGATCCACTGCATTAACTCCAGGCTGCTCAGGTTGGGGTTTTCGATGAGGGCAATCAGGCCGTCCACCAGCTCTCCCAGGTTGTGGGGGGGAATGTTGGTGGCCATGCCCACGGCAATACCGGAAGAGCCGTTCAGCAGCAACTGCGGGATCCGCGCCGGCAGCACCAGTGGCTCCTGCTGGGATCCGTCATAGTTGTCGACAAAGTCAACGGTGTTGGCGTCGAGGTCCTGCAGCAGGGCTTCTTGGGCAAAGGCCGTGAGGCGGCACTCGGTGTAGCGCATGGCCGCTGGCGGATCGTTGTCAATGGAGCCGAAGTTGCCGTGTCCATCCACCAGGCGCTCCCGCATGGAGAAATCCTGGGCCATGCGCACCAGGGCCTCGTAAACCGCCTGATCCCCGTGGGGATGGTATTTCCCGATTACATCCCCCACCACCCGAGCGCACTTGCGAAAGGGCCGATCCGCCGTCAGGCCCAACTCGTACATGGCATAGAGGATGCGACGATGCACCGGCTTGAGGCCATCCCGCGCGTCTGGCAAAGCCCTCCCGACAATAACGCTCATGGCGTATTCCAGGTAGGACTGCGTCATCTCCCGCTGCAGGTCAGTGGAGATGATGCGCGCGGCCAACTCGTTGTCGCTCATGGGGTGGGAAGAATGCCAGTTAGCTTGACGCAGGCAAGGTAGCCCTACTCTCAGTCTACCATCGGCCTTGTGAGGAGCTTCCCGCCGGGGCTGCTCGGGGATCCCTGAAGAAGTTCATAGGTAAAAGTCTATTCTCTAACTTAGCCTTAGGGTAACCCTCAATGATAGGCTGCCTATAGCGTTGAGAGTGGCAAGGTATGGTACAGGCTGGCGGAGGCAATCTTCTAAGGGGCTGGCGTCAGCGTCTAAGTCTAGAAAACTGGCGCGGGGATCTCTTCGGTGGCCTGACGACGGCAATTGTGTCCTTGCCAATGGCCCTAGCCTTTGGAGTGGCTTCCGGGGCGGGGCCAGTGGCAGGTCTTTACGGGGCGGTGTGTGTGGGCTTTTTTGCGGCCCTGTTCGGCGGTACCCCCACCCTCATCTCCGAGCCCACCGGGCCGATGACGGTGATGATGACAGCAGTCATTGCCAAGGTTACCGCCCGCTATCCCGAGCAGGGGCTGGCGCCGGCCTTCACGGTGGTCATGCTGGGGGGCCTGTTTCAGATCTTGTTTGGATCCCTGAAGCTGGGCAAATACATTACCCTCATGCCCTATAGCGTTATCTCTGGCTTTATGTCGGGGATTGGCTGGATCATGATTTTGCTGCAGATCCCGCCGCTGTTGGGCCACGCTAGCCAGGGGGGAGTCATTGGGGCCGTGCGGAACCTGCCGACCTACCTGCTCAACCTCAAGGTGCCGGAACTGGGGTTAGGTCTGCTAACGCTGGCAATCCTTTTTGGCTATCCCAAGCCTTGGCGGCGGGCGGTGCCGCCCCAGCTGGTGGCCCTGGTGTTGGGAACGTTGGTGGCCAGCTTGTTCATGGCGGATTGGGATTTGCGGCGCATTGGCCCCATCCCCACCGGCTTGCCGCAGGTGCAATGGCCCCAGCTGCCCTTTGCTGCCTTGGCCAGCCTGGTGTTGGACGGGGTGGTGCTGGGCATGCTGGGCTGCATCGATACCCTCTTGACGGCGGTGATTGCCGACAACCTCACGCGCACCCGCCACGACTCTGACCAAGAGCTGATTGGGCAGGGAATTGCCAACCTGGTCTCTGGCTTCCTGGGGGGCTTGCCGGGGGCCGGCGCCACCATGGGCACGGTGGTAAATATCCAGTCGGGGGGACGTACTCCCTTGGCCGGTATCCTCCGCGCCCTCATCCTTTTGATGGTGGTGCTGTTTGCCGCTCCCCTGACCCAAGGGATCCCGATGGCCGTGCTGGCGGGGATTGCTTTCAAGGTGGGGGTGGACATCCTCGACTGGAGCTTCCTGAAGCGGGCCCACCGCCTCTCCCTCAAAGGGGCAGCCATTATGTACGGGGTGATGTTCATGACCGTGTTTGTGGATCTCATCGCCGCCGTGGGAGTGGGGGTGTTCGTGGCCAACTTGCTCACCATCCAGCGCCTGAGCGAGCTTCAGTCGGAAGAGGTGAAAGCCATTACCGATGCGGACGATGCCGTAGACCTCACCCCGCGGGAAAAGGAATTGCTGCGCCAGGGCCGCGGCCAGGTGCTGTTGTTTTACTTGAGCGGCCCGATGATCTTCGGGGTTTCCCAGGCCATTTCCCGCCAATATCAGGCGGTAGCCTCCTGCCAGGCTTTGGTGGTGGACCTATCAGATGTGCCGATGCTGGGGGTTTCGGCGACCCTCTCCCTGGAAAATGCCATTCGCGAGGCCCTAGATCGCGGCAAACAGGTGTGGATTGTCGGCGCCAGAGGCCGCATCCGGCAGCGCTTGGAAAGCCTACGTTTGCCCCTGCCGGCGGAGCGGTTTGTGGAAAGCCGAGAGGCCGCTTTGGCCGAGGCCGTCGCCCACTTGGGCTTGGCGGCAAAACCCAGCCCCCTAGTTTGAGCCATCTCGACTTGCCCAAGGACAAAAGCTGTAGGCTTTTTGCAGCACCTCTATGGACTGGAAGGTTCGGATTGCCTACTTGGCAACCCTGCATCGCAAAGAGGAGGTGACTGCCCCTCTCTTGGCCGAGCATCTGGGGATCCAGGTGCAGGTGATACCTCTAGACACCGACCAATTCGGCACCTTCTCGCGGGAGCGCCCCCGGCCAGGGGATCCCCTTCACACCCTACGTCTAAAGATCGAGAGAGCCCGCCAAGCTTACCCTGCCCCCTTGGTTTTGGCCAGCGAGGGATCCTTCGGCCCCCATCCCCAGATCCCTTGGATGCCTTGGAACCAGGAATGGGTCATGCTCAAGGTTTTTGAATCCGGCGCGGATCCCTTGGAGCTGGTGGGCTATGCAGAAAGTACCCCAACCAATTTCAGCCATCGCTGGGTGCAAAGTTTTGCGGAAGCGCTTGACTTTGCCCAAAAAGTCGGTTTCCCCGAGCATGCCCTGATCGCCCTCGACCAGCCGGAAAACCCCCAAGTTATCCACAAAGGGATCCAAGACGAAGCAACCCTGAGGCAGGTGGTGGAGGAGCTGCTGGCCCGGCAGCAGGGGCTGCACCTGGAAACCGACATGCGGGCCCTGTACAACCCAACCCGCCTGCAGGTCATCGCGGCAGCCACCCAAAACCTCATTGCCAAAGCCCAAAGCCTCTGCCCAGCCTGCGGCACTCCCGGCTAGGCGCATCCGCCCCCTGGCAGGCTTGCCCTGCGGCCAGTGTGGCGCTCCTACCCCTGTAACCAAGGCATGGGTGTATGGCTGTGCTCGCTGTTCCCACACCCACACCGAGCCTGTGGCAGAGACCTGGGCAGATCCGGCTTAGTGCCCTTTTTGTAACCCCTAGCTTCCCGGCGCCCCCTCCAACTTCCTCAATGGATCCCAGGGCGAGGGCTCTCCTCTAGTCCTTGATTCACTGGACAATCAGCCACTTTGTGGCATGACCAACCTCCTGCCTTGACGGAGATGGGCTGAGCTAGTAGGCTTGCGAGTACATCTTTTCTGGTAGGCACTTTGCCTAGGCTAAAGTTGGCTCCGTCTTTAGCCGGTGTGCCTTATGGGGGCAAGGAGCACCTACCTGCAGCTCGCGGGGAAGTGACGCCTGTGGAGATCCCTCTGGCGGGGTGGTAGGGGTAAACTCTGCCACTAGCTACGGGTCGTGGAAGCAGGAAGAAAGCGTCAACCTGGAGCAAAAGTCCGCTTTTGTCCAGCGTTGTATAAGTCTTTCAGAGCGGCAAGGCTTGGGAAGCAAAAAAGGGATCCGCCACTGCGGATCCCTAAATTTTTAACCTAGGCAGGACAGCAAGGGGTTAGAAGGTAAACACTGCCCGCAGAGCGCCCACACCAATGGTTGGGTCGTTGTCTCCTGGCCTGCCGCCGTTGGGGTTGCTTACAAAATAGGCAGCAGGTGTCAAGGTAATGTACTCATTGACCGGGAAGCTGTAGTAGACGTCCACTACGAAGGGGCGGGTATCCCAGACGCCAGAATTGTCAGTGGTCACGATTGGCTGGCCGAAGACCACACCACCTTTGGCACCCTCCACGAACAGATCCGGGAAGACAAAGCCAAACAGCCAGCCGTTGAAGCTTTCGTCACCTGGATCGATAGTGCCAGCTGGTACCACATTAGGCAGGTTGTAATCGACATTGCCAGCGGTGAACCAGCCGGACACCGTAATCCGTGGACTTACATCCCACTTAGCGGCCACCGTAAAGGCATTGACCCGCGCAGAGGTGGTTACCTCATTCCGGCGCAGCGGCCCTCGGAAGAGGTTACTGCCGGTGGCCAAGAAGCTGGGGCCTTTTGTAGCATCCTGCAGATAGGTGGTAGCAAACTGCAGGTAGAACTCCAGCTCTTTTGTAGGCAAAAAGCCCAGCTCCACCGTGTGAGCGCTGTCGTTGCCCGTCAAACCGCTGTCACCAAAGCCTCTGCCTAAGTCCTGGGCGCCGCGAGTGCTGTAGGCGTAGGCTAAGCGAAGCTGGTCGCTGAGACGAGAGCGGAAGCCAAACAGCGTTCCACTGGGCACATCTCCCGTGGATTTGGGAAGGTCGGCAAAGTCAGAAAGGGCCTCGAAGGGAACGCTGTATTGAAGGACGCTGGACACCCCTGTGCCCGTGATGCCGGCGTAGATGGTGGCAGCGCGGTTAAAGGCAGGGAACTGATAGACCAACTGGGCCAGGGTGAAAGTGCCACCGCCACCACCGCCAAAGCCAACGCCTGGATCCCCAGAGAAGAAGGCGGTTACCGCATCGCGAGCCTGCAGGCGGATGCGCAAACGGTCGCGGCCAGCAAAGGAGGCGTCGAAGTTCAGCCGCACCCGATAGGGCAGGGTCATGTTGGCTTGGTTCTGCTCAGCCACAACCCTTCCCCCAACAACCCGATCTTCTGTCAGGGCGCTGCCCAGAATAGCTGTAATCACCTCGGCATTCAACTTGGTAACCGGGTTGAAGACCTTGCCTTTGAGGTCGTTAATATCAGCCTCTGCTGCCTCTACCCGCCCCCGTAGAGCCGCCAGCTCAGCCGCAAACTCCTCCTGCAGCCGCTGCAGCGTAGCCAAGTCCTCTTTGGAAACCTTGTCGGCTAGCCCAGCAGCGATCAGCTCGTTGATGCGATCCAAGCAGGCGTTCATCCCAGCGGCAAACTCATAGCGGGTCATGGCCCGGTTGCCGCGGAAGGTGCGGTCGGGGTAGCCGGCAATACAGCCGTAACGCTCGACCAGAGATTGCAGCGCCTGGAAAGCCCAGTCAGTAGGCTGCACATCCGAAAGTTCAGAGATGGAGGTGACAGGCCCCGTCGCTTGGGCATAGGCCACCCCAGGGGTCAAGACTGCCGCTGCACCTAGAGTCCCAGCCAGCAGCGTTTTCCAGTAGTTCGCGTGTTTTGCGGGCATGTTTCTCTCCTTGTTCTCTGTCCTCACACCTATCTTGGCTGTAGCAGTGCCTTCTAAAAGTAACAGGCCGTCTACCTCGAGAGCGAGCCTGACAATTGCGGACTTTAGAAGAACAACATAGTACAGCCCCAGTCCATACCGTCTACCACTTTACACACTTTTTGAGCCAGACTCAATGCGAGATCCCCAGGGCTAGATAATTCAGGCTCCACACCCATTACTCTACCCCAGGGATCTGGCCCTGGCTAGCGGGTGTATCCCCCAAACTGCCAGCCTGGATGAGGATGGGCGGTACCGGACTCGAACCAGTGACATCCTGCTTGTAAGGCAGGCGCTCTACCGCTGAGCTAACCGCCCTTGGGGATCCCGGCTACTGAGTTTAGCATTGGCGGGCGCTATCTCCCCATGCCCAGGCTCTGGGCTTTCTGGTACACCTTGCCCTCGGTGAGCAGGGAAGGGGCAATGCAGATCTCCACCTGCTGCATTTCCTTGAGGTTGGCAGCGCCCAGGGTAGCCATGCTGGTGCGCAGAGCACCCCAGAGGTTGTGGGTGCCGTCATCGAGGCGGGCGGGGCCGCACAAGATTTCTTCCAGGGTGCCGGTGCATCCCACGCGGATGCGGGTGCCGCGGGGCAAGACGGGGCTGGGAGTGGCCATGCCCCAGTGAAAGCCGCGACCGGGGGCCTCATAGGCGCGGGCCAAAGGGGATCCGATCATCACTGCATCGGCCCCACAGGCAATGGCCTTGCAAATGTCGCCACCGGTCACCAGGCCGCCGTCGGCGATGATGGGAACGTAGGTGCCGGTTTCGGCCAGGAACTGGTCGCGGGCGGCAGCACAGTCGGCAATCGCGGTAGCCTGTGGCACCCCCACCCCCAGCACGCCGCGGGAGGTGCAAGCGGCCCCCGGGCCGATGCCCACCAGGACCCCCGCTGCTCCTGCTTGCATTAGCTCTAGGGCCACCTCGTAGGTGACGCAGTTGCCCACCACTACGGGAATGGGCATGGAGCGGCAGAACTGGGCCAAATCGAGCTTTTGCATACCCTCAGGCACTTTGTGGTGGACGGAAACCACAGTGGCCTGGACGAAAAACAGATCCCCCCCCGCTTCCGCGACCAGGGGACCGTATTGGGCAGCGTGGGCGGGCACACAGCTAGCGGCAGCAATGGCGCCGGCAGCTTTGATCTGGCGAATGCGCTCTTGGATTAGCTCTGGCTTGACCGGCTCGCTGTAGAGGCGCTGCATCAGGGGGACGAACTCGTCTTTGCCAACTGCGGCAATCTGCTCCAGCACCTCGTCGGGATCCGCGTAGCGAGTTTGGATCCCGTCTAGGTTCAGCACTCCAAAAGCCCCCAGCTTGGAGAGCAAAATCGCCATCTTGACGTCCACCACGCCATCCATGGCGCTGGCAATGATGGGGATGGGTCGTTGGATCCCTCCTATAGTGAAGTGGGTATCCACCAGGCTGGGATCCAGGGTTCGCCTGCCCGGCACCAGCGCAATCTCATCCAGTCCGTATGCTCGTCTTGCCTGTCGATTGCGGCCCAGTTGGACGTTCATTTCTTTCCTCTTTAGCAAGAGGATCCCTTAATTAATCATGCCGCCAAGGAGGTCTCTAAAGCCAGAGAAAGTTTTGGGGTCGACTAGCCTCTTGGGCAGGGGTGTGAAGATGTGCCCTTCCTGCAGACTTCCGAAGCTGTGGCAGCGCTGGGATCCCCAGCGGAAGCCGTAGAGGGCGATGTAGGCGCACATCAAGGCATCGACTTGGTCTTCGTAGTTTTTGAGCTGGCGGCCTCTAAGGGATCCCACCTCCACTTGGAGCAGGGGCTCGTGGCCCTGCAGAGAGGGATCGGTGCTGGCCAAGGCGCGCAGATGTTGCTGGTACAGCCGCCAGGCCTGTTCTCGCTCCTGCCAGCTGCGGCGGGGACGCGCCTTGTAGGGGAGGCTGCGGCTAAGGCCAAACAGGCTCACGATGGCACTGTGGGGGAAGACTTCAGTAACTTGACGGGCCAAGCGCCCCTGCTCGATGCTGGCCTGCTCCTGAAAGCCATAGCGGGCGAGGGCTTGCACCAGCGCTTCTCCTCGCACCTGGCCATTTCTTTCTAGAAGCCGGCGGTTGGCCGGGTGAGCGCCAGCAGCGTAGGGTCGAAACACACGGTTGAGCTCGGCTTCTGCCTGCCGCTGGCCCCTCAAGTTAGGAACGCGCAAGGGGGCATCCACTGCCACCAGGCAGGGATCCCCTCCCGCTTGGGCTTGGATGTAGTCCACAATTTCCTCATTGGTCCCCAGGAGGCGGCTGTCCAGCAGGCAGCCTGTCAGGTTTTGAATGGCGGGATCCAGAATCTCCACCTCCAGCGTCGCCACCCCCGAAGGGTTGCGGGCTGACCAGGCCAGATCTAGGCCAATGCAGACTAACCGTGCCACGCCGCCTTCTCCTCTGCGCCCCCTGGGATAAGGAAAAGGGATCCCACCTGGGATCCCAAAAGCAGTCAGCTTTGCCCTGGCAAGGCAGCAGACTCTCTGCTACCTGGAGAAGCCGTTGCCTCTTCGTGCCAGAGGATTAGTAGTCGTAGTCATCCGCGCCGCCGCCACCAGCCGGCTTGTTGTTCTTAGGCTCGGGCTTGTCCACCACAATAGCTTCGGTGGTGAGCACCATGCCGGCAATCGAGGCAGCGTTTTGCAGGGCAGAGCGGGTGACTTTGGCCGGGTCAACGATACCCGCTTCGAACATATCCACATAGGCGTCGTTCTGGGCATCGTAACCCACCGTGAAGGGCTTCTCTTTCACCCGCTCCAGCACAATCGAGCCGTTCTGGCCGGCGTTCTCGGCAATGCGGCGCAGCGGAGCGCCCAGAGCACGGGCCACCAGCATAGCCCCCACCAGCTCATCGCCAGACAGGTTGGCCTGCGCCCACTCCGTAACCACCGGAATCAGGTGGGCCAAGGTGGTGCCGCCGCCGGGGACGATCCCCTCTTCTACTGCCGCCTTGGTGGCGTTGATGGCATCTTCCAGGCGCAGCTTGCGATCCTTCATTTCCGTTTCGGTGGCCGCGCCCACTTTAATCACCGCCACACCGCCAGCTAGCTTGGCCAAGCGCTCTTGCAGTTTTTCTTTGTCGTAGGTGGAGTCAGTCTCTTCAATTTGGCGACGGATTTGCTCGCAACGGGCTTTCACCGCCGCTTCGTTGCCCTCCGCCACGATGGTGGTGTGGTCCTTGGTTACCGTGACGCGGCGAGCCGAGCCAAAGGACTCAAGACGCGCGTTCTCCAGCTTCAGGCCGCGCTCCTCGCTAATCACTTCGCCGCCGGTGAGGATGGCGATGTCCTCCAGCATGGCTTTGCGGCGATCCCCAAAGCCAGGCGCTTTCACCGCCACCACGCTCAGCACGCCCCGCAGCTTGTTCACTACCAAGGTGGCCAGGGCTTCCTTCTCAATGTCTTCGGCAATGATCAGCAGCGGACGACCAGCGCGGGCCACTTGCTCCAGAACCGGCACCAGGTCTTGCACCAGGGTAATCTTCTTGTCGGTGATTAGGACGTAGGGGTTCTCCAGAACCGCCTCCATCCGCTCCGTGTCAGTGACGAAGTAGGGGGAGATGTAGCCTTTGTCAAAGCGCATCCCCTCCGTCACTTCCAGCTCGGTGGTCATGGACTTGCCTTCTTCTAGGGAGATCACCCCCTCGCGGCCCACTTTTTCCATGGCCTCGGCAATCATGCGGCCCACTTCCTCATCGTTGCCAGCAGAAATGGCCGCCACCTGGGCAATGGCTTTGGAGTCTTCTACTGGGCGGGCGTGTTCGGCAATTTTGTCCACTAGGAACTTCACTGCCTTGTCAATGCCGCGCTTGAGGGCGATGGGGTTGGCGCCAGCAGCCACGTTCTTGAGCCCTTCTTTCACCATGGCGTGGGCCAAGACCGTAGCTGTAGTGGTGCCGTCGCCAGCGATGTCATTGGTCTTAGAGGCAGCTTGACGGATGAGAGAAACTCCCGTGTTTTCAATGTGGTCTTCCAGCTCAATTTCTTTGGCAATGGTTACCCCATCGTTAACAATCTGGGGTGCGCCAAATTTTTTCTCCAGCACCACGTTGCGCCCTTTGGGGCCAAGGGTAACGGCTACGGCCTCTGCCAAAATGTCCATGCCGTGTTCAAGAGCGCGACGGGCTTCTTCGCTGAAAATAATCGACTTAGCCATAGTCAACCTCCAACGGTCAGCCAACGAAGGATAAGCTAGAAGCTAGCAGCAGTTGATCTCTTTTACAGCACTTGCCGCCTCTTGCTAGAACTACTGAACAATGGCGAGGATGTCCCGCTCAGCTAGCAGCACATACTCCTCGGTACCCAGCTTCACCTCCGTGCCGGCGTACTTGGAGTAGAGCACTCTGTCGCCTACTTTCAGCTCTATTGGAATAACCTTGCCATCGTCATTGCGCTTGCCAGGACCGACCGCAACCACTTCCCCTACTTGGGGTTTCTCTTTGGCAGTGTCAGGCAAAAAGATCCCGCCTGCGGTTTTCTCATCCTGCTGGGCAACTTTCACCAGCACACGGTCGCCCAGCGGTTTCAGCGTAGAGACGTTCAGCGTTACTGCAGCCATACTAAGTGTCCTCCGTGATGCCTATGGCAGGAAGTCAAAGGGTGATTGAGGAGTCAACTAAACTTGCATCCGTTGAGGCTTTAGCACTCTCGGCTTCCGAGTGCTAGTTTATCAGCCAGCTCTGCAGCCTGACAATAGCTGCAACGACAGACGAGGCGGTTGGGTGTGGATCTCCCGACTTCCTCTGCGCCTTTTGGGGGAGGAGAGGCGGTGCGAATTCCCTTGTTTCAGGTGGATGCCTTTACGGCAGTGCCCTTTAGGGGCAATCCGGCAGCGGTTTGCTTGCTGTCCCAGGAGCTGCCGCAGGAGCTGTTGCAGGCAATTGCGGCAGAGAACAATCTGTCGGAAACAGCTTTTTTGCTGCCCCAGGGATCCTGGGATGGCCTCCCCCACTACAGCCTGCGCTGGTTTACCCCCACAACGGAAGTGGATCTCTGTGGGCACGCCACCCTAGCTGCTGCCCATGTGCTCTTGAGCGAAGTTCACCCAGAAGCTCAGGAGGTGGCCTTCTCCACCCGCAGTGGCCAGGTGTTGGTGCGGCAGCAAGGAAAGCGGCTAGCGATGGATTTCCCCTCCCAGACTCCCCAACCTTGGCTGGAAGCGCAAGAACAGGTGGCGGCGGCCTTGGGGATCCCTCCTCTAGAGTTGTACCGCGGCAGCATGGGGGTAGCGGTGCTGGCTTCGGCGCAGCAGGTGCGGCAAGTCCAGCCGAATTGGGCTCAGGTGGAGGCGCTCTCTGTCTCCGGGTTAATCGTCACCGCTGCCGGAGCAGATTTGGAGGAGGGAGCGGATTTTGTTTGCCGCGTTTTCGCCCCCCGCTTGGGGATCTCGGAGGATCCCGTAACCGGCTCTGCCCAGTGTCTGTTGGCGCCCTATTGGTCGGAGCGGCTGGGTCGAACTGAGCTCAGGGTGCGGCAGCTCTCGAGGCGGGGGGGTGAGCTCTGGTGTCGCTATCTCGGCGCTCGGGTGGAGATTGCCGGGCAGGCAGTGCTGGTGATGGTGGGAGAGCTGAGGATTCCTTAGAAAAAACACCCCGGCTGGTTCCGGGGTGCTGGGAATGATGGGAAGGGTGGGGCTAGCCCAAAAGTTCTGCCGCCTGAATAAGTTCCACTTGCTTTTTCTTGAGTACCAAGAGGAGCTGAGTGATAGCCACTGCCGCCAGGAAGGCCACCATCCACTTCACCCGATCCGGGCTCTGCAGCACCAGATCCCGCTCCACTTGGCCAAAGCCGCCCACGTTGGGGTTGTTGGTAACCGGATCCCCTTCTTTGACGCTGTCGCCAATGTTAACCACCAACTCCGGCCCCGGCGGCACCACCAGATGCTGGATACCGTTCTCAGTTTCGAAGCTGAGCACTCGCGTGCCCGGCAACTCGTATTCGGGTGGCACCAGGGCGGCCAGCTCTGCCGGCAGGTCGCTAAGATCCGACTCGATAGTGGCGATGCTGGTCAGGCGGCCGGTGGCGGGAGCGCGGAAGACGTTGTTGTTGCTGAGGCTGCCATCGGGGTTGATCTGGCCACGGCCCCGGTTGGCGCCAATGTAAACCCGATATTTCATGAAAGCCACTGAGGGATCCTCTTTCGGGTCAGGGGCTACCACCGGGAAGACGATTTCCTGGTGCTGCTCACCGGGCAACGGCCCCACCAGGAGGATGTTGGGCTTCTGGTCACTGTAGGGAGTGATGTAGGTCTCAGCGGTCTCCTGCCGCTGCTTTTCGGTCATTTCCTCCTCAGTGGCCAGGCGGAAGCCCTCTGGCAAGATCACCACCGCGCCAACATTCAAGCCGCCCTTGCTGCCATCTGCTAGCACCTGCTGCTTGCTTAGGTCGTAGGGAATCCCAACTTTAATGGTGAACACCTGACCGGGGGTAACCGCCTGCGGCACTTCAGCCCGGACAGGCATGGCGTTCAGGTGGCAGTTGGCGCAGACAATTTTCCCCGTTGCCTCGCGGGGGTTATCGTAGGCCATCTGGGCATAGTAGGGGTAGGCTGCTGCTGGCGGAGATGCTACGACCATTAGCAGCAGCGCACACAAGGCCAAGAAAAAAATTCGCTTCATAAGCTCAACTCAAAATTGCAATTCCAATCTGCAAAAGCTCTGCAAAAGCTTTTTGCGCCCTCTCCTCGAGAGCCTGTGGACGCTCTGGCTAAGACCAACGCCGTGCCCTCTTCAGGCTTTCCTCTCGCCACCGCCAGCCCTGCAATGGCGCGTTTAGGCCTCGCGGAAATCGGGGCCCTGCCAAGGGCTAAAGCGAATGTTGTCGCCGTCCACCGTGGCGCTGACTAGCTCTAGCGAGCGGGGAGCCGGTCCCCGAATCACCTTGCCATTGGCTGCATATTGGGATCCGTGACAGGGGCACTTGAAGAGGTTTTCTCCTGCATTCCAGGGCACCACGCAGCCGAGGTGGGTGCAGACGGCGTTGAGGCCGTAGTTAGCCACCGCTCCATTGTCGATCACGATGTAGGTGGGATCCCCTTTCAAGCCCTGGGCCAGAACGCGGTCCGTAGCCGCGTGGGTAGCTAGCAGCTCGCTGACGCGAATTGGCCTGCCGAGGGCATCTTGGGCAATCACTCCCTCCCCTGTCCCACCGGCAGAGGGAGGAATGAAATACTTCACCACCGGGTAGAGGGCACCCACGACCACCACCCCCACCGAGCCGCTGAGAAGGGCGTTCAAGAGAACCCGCCGGCTCATGGGGGGCGCCTCAAAGTTGCTCATCGCTTCGGTCATAATGGTCAGGAAAGCCTGAGAAGTTTTAACGTTCGTTGACAAACGACACCATCCTAACCGAGCCCCCTAGCCAATTTCATTAAGAAATGCAAAGCTAGGAGCAGCTCGAGGGGGAGGCCGATGCATCCAAGCCAACCTATGAGGGGATCCGAGTTGCAAGCTTTGCTGCGGGAGAAGTGGGGCTGCTCCTACGACGTGCAGCTGCGCCGCTTGGGGGGTAGGGTGGTGTTGTTGGTGATGTGGCGCTACCTAGAGCAGCCCTCTTTCCCCTTGACGGAAGCCGAGTATCTGGCTCGCCTGGAGTCGGTGATGGCCCATCTGCAGGCTTGGGGTGTGTGGGAAACGGTGCGGCGAGAAATTGAGGCTACCCGCCAGAAACCTCGCATAGGCAAGGCGGTGGCCATTCCTCTGAATTTGCAAGGGGTGGGAGAGCGGGCCTGCGAGTGGCTGCTGTAGCCCGGATCTTCCTTGCAGGGCAGTTTGCCATCGCGGCAACGGAAAAAATCCACCGGCTTGGGGCTATCCAACTTCCACCAGGCCGGCCTGCAGGGCCTGCAAAAACTGGCGGGCGGTGCGACCGGAGAAGCCGTTCTGCTGCTGAGCCCAGATCAGCGCTTGGCGGCGCAAGGTATCTAAAGGCTGAGAGAGGCCCAGCCGCTGCGCCAAGTGTTCCACCGTAGCCAGATAGTCGGCTTGGCTAAAAGGGGCAAAGGTAAGGGTAAGGCCAAAGCGATCCCGCAGCGACAGCTTTTCCTGCACCGTATCCCAGGCGTGGATCTCTTGATCTTGGGGGTTGGGACGATCGCCAAAAAACTCGCGGATAAGGTGGCGGCGGTTGCTGGTGGCATAGAGGCGCACATTGGGCGGCGGTGGGACGAGATCTCCCTCTAGGAGCACCTTGAGCTGCTTAAACTCCGTTTCGTCCGCCTCAAAGGAGAGGTCGTCTACAAATAGGACAAAGGGCAGCGCCTGCTGTCGCAGCTCCGCCAAGATCTCCGGCAACTGCATCAAGTCTCTGGGTCTTAGCTCCAGTAGGCGCAGTCCCTGCGGGCCGTAGCGGCGCAACAACGCCTTCACCAGCGAAGACTTGCCGGTGCCCCGCGCTCCGTAGAGCAACACATGCAAAGCCGGATCCCCCCGCAGCAGCGCTTCGGTGTTGGCGGCCAGCTGCTGTTTCTGCTGTTCGTAGCCGTAAATCTCTTCCCATTCGGGCAAGTCGGGAGCAGGGATCCCTTCTAGCCCTGCTGGCCCCCAGCGAAAGGCCCAATAGCGGCCACAGAGCCCTGCCCCTGCTTGGCGGTAGTGGGCAATCAAGGCCTCCAGGCTCTGGCCCCAATCGGCCAAGGGGCGAGGATCCCAGCTAGAGCTGCTGCTGTTTTCATCTGGCCAGGAGATCCCTAGGCCCAGCGCCTGCATTTGCTCGGCGATCGTCTCCTGGCTATTGGCTATGAGCTGCAGGCAACGGAGATCGTGGCGGGCCGCTTGCAGAAGGGGTGCTGGGATCCCTTGCGGTTGCAGCGCCGCCCGCGAGAAAGGGTTATCGGCCCAGCGGATCTCCCGGATCAGCCACTCCCGCCAACTCAAGCCCTGCTGGGCCAGAAGCTCAAACCAACGCCCATAGGCTCTCCAGCAGGGCAAGGGATCCCCGCTCATCAACTGCTGAATGAGCTCCTGCCAGGCTAGGGCCAGGGGATGGGCGCAGATGTCCCGAAACACCAGCAGCCTAGCCGCCGCTTCCGCCGCTTCTTCTAGGGGAGTCATTACGGCCCGCTACCCCAAGCCTTGCGCAAAGAGGGCTGCCTCCAAGTAGCGCGAAGGGGCACCCTACTACCTACTATGCAACAAACCTTAACCCTGGTTTGTCAGCTAGCCTTCACCCCCACCCAGGTGGCTAAGCCCTGCTTGCGCCAGGAGTGCGGGCCACGGTGGTCAACCGCTGAATAAGCTTGGCTTAGCTAGAGGGACAAACAAGCTAGCATTGTAAAAAATCTTTGCCCTGACTTGGTTTCTATGACTGACGTCCCCGTCTCCCGCATTCGCAACTTTTCCATCATTGCCCACATTGATCACGGCAAGTCTACCCTTGCCGACCGGCTGCTGGAGGCAACCGGCACCGTCTCAGCCCGCGAGATGAAGCCGCAGCTTCTAGACAGCATGGAACTGGAGCGGGAGCGGGGCATCACCATCAAGCTACAGGCGGCCCGCATGAACTACCGTGCCCAAGACGGCCAGGACTATGTCCTCAACCTCATCGATACGCCAGGGCATGTGGATTTTTCCTACGAGGTCTCCCGCTCGCTGGCTGCCTGTGAAGGGGCGCTGTTGGTGGTGGATGCTTCTCAAGGTGTGGAAGCCCAAACCCTGGCCAATGTTTACCTGGCTTTGGAGAACAACCTGGAAATTATCCCCGTCATTAACAAAATTGACTTGCCTAGCGCCGACCCCGAGCGAGTCATTGCCGAGATCGAGCAGGTGATTGGCCTTGACTGCAGCGGGGCGATCCTAGCCTCTGCCAAAGTGGGCCTCGGTATCTCAGAGATTCTCGAGGCTATTGTGCAGCGGGTACCGCCACCGCAGGATACGGTAGCGGATCCCTTGCGGGCTTTGATCTTCGATAGCTACTACGATCCCTACCGGGGTGTGATTGTCTATGTGCGCATTGTGGATGGGGAGGTGAAAAGGGGGGACAAGATTTGCTTCATGGCCTCTGGCCGGGAGTACGAGGTTACTGAGCTGGGAGTGATGCGCCCCCACCAAGAGCCGGTTGAGTCTCTCCACGCCGGGGAAGTGGGCTACATTGCCGCTGCCATTAAAAGCGTTGAGCACGCCCGCGTGGGGGACACCATCACCCTCGTTCATCGCAGGGCTCCTGAGCCTCTGCCCGGCTACAAAGAAGCCAAGCCAATGGTGTTCTGTGGACTTTTTCCCAGCAACTCGGATCAGTACGCCGAACTCAAAGAGGCCTTGGAAAAGCTGAAGCTCAACGATGCCGCTCTCCACTTTGAGCCGGAAGTCTCCCCTGCCATGGGCTTTGGCTTCCGCTGTGGTTTCTTGGGCCTCCTCCATATGGAGGTGGTTCAGGAGCGGCTAGAGCGGGAGTACGACCTGGACCTGGTGATTACAGCCCCAACGGTGGTTTATCAAGTTACCCTCAACAATGGCTCGGTGCTCCGGGTTGATAACCCCAGCAAGCTGCCTCCTCCCAACGAGCGCCTTAGCATTGAGGAGCCCATTGTCCGCGTGGAGATGATTTTGCCGGAGGAATTCGTTGGCGCGGTGATGGAGCTGTGCGAGACTAAGCGCGGCATCTTTAAGGATATGAGGTATCTGGCTCAGGGCCGCACGACGCTGGTGTACGAATTGCCTCTGGCGGAAGTGATCACTGACTTTTTTGACCAGTTGAAATCTCGCACCCGCGGCTACGCCAGCATGGACTACCAAATGGTGGGCTATCGGGCTGACGATCTGGTGCGCCTGGATATCCTCATCAATGGCGAGCCGGTGGACGCTCTCTCCACGATTGTGCATCGGGACAAAGCCTTTCAGGTGGGCCGGTCTCTAGTGGCTAAGTTGCGCGAGCTGATCCCACGCCACCAGTTTGAGGTGCCCATCCAAGCGGCGATTGGCTCGCGCGTCATTGCCCGCGAAACTATCCCTGCGCTGCGCAAAAATGTTTTGGCCAAGTGCTACGGGGGAGACGTAACTCGCAAGCGCAAGCTGCTGGAAAAGCAAAAAGAAGGGAAAAAGCGCATGAAGGCACTGGGAACAGTGGATGTGCCCCAAGAGGCGTTTATGGCAGTGTTGAAGTTGCAAAATGACTAACCTAGCCTTGCGGCGCGAGGAGGTGTTGGCCTGGCTGCAGGAGCGGGTGCCTCCTCCCCGCCTGCGCCACATCTTGGGAGTCGAGGCAATGGCCCGGCAACTGGCGGCTCACTACGGATTGGATGAGGAGAAAGCCGCTTGGGCAGGTCTGATGCACGACTTAGCTAAGTCTTTCCCGGCGGAGCAACTGTTGCAGCGGGTAGCTCGGGAGCGGGAGCTAGACGAGATTGAACGGGCTGAGCCCCACATCCTCCACGCCGAGGTGGGCTCCCTGTTGGCGCGGGAACAGTTTCAGGTGCAGGATGCGGAGATCTTGGCGGCCATCGCCAACCACACCCTAGGCCAGCCCGGCATGGGTCCGCTTAGTTGTGTGGTTTTTGTAGCCGATGCTCTGGAACCCAACCGCGGCAGCAGCCCAGAGCTGGAGCAGTTGCGGCGCCTGGCTTTTGTAGATTTATCTAAAGCTGTGGTGGGGGTTTGCGATCTAAGCCTGAGATTTTTGCTAAACCGGAATCAGGTGGTTCATCCACGCACCCTCATGACTCGCAATTATTTCCTGCTCCATCCTTTGGATCAAAAGGATTTCCAGAGGTCTGCGTCTCCAGTTCTTTCCGTCGTTTCAGGAGGGTCTTAGTTGCTACAGCTCATGCCTGCCCGTGCCAGGGATCCCGTCTATCGCATGGCGCTGAGTGCAGCTCGCGCAGCGGAAGAAAAAAAAGGTGGCGACATTGTCCTGCTGGATGTATCTCGGGTTTCCACACTGGCAGACTACTTTCTTCTAGTCAGTGGCTACTCGCTGACGCAAGTGCGCGCCATTGCCCAGGCAATTGAGGAAAGGCTTTGGGAGGAGTGGCAACGGACACCGCAGCGCATTGAAGGTCAAGACTCAGGCTCGTGGATCCTCATTGACTACGCCGATCTCATCGTCCACGTGATGATGCAAAACGAAAGGGAGTACTACGACCTGGAGTCTTTTTGGATCCAAGCCGAACGGGTTGAGTTGCCTTTAGCCGGCTAGATCCCTAGCTCTGCGGGTCGACCTTTCAGACTGGGGCTTTGCCGGTTTTCCCCAGTCGGCTGTCAAGAAATATGTGAAGCACGTGAAGTTTTTAATAGTTCCACAGTTTCTTACATAGTTGCGTGCTAGCATAAACGCCGAGGAGTAGTAAGACCCTTGTTTCCAGGTGCAGAAGAGTTTCTATAGTCTTTGTTAAAGTTCCCACTCTGCACTTTCCAAAACGCCGATAATTTCCCGCTGGCGGTAATGCCAGCAGGAGCACAAGGTTAATAATTGACGACAGCTTCCTGCTAGTGAGGGAGTTGATCTACTTTGGCTTGAATGTCAAGCCTTTAGAGGAAAGTCCAGTGGCAAGAGCAGAGGAGAAGTAGGAGCTAGCGCCCTTTGTTTAATGCTTGTTTAAAAGCGGCCGAGATTCTTAGGAGGGAAGTTCTGATGGAAAAAATGTTGGTGAATATCATCGAGTACCTGGCATTGGCAGAACTGGAAACTTTACTCTGCACCGAGCACCCCCACCAGCAAGTGTTTCATGACGCCAAGGAGCGGGAATCCCTGCTGCAGCAGATTCTCAACCGGGTTCCCCCTGCTTATAGGTTGCTGGCTGCCGATGAATGCCCTAGCCGCGACCAGCTTAGCCCCTCAGAACTGGAGTTGCTCCGCTCGGTGGTGCGGGATGTGGTCAAGCAGAAGCTGCAACAGGACTCTTTTGAAGATCCCTACGTGGGAGCAGCGATGTCGGAGGTGTTCTACGGGTAGAAGGAGGGTTAGCTACACTGCGAAGGCGCTGCCTTAAATGCTGCCCGTTTACTATTCTGAAACTTTTCTTAGCCACAATACGGGTCCCTTTCATCCGGAACGCCCGGCCCGCCTGCAAGCTATTTCCAAAGCCCTGCGCAAGGCCCCTTTTGCCAACCAACTGGAGTGGCGGGATCCCCCCTTGGCTGAGCTGGGGGAGCTGGAGCGGGTCCACTCGCCTAGGCATATCCAACAGGTGGCCGAGCTGGCGGCAGCAGGTGGGGGTTACCTTGATGCCGATACAGTTGTCTCTCCAGGCAGCTTTGAAGCAGCGCGGCGGGCAGTGGGCGGCTGGATTGCTGCAGCGGCCTCGGCTTTGGCCACAGGACAGCCAGCTTTGGTGCTGTGTCGTCCGCCTGGGCATCACGCTGAGCCGGAGCGGGCAATGGGGTTTTGCCTCTTCAGTAACGCCGCCATCGCCGCCCTGTGGGCACTAGAGCAGTCAGGAGTCAGGCAGGTAGCCATTTTTGATTGGGACGTACACCACGGCAACGGCACCCAGGCGGTGGTGGAGCGCCATCCCCAACTGGCCTATGCCTCCATCCACCAGTTTCCTCTCTACCCCGGCACAGGACTGGCCGAGGAAACCGGGATCCACGGCAACCTCTGCAACGTACCTCTGCCTGCAGGATCCGACTGGTCGGCTTACGAAAAAGCTTTGCAGGAGAAGGTTCTGCCTTTCCTAAAAGCCTTTCAGCCCGATTTGCTGCTGGTGAGTGCCGGCTTCGACTGTGCCAAAGGGGATCCCTTGGCCGATATGCTGCTAGAGCCGGAAGACTTTGGTCGCATGACCCGTCTTTGCTTGAAAGAGGTAACCTCTAAGGCTGTCTTTGGCCTAGAAGGGGGGTATAACCTGGAAAACTTGGCCCGCGGCTGGCTAAGTGTAGCCCAGGCCTGTCTAGAAGGCTAGCCTCTCCATTTCACCTTAGGTAGAATCTGCCGCACGTCCACCCGGTCCTTGTACTTGAGGGCGAAGTTGAGCAGCGAATCCAGCAGCGAATCCGACAGGTAGTGAGGCTGAAGGCCCAGATCTAGAAGCTTGGTGTTCTTGGCGTTGTAGTAGTGCTCTTCCAGCTCAACGCGGGGGTTCTCCAGGTGTTGGATTTCCACCTTCAAGCCCATGGCAGCCGCAGCCTTTTGCACCATCACTGCTAGCTGCTCCACACTAAATTGTTCAGTGAACTGGTTCATCACCCGGAACTGGCCTGGCTCAGGAGGATTGGCGATGGCCAGCTCCACACAACGCACGGTGTCGCGAATATCCAAGAAGCCGCGCGTCTGGCCTCCTTTGCCGTAGACTGTTAGCGGATGGCCGACTGCTGCCTGAACACAGAAGCGGTTGAGGGCCGTGCCAAACACGCCATCGTAGTCGAGGCGGTTGATCAGGACCTCGTCCATGCCTGTTTCTTCCGTGAGCACGCCATACACCACCCCTTGGTTCAGGTCGGTAGCCCGCAGGCCCCAGACGCGGCAGGCAAAGTGAATGTTGTGGCTGTCATGGACCTTGGAGAGGTGGTACATGGATCCCGGCTGCTTGGGATAGGGCAGGGTATCCTTGCGGCCGTTGTGCTCGATGGTGATGTATCCCTCCTCGATGTCAATGTTGGGAGTGCCGTACTCACCCATGGTGCCCAGCTTCACCAGGTGGCAGTCGGGAAATTCCTCCTTGATGGCATAGAGGATGTTGAGGGTGCCCACCACATTGTTGACCTGGGTCATCACCGCATGTTCGCGGCTAATCATCGAGAAGGGAGCAGAGCGCTGCTCGCCAAAGTGCACAATAGCCTCTGGCTCAAAGCGGCGCATGCAGGAAATTAGGGCTTGGTAGTTAGTAACATCGCAAACAAAGATGGGAATATCCTTGCCAGTCAGCCCCTTCCAGCGATCCACCCGCTGCTCAAGCTGGGCAATGGGTGTCAGACTAGAAACTCCCAGTTGCAGATCCCAAAGCCGGCGGATATACGAGTCGAGGATGGCCACCTCGTAGCCCCTGTTGGATAGGTACAGGGCCGTTGCCCAGCCACAGTATCCGTCACCACCAATAACTAAAACTCTCATTGGGGAAGCGGAATTCGCCTGTTCACGAATCTACCAAGTTATGGCACCAAAGACAAATACCTCAGGAGCCCATTTTTACCAGCGACTTAGTCGACCTGAGGAGGGTTGTCTAGGGTGTAGACGGTGGTCTCAGCGGCAATGGCGCGGCGCACATAGACAGGAACCTGGTAAAGGCCCAGGAGGGCAGTGCCATCGAGGAAGCGCAGTTCCCCTCGACTGGGATCCAAGTGCTGAGCCAGAAGCTGGTCGATCTGTTCCGGCTCCGGCCTGGAGGGGATAGGAGCCTGAGCTGCTAGGGCAAATCCAAGAGGCCCGCCGTAGGTGGTGGCGTAGATGGCGTAGGGCTGCACAGCAGCAAACACGGTTTTGAGGGTGTGAACGATGCGGGTGTGCTGCTCCAACTCCAAGGGGCTTGTCGGCCCAGCCTGGAGGGCAAAAGCTCCACCGGGCTGCAACTTGGAGCGGATCTGGCAGAAAAACTCCTGGGTAAAGAGGCGGGCGGCAGGGCCAGCTTCCACGGGATCCGAAAGATCGGAGAGGATGACATCCCAAACCGGCTCTGTCTGCTGGAGGAAGTCGAAAGCGTCGGCAATCACTACCTGTGCCCGCGGGTCCTCAAAGGCCCCCTGGTGCATTTCTGGCAAGTGTTCCCGACAGGCCTCCACCACCTCTCCGTCGATGTCCACCATCACCGCCTGCTCCACCGAGCGCCAGCGCAGCACCTCCCGCAGCGTTGCCCCTTCCGCTCCCCCCAGTACAAGCACGCGCCGAGGGATCCCACCCCCCTGGACAACTTGGAGAAGGGCGGGATGGACGAGCGCCTCATGGTAAAGGAACTCGTCCAGCGTGGTGGACTGCCAATGCCCATCCAGCATCAAGCCCTTGCCATAGGCCCCCATCTCAGCAATCAGCATTTCCTGAAAGGGGGTCTTTCGGTAGGCCAGGATGCGTGTAATAGCAAAGGCAGTGTAGCTCCAGGGGGTAAAGTACTCCTGGGCCCAGAAGAAGTTCCTTGGCAGGTTCATGGGTAGCTTGGCAAAGGTGGTGCAATCTCAGCGCCTTCGTCTAGCTGTTTCACAACTAACTGCCTCAGGCAAGGGCGTCACTTCCTCAAGGGACGCCGGCTCCGTGGTTCGGCGAGGCAGCTTGCGCAGCGAATGCCGTCGCGCTTGAAAGACCTCAATCAAATATTCACAGGCTGCTTCAGGCCGCGTATGGCGCCCGCAGGTAAACACATCCACCGCTGCATAACCCACTTCAGGCCAGGTGTGGATGGAGATGTGGGATTCTCCTAAGAGGGCCAGCGCCGTGATTCCCTGCGGCTCAAAGGGATGGTAAAGCTCACCCAAAAGGGTGGAGTTGGAGCGTCTTGCCGCCTCCCGCAAGGCTTGCTGCACCAGGGAGACATCATCCAAGAGGTGGGCCGGGCAGTCGTACAGCTCTAGGATGCAGTGGATCCCGATTAGAGCCAGAGACCTATCCCCTAATTGGCCAGATAGCGTGTGTACCATACTATCCCCTAATTGGCCAGATAGACGACAAGAGCCGTGCAAGCAAAAGCACAGTTTTCTGATTGTCTCACAAATTGAGGCAGATTACAAGGAGCAGCGGCTTTCTTCTGGCCTTTCGAGCAAGGGGCGTGAGTTCTTCAAGCCAGAGGAAAAGAAGCAAGCTCAGGAAAAAGCCCCAGGGGACGGGAATTCTCTAACTGGTGGGAGCTTGCGCCAGTGGCAGGCTCAGGCGTTGACTAGCACCCTTGGCAGGCGAGCAGAAAGCCCGCAAAGCAACTCGTAGGGGATAGTGCCCAACTGATCGGCCCAGTTTTGGATCGATAAGCCCATGCTTCCCAGATGGGGGCCCAACAGCTCCACCACGTCTCCCACCTGGATATCCGGCCTCTCGGTAACGTCCCACATGCACTGATCCATGGTGATGGTGCCCACCTGCTGGATCAGGCCGCCACGCACCCACCCTCGCAGCCAGCCGGAAAGCCGCCTTGGGATCCCATCGGCATAGCCAATGGCCAGAGTGGCAATGCGGCTGGGACGGCGGGTGATGTAGCGATGGCCGTAGCTGACACCCGTGTGGGCAGGCACCGTTTGAATGTGGGTCAGCCGCGCTTTAAGGCGCAGGATGGGTCTAAGCCCAGGCACCTGCAGGTGAGGAGCAGGAGACAAGCCGTAGAGGACTAGCCCCAGCCGCACGCGGGAGTAGTGAAGGCAGGTGAGGGCGGCGGCGGAGTTATCCAGATGCAACGGCGGCAAGGGATCCCCGGCCTGGCGGATCTGCTCTACCAACTGGGCAAAACGGGCCTCTTGCTGGGCCATTGCCGGCGAGTTGGGCTCGTCTGCGGTTGCAAAGTGGGAGAATAGGCTACAGATCTCTAGCTCAGGGATCCGGCAGATCTGCCTCCAGACGGCGGCAGCCTCCTGCCAAGGGATCCCCAGGCGGGTCATGCCGGTATCGACATTAACGTGGACTGGAACGGGCCGCCCGGCCCAGGAGGCCACCTGGCGCAGCAGGGGGATTTGCTCGGCGCGGGTAAGGCTAATCTCCAGCCGCGCTGCCATGGCCTGCTGGAGCTCCGCCCAGGTATTCAAAGCGCCCAGGATCAGGATCGGCGCCTGTAGGCCTGTCTGGCGCAGCTCGATCCCTTCGGCCAGCGTGGCCACGCATAGCCCCTTGGCCCCTGCAGCCACCAGCAGAGGAGCCACTAGCTGAGCTCCATGGCCGTAGGCATTGGCCTTGACCACCGCCCAGATCTCGACGTTTGGGCCTAGGCGGGCTTGCAACAGCCTTAGGTTTTCTCGCAACTGGGCTGCGTCAATTTCCACCCACGCGCGGCTGGTTAGCAGCTCTAGCTCCGGGTTAAACGCCGTCCAGGAGTCTGTCCTTGCTCCCGGCACCGCAACCGCAGTCAAAGTAGAAGCGTCGTCCAACGTGGACACTTCTTGATCCACAACTCACCCTCACACCCGGCCAAGGTTAGATTTAGCGCAAAGTCCAGGCCGGCGCCATCCACAACAGCGGCAGCTCTGGGATCCCGCCAGCCTCCTCGTCTCCCAGCAGTTGACCCAGCCAGAAGCTTTGCCCTGCTGGAGGCAGCCCTTGGCTCAATAGCCGCCGCAGGGCGCGTTGGAACGGGTCTCTGGTTGCCGGCGACAGAGAGGGATCCCCGGTCATCCGCCGCAGATCCTCCACGGCTTCGGTATACCCCCCCAAGGCGTCCACTAGGCCCAGCTCCACCGCCTGCGCTCCGGTGAAGAGGCGCCCATCGGCCAACTGGCGCAGTCGCACCTCATCCAAACTCTGCCGCCGCGCAATCATCTCCGCATCCAGCACCTCTTCCGCCCCTTTTTCCGGCAAGTGCTGGCGCCCGCGGGCCACATCGCGAATAAACTGGTCGAGGGTATTCTCCACCAGCTCTTGCAGCAGGCGCCGCTCTTGGGGAGTGGCAGGGCGAAAGGGGGAGAGCATGTCCTTGTACTCGCCGGTTTTGAAGGTCTGCGGCTCTATGCCGTAAGTGTCGAGCAGCTTGCTAAAGTTAAGGCCTCTGATGAGTACCCCTAGGCTGCCAGTCAGGGTGCCGGGGTTGGCGTAGATTTTGTCGGCAGCACTGGCCACGTAGTAACCGCCACTGGTGGCAATGTCCTCCAAGACGGCCACCACAGGCTTGCCGGCTTCGCGCAGGGCGGTAACGGCACGGTAGAGTTCCTGGCTGGATCCCACGGCCCCGCCTGGGCTGTTGATGCGCAGCAGGACGGCTTTGACAGCGCTATCGTCAACCGCTTCCCGCAACTGCTCCAAAGGGGAGGTGGGCAAGCCCACCAAGCTTGAGCGGCGCAAGCCGCCGATAGGACCCTCGAGAGCGACCACCTCGATGCGACTTGCCCCTTGAGGAGCTCCCCCTCGAGCCAACTCGGCTGCAGGGCGTCTACTGCCGACAAGGGCCGCAATTAGGCAAACCACCAGCAAAGCAGCCGCCAAAATGCGGTTCAACTGGCTTTCCTGAGTCACAACCCCCCCGTTGTCACTGACTTTGTTCTATCACCCAGCAGGCTTTTGTAGCGACTGCATCCCCACTGCTCTGCAGGCGAGCGAGGGGAAGGGCAGTGCAGACGGGGGAGGGTTGTAGTATACTGGCAGTTGTCACCCAGGTAGCCTACGGCAGGGTATTGCCAGGGCTCGAGCCTGGAGAAGTACGGGCGGCTAAGGGCCCCCACTGCGGACTAGGGGACTACGTAAAGTCCTTGCCAGGCGTGGGGTAGAGATCTTCCAAAGCTGGAGAGAGGTCAAAAGTAGCTGGTACCTTTGGTCAGCAAGGCCGCTTCTTTTAAAATTAGGAGTAAGGCTGTTGTCCACACTTCTAGCTTCTAGTGGGACTTGGGGCTTTAGCTCAGTTGGTAGAGCACTTCAATGGCATTGAAGGGGTCAGCGGTTCGAGTCCGCTAAGCTCCATGACAGTAGTTAGGCTGGGGAGTGAGGGAGTTGAGAGGAGCAGAAAGCTAGGGCAGCTGCTTTGCCTAGCTGGGGGCCGGAGGGCATGGAGCTCTGCTCGCTAGCTTGAACCCCCTAGAAAATCTCCCTATACTTCAAGAAGCCTCGTCATTACCTCCACTGCTTCCTCTCCCTATGCAGGTTCCCTCCTCAGGCAAGCTGGACCCTACCCTTCCCGAGGCACAGGCTGGCCGTTCGGTCAAGGACTCTGTCTCGGAACCGGATCCCAAGTCAGAGCAGGCTTTGGCTCTGCAGCAGCAGTTGGAGGCCCGGCTGCTCAAAGCTGAAGCGGAACTGCAAGAGCGGCGCACCCTTCAGGAAAACCTGCAGGCTGAGGTACAAGCCCTGCGCACTCAGCTGCAGGAGCGGGAGCGCGCCCTGCACCAGCTCCAGCAAACCTTGGCAGAGCAAAAGGTTCTGCTCACGGAGCAAGAAGCTCAGCTGGCAGCACGACAACGACTCAACGAGCGGCAGCGCCAAGATATTGAGGCCCTGCAGGAGCAGCTTGAGCAGCTGCGGTTGGCCCATGCCCAGGAGCGCCGTCAGTGGGAACACCGTCAGCAGGAGCTCCAAGCCTCGCTGGTAGAAGCCCAGGACCTGGCTCAAAAACGGGTGGAGATGTTACAGCGTTTCAAGGCCGAGCTTTCTTTAGCCCGCACCCAACTGGCGGAAACGCAGGCAGAGCTGAGCAGACTGCGGGCTCTCTACACCGAGCAGCAGGCAGCTTGGCAGGGAGAGCGGGAGCGCCTTGAGGCGCGGCTAGCGGGCTATGCGGAGACGGAAGCGGAAGCGCAGCAGCGCTGGCAAGAACAACGACAGGAATTGGAGGCAGCCCTCTCCCAAGCCCAGGCAGAAATTGCCCACTGGCAGGAACAGTACGCCCAAGCTCAGCAGCGCATCGAGGCGTTGGAGCAGCAGCTTCAGGCGGCTTTGGATGAGCTTGCCGAGCAATCTGCCAAGCAATCGCAGCTGCGCTCTGCCCAGGTGGCCATTGCCCATTTGCAGGAACAAGCCGAAGCCTTGGAGGCGCAGGTGAAGGCTTTGCAGGCAGAGCGAGAGGCTCTTTTAGAAGAGAACCGATCCCTGAAAGAGAAGTGCGAGCAGCAACAGATGCATGTGCTTAGCCTCAAGGCGGCCCTGGAGCGCAGGGGTCTAGAGATCCCAGCTCGGGTTGATGGGGTTGCCAAAGGGGCTGACACACCCAAGGGAGCGGAGTCTCCTGCTTCCCTCCAAGCCGCCAAGCCCGCGCTTCAGCCGCGACCCCTGCTGGCTCGGGCCGGGAAGCGGGCGGTAGATCTGCCGCGGTTTTTGTCCCGTCCGTGAGGGATCCCGTTTTGCAGTCCGCTCCTCCCCGCTGGTTGGAGGTGTGGGTGGATCATCCTCGTTTGGGGGGGTGCTTCATCTACCGTGTGCCGGAGGGATGGGAGCCAGAGGCCGGCGACCTCCTCAGCGTCCCCTTTGGCCAGCAGGTAGCGGGGGCAGTAGCCCTGGGCTGGCGTGCCGAGTTGCCGGCAGGGGTAGAGCCCCAGTCGGTGCGGACAATTGAGGCAGTGGTGGCCAAAGGGATCCTGCCCAAGGAGTTCTGGCCCCTGCTGCAGCGAGTAGCCGATTACTATCTCACCCCCCTGGCGCAGGTGGTGCGCACGGTCTTGCCCCCTGGCTTGCTTAGCCGCTCCCAGCGACGGATCCGCCTGGTTCGATCCCCCCAAGGGGAATGTTCGCCGGCCGCCCAGGCTTTGCTGCGGCTGCTCCAGGAAAAAGGGGGGGAGCTGTCTTGGCGCTACCTCCAGCAGCAGGTGCCCGGCGCCGAGCTGGCCCTGCGGGAGCTGCAGCGGCGGGGTTGGGTGGAAAGTTTCTGGCAGGAGCAGCAGGGGGGTAGGGTAAAAACCCAGCAGGCAGCCACCTTGGTGGAGGACTCGCTGGAGGGGCTGAGCTTGCCCCAGCAGAAAGCGCTGCAGATCCTCAAGCAAAAAGGGGGGGAGCTGCTGCTAGTCGAGTGGGAGCGTCTGGCGGGGGTGAGTCGGTCGGTGTTGCAGAGCCTGGCCCGCAAAGGCCGGGTGCACCTCTACGAGCGGCCCCTGCTGCGGCTGGGGGAGGCCGACCGGCCTGTGGAGCAAGATCGGCCCAAGCCTCTGACGCCAGCCCAGGCCGAGGCAGTGGCGGCCATTGGCCAAGCTCTGGGGCGAAACCAACGCTTTCTGCTGCACGGGGTCACCGGCTCGGGCAAGACGGAGGTGTACCTGCAGGTCATTGCCCAGGTGCTGCAGCAGGGACGGTCGGCCTTGGTGCTGGTGCCGGAGATTGGCCTTACTCCGCAACTGACGGACCGCTTTCGGGCGCGGCTGGGATCCCGCGTGTGGACCTACCACAGCGGCCTCTCGGCAGGGGAGCGCTACGACCTCTGGCGGCAGATGGTGATCTCTGTTCCCCAGGTGGTCATTGGCACGCGCTCGGCGGTGTTTGCCCCCTTGGCCAATCTTGGCCTGATTGTCTTGGACGAGGAGCACGACGACAGCTTCAAGCAGGATCAGCCCCAGCCCTGTTACCACGCTCGACAAGTGGCGGAGTGGCGGGCTGAGCTGGCCAACTGTCCCCTGGTCTTGGGCAGCGCCACACCCGCAGTGGAAACCTACGCCGCCCACCTCCAGAATCCGCAGCGCTGGGTTCGTCTGGCCCTGCCCCAGCGCATTCCCCAGGCGGGGATCCCGGCCACCCTGCCCCAGGTGGAGCTGGTGGACATGCGCCAAGAGCTGCAGGCGGGTAACCGCAGCATTCTTAGCCGTCGCCTGCAACAAGCCTTGCACGAGACTTTGAAGAGGGGGGAACAGGCCATCCTCTTTGTCCCCCGCCGCGGCTACAGCACCTTTGTTTTGTGCCGCAGTTGCGGCTTTGTCCTCACCTGCGCCCACTGCGACGTCTCCCTTACCGTTCACCTAGAGGGCAGGCAGGAGCTGCGCTGCCACTACTGCAGCGCCCGCCAACCCCATCCCCAGCGCTGCCCTGCCTGTGGTTCGCCCTACCTAAAGCACTTTGGTACCGGCACCCAGAAGGTGGTGGAGGTGCTGCAGCAGCACTGGCCGCAGCTAGGGATCCTGCGCTACGACAGCGATGCCACCCGCCGCAAGGGATCCCACCGCAACTTGCTGGAGCAGTTTCGCAGCGGCAAGGCTCAGGTACTGGTGGGCACCCAGATGCTCACCAAGGGGCTGGATATTCCCCAGGTGACGCTGGTGGGGGTAGTGGCTGCCGACGGACTATTGCACCAGCCTGACTACCGCGCTGGTGAACGCACCTTTCAACTGCTCACCCAAGTGGCGGGCCGAGCAGGACGGGGATCCCTGCCGGGCCAGGCCATTATCCAGACCTATTTGCCAGAGCACCCCATCTTGCAAGCGGTGCTGGCCCACGACTACGAGGGCTTTGTCCAGGCCGAGCTGCGCCAACGCCAAGAGGGGGGCTACCCTCCCTACCGAGCCCTGATCTTGATCCGCCTAAGCAGCACCTGCTTGGAGGCACTGGAGCGCTATTGCCAGCGCGTGGGCGAACGCCTGCAAGGGATCCCAGCTGAAGTGCTAGGCCCAGGGCCAGCCCAAGTGGAACGGGTTGCCGGCCGCTACCGCTGGCAGATCCTGCTCAAACAGCTTCCCGGTCAGCCCTGGGATCGCGCCCAGATCGATGCCCACTTGCGCAGCGCCCTTGGACATATCCCCCAGGGGATCCGCGTCAGCCTCGATGTGGATCCGCTGCGGATCCTCTAGTTCTGTCCAGATTGGGAGGCTAAGGGTTAGCGGGGCAACATTCTCGGCCCCAATCTGTTCTATAGTCGTTTAAGCTTCGTTTAAGCTCAGGGGATCCCTGGCCGATTGCGGCCAAGGGGGCTCTTGTGGGGTGTCAACCAAGGAGAAGCACTTGTGGCCTATCGGGTAACGTTGATTCCCGGCGATGGCATTGGCCCGGAAGTAACCAAGGCGATGACCACGGTCTTGGAGGCCACCGGGGTGGAACTGGAGTGGATCCAGGTGGAAGCAGGGGTAGAGGTGATTGAGAAATACGGCACGCCTTTGCCGCCGCAGGTGTTGGAGTCCATCCGAGAAACCAAAGTGGCCATCAAAGGGCCCATTGGCACCCCTGTAGGCACGGGCTTTCGCTCCGTCAATGTAGCCATCCGCAAAGAGCTAGACCTCTACGCCAACCTGCGCCCGGCCAAATCTATCCCTGGCATCAAAAGCCCTTTTCAAAACATCGACCTAGTGGTGGTGCGGGAAAACACTGAAGATCTCTACGCCGGGATCGAGTTTGAAAGGGGGACCCCCGAAGCTGTGCAGGCGCGAGAGGAGATGATGCGCCTTTCCGGCAAGTTCATCCGCGAGGGATCGGCCATTGCCATCAAGCCCATCTCAGAGTTTGGCAGCCGCCGCATCGTCAAGTTTGCTTTCGAATATGCCCGCCAAAATGGCCGCAAAAAGGTAACGGCCGTTCACAAAGCCAACATCATGAAGTTTACCGACGGGCTGTTTTTGCAGGTGGCGCGGGAGGTGGCCCAGGAGTACCCCGACATCGAGTTTGAGGATCGCATCGTGGACAACATGTGCATGCAACTGATGCAAAAGCCGCAGCTCTACGATGTGCTGGTGCTCACCAACCTCTACGGGGACATCATCTCGGATCTGTGCGCTGGCATGATTGGCGGGCTAGGGGTGGCGCCGGGGGCCAACATTGGCGATGGCATCGCTGTCTTTGAGGCCATCCACGGCTCAGCACCCAAATATGCTGGTCAGAACAAGGTCAACCCCTCTGCCCTCATCCTCTCCGGGGCCATGATGCTGCGCTACCTAGGCGAGCGGGAAGCCGCCGCGAGGGTAGAAGCGGCAGTGCAGTCGGTCATTGCCGAAGGCAAATACGTCACCTATGACCTGGCCCAAGGGGAGCCTGTGGGCACTCAGGAGATGGCCGAGGCCATCGCCGCCCGCGTCCAGGAGCTCGCTCGCGTCTAAAGCCGCAGCTTCAAGCAACCCCGCTCAATAGCCCAGAACTGGATCCACCACTCCCAACAAAGGCTCCCCCAGCCGAAAGCGGCGCACGTTTTCCCGCACCCGCTCAGACAAAGCGGGGACAATCATGGCATCGGTAACAGCTGTGTGGGGGGTAACTAGGCAATTGGGCAAGCTCCAGAGGGGATGTCCAGGGGGCAGCGGCTCCGGGTCTGTAACATCCAGGGCGGCGCCCCGGATGATTCCTTCTTGCAAAGCAGCCACCAGGTCGGGAGTCACGATGTGTTTGCCGCGCGCCACATTGACCAGCCAGCAGCCGGATCCCATCTGCTCCAGCTCTGGCCGGGCGATGATCCCCTCGGTCTCGGGGGTAAGGGCCAAGGCCAGGATCACCACATCCGCCCCCGCCAGCACCGACTGCCGCTCTGCCAGCGTCACCACTCGGCCGGCTCCCGGCAAGGGATCCGCCCTGCGCCGCACTACATCGATGGCGCACTGAAAGGGCTGCAGCAGCTGGATCAGGGCCTGGGCAATGCCCCCTGCCCCAAAGATCACCACCCGCTTGCCCCAGAGGCTGGTGCCGGATCCCGGCTGCCAAGTCTGGGCCAAAGCGCGGATCTTCAGATCCCGTAGGCCGGCCAGGGTGAGGGCCAGGGCATGCTCGGCCACTGCCTGGGCGTACACCCCCTTGCCGCAGGTCCACACGTAAGCGGGATGCAAGATCCCCGCTTGGGCAAAAGGCTCCACGCCCGCCCAGGGCAACTGCACCCAGCGGATCCCTTGGCCCTCTGCCAAGCAACGCCTTAAACCTGGCACGTCGAAACCATCGGTCCAGACCAAGGCTTCTGCTTCTGAGAGGGGCACAATTTCGCCGCCCCCCGCCAGGACTGCTGCTTTCAGCCAGGGGCGAAGATCCGCAGGCTCGACGGCAATGCGCTTGCCTTGAATGCCCATTGCGGCTGTCGGAGAAGTTCTTTACCTCTTTTTGCCATCCTCCCCGCCCTAGAGGGTGGGAACTCTCGATGCCCTGCCCTAGGCTGCCTTGGTTGCCTACGGCCTGCCAAAGTACCCAGCAGGAGGGCAAAGCTTGTTGCGATTGGGGTCAGGACCTTGCTAGCCGGAAGAGATCCCAAACCGAGGGAGGAAAGGCAACTGGAAGAGTCTAGCCTGAAAAGTGATGCCTCTGCTTACCTCTGGCCTATGACGCTTTCCGAGTTCCTGCTCCTGATAGCCCTGCTCTTTCCAGGCATCTTGCTGTCATTGATCCTCATGGCCACCTTTGCTGCCGGGGGATAGGGAGTCTCTTGCCGGTTTTGGAGGGGGATCTGATAATGGGTGCGGCGTTGGCACCCTGGAGTAGCGATGCGCATCTCCTTGAAGTGGCTGCGGGAACTGGTGGATTTTGAGCTTTCCCCGGAAGAACTGGCGGAAGCCCTCACCATGGTGGGCTTTGAAGTAGAGGAGATTGAGGATCGCCGACGTTGGGCAGAGGGAGTGGTTCTGGGCAAGATCCTGGCTGCCGAGCCCCATCCCAATGCCGATAGGCTGCGGGTCTGTCAGGTGGATTTGGGAGGCGAACGGCCGGCCACGATTGTCTGCGGAGCTGCCAACGCCCGTCCTGGCCTGCTGGTTCCTGTGGCTACACCAGGCACCCATTTGCCGGCGGTGAACCTGACCATCGCCAAAGCGGAAAAGCGAGGGGTGCTCTCGGAAGGCATGATCTGTTCTCTGGCTGAGCTGGGCCTGGAGAAAGCTTCGGCGGGGATCCACGAATTTCCCCCCGATTTGGACCTCAAGGCTCATCCGCTGGGCTCTGATGTGCGCCCCCTGCTGGGCCTGGACGATGTGGTGCTGGATCTCACCTCCACCGCCAACCGGGCCGACGCTCTAAGCATGGTGGGGATTGCCCGCGAGGTGGCCGCTCTTACCCGCAACCCGCTACGCCTGCCACCCGTCCAGCCCCTGCAGGCTCTGCCCATCCCCAACTTCCAGTTGCGCATTGCCAATGCCAAAGCTTGTCCCGCCTACAGCGGCGTGCTGATTGAGGGGGTGAAGGTTGGCCCTTCCCCCGACTGGCTCAAACACCGGCTGGCCGCCGCCGGCATGCGCTCCATCAACAATGTTGTGGATGTTACCAACTTGATCCTGCTGGAATGGGGCCAGCCCCTGCACGCTTTCGATTGGGATCGCCTACTGCAGGTCATGGGCAAGGAGGAACCCACCATCGAAGTGCGCTTTGCCCAGCCGGGAGAAACCCTGAAAACTCTGGACGGCCAAATCCGTACTTTGCACGCTGAAAACCACCTCATCGTTGCCGGCAGCCGACCGGTGGCCCTGGCTGGCGTCATGGGAGGGGAGGAGACGGAAGTAGACGCAGCCACCACCAAGGTTTTTCTGGAGGCAGCCCTCTTTGACCCCGTGGTCACGCGCCGCTCGTCCCGCTTGCAGGGGCTGCGCACCGAAGCCTCGGCCCGCTATGAGCGAGGGGTTAACTTGGCTACCCTTGAGCTGGCGCGGGATCGGGCGGTGCAGTTAATCTTGGAGCTGGCTGGAGGCGCGGTGGTGGGCCTGACCACGTTTGACCAGCGGCCACCCTTGGAGCGGACGCTCCAGCTGCGGCTGTCGCGGCTTATTGACGTGCTGGGGGACGAGGTGCGTCCAGAGGAGGTGGAGGAAATCCTGTCGGCGTTGGGCTTTCAGCTTTCCCGCTCTCAGGCAGTTGCCCCCAAGGCCGACCCCGCTACCGCGACGGCCAGCGTGGCTAGCTGCGTTTGGCAGGTATCTGTTCCCCCCCATCGCTTGCGGGATGTCGAGCGAGAGATCGACCTGATTGAGGAGTTTGCCCGCCTCTACGGCTACAACCGCTTCTCCGAAACCCTGCCCACGGAGCCGCTGGTGGGATCCCTCTCGACACGGGAGACTTTGACGCGGCAAATTCGCGAGGTGATGCGGGGCATTGGCCTGACGGAGGTGTACCACATCTCCCTTTGTCCAGCGGACGAGGACAGCTCCCTGGTCAAAATCGCCAATCCGCTTTCCCCCGAGTACTCCGCTGTGCGCAAGGCGCTGCTGCCTGGCTTGGTGGAGGCCTTCCGCTACAACTGGGCCCAGGGGAATGGCCCCCTGCAGGCTTTTGAAATTGGCCACGTCTTTGCCTATGCCCCTCCCTCCAGTCCTGAGCCCTATCAAGAGGCGGAGCACTTGGGGGGCATTCTGGGCGGGGATCTCAACCCCAATGACTGGCGGCACCACAACCGGCCCATGGACTGGTTCGAGGCCAAGGGGCTCTTGGTCTCGGCACTGGAGCGGCTGGGGTTTACCCCGGAATTTCGCCCGGATCCCCCTGAGGCGCAATCGCCGCTGTTGCACCCGGGTCGACAGGCTGGCATCTGGATTGAGGGATCCCGCCTTGGCCTATTCGGGCAGCTTCACCCCCGCCTTTGCCAGGAGAAAGATTTGCCGGAGGAGGTCTATGGGTTTGAGCTGGAGTTGGATCCCTTGCTAGCCAGCCTAGAGAGGCGGGGCCGGGTGCAATTTTCCCCCTTTTCCCCTTTCCCCGCCTCGGCCCGGGACATTGCCTTCTTTGCGCCGCTGGAGCTATCGGTGGCGGAAATCGAGGAGGTCATCCGCCAGGCGGCAGGCCCTCTGTTGCAGTCGGTGCAGCTTTTTGACGAGTACCGCGGCCAAGGGGTACCGCCAGGGCAGCGCAGTCTGGCCTTCCGGCTGGTCTATCGCGCTCTGGATCGCACGCTCACCGATGCCGAAGTGGAAGCTGCGCAAAACCAGGTGAGGGCACAGCTAGAAAAGCGCTTTCCGGTTACCTTGCGCAGCTAGCCGTCTGCTAGTTTCTAGTACGATCTTCGGGAAGTTTTACACGAGACTTTTGGCCGTGCAGAGCAACGCCTCTCTTTCGGCAGCAACCAGCTCTCAGGCTGTGGCCTGTGATCCCCTAACACGGGCGCAGATTCTCCTCGAAGCCCTGCCCTACATCCAGCAGTACCAGGGGCGCATCATGGTCATCAAATACGGCGGCGCCGCCATGGTGCAGCAGGAGCGCCGAGCTGAGGTGCTGCGGGATATTGTTTTTCTTGCCTGTGTCGGCATTCGGCCGGTGCTGGTGCATGGCGGGGGGCCGGAAATCAACAGTTGGCTCCAGAAGCTGGACATCCCTTTCAAGTTTGTCGACGGCCTACGGGTAACCGATGCCGCCACCATGGAGGTGGTGGAGATGGTGCTGGTGGGCAAAGTCAACAAACAGATTGTCCAGCTCATTAGCCTGGCTGGCGGATCGGCGGTGGGGCTGTGTGGCCGGGATGGCAACCTCATTAGAGCTCGCTCCCAGGGTCGAGCGGAAATTGGCTTTGTGGGGGAGGTGAGCAGCGTCAACCCGCGGGTGCTGCACACTCTGCTAGAGGGCAACCAGATCCCGGTCATTGCCAGTGTGGCCGCTGACGAGACCGGCCAAGCCTACAACATCAACGCCGACACCGTGGCCGGGGAGCTGGCAGCCTCTTTAGGGGCAGAGAAGTTAATCCTCCTCACCGATACCCCAGGCATTCTCAGGGATCCTGAGGATCCCAGCTCCCTGATTACGCTCCTGGATATCGAGACGGCCCGCCAGTTGATCCGGACAGGGGTGGTCAGAGGGGGAATGATCCCCAAGGTGCAGTGCTGCATTCGCGCCTTGGCCCAAGGGGTGCGCGCTGCCCACATCCTGGATGGCGGCTCCCCTCACTCCCTGCTCCTGGAGCTGCTGACCGATGCCGGTGTGGGCACCAAGATGGTCCCTTCTCAGTTCTCTGCCCAGGTGGGGAACGGAGCTTCCCTCTAGTCTTCGTTCGCGACAGCGGTGCGGCAATGGGATTTGCGCCCATGGCTGAGACATTGAACCACGGCTTGGCGGACCCTTGTCGGGTTTAGCTGTGCCCCAGCTCCTTGCTGGCGCGCGCCAATCTCCACGAGGTGTCATCAGCGTTCTTGGGTAGAAGTCCGTGAGCCTTCCTACCTCTTCCTCCGAGGCCGCTTCCTCCAGGGATCCCCGAAGCGATTGGCGGCTGCTGCGGCTGCTCTGGCCCTACGCCCGGCGGCACCTGAAGCTGTTGTTGGCTGCCTTGGCCTTCCTGCCCCCCCTGGCCTTGGCGGATGCGGTGCAGCCCTTGATCCTGCAGCGGGCTCTGGATGGCCCCATCGCCCAAGCCTTTGCCCAGGGGGATAGTAGGCCCCTTGCCGGCCTCTGGCCCTACTTGGGCCTGTTGCTGCTCACGCTGCTTGTCCGCTGGGTTTTTCAAGCCTTGGAAGGGTATACCAGCCAGAAGCTGGGGCAGTTGATAACCCGCGACATCCGCAACGATCTCTTTGCCCACGTTCTGGCCCTGCCGGCTCAGTTTTTTGACCGCACCCCCGTGGGCAAGCTGATTACCCGCATCACCAGCGACGTGGAAGCGTTGGGGGACGTGTTTTCCACCGGTGCGGTTGGCATTGTCAGCGACCTGTTTACCCTGCTGGTCGTTGCCACGGTGATGCTCAGCCAGCGCTGGGATCTGGGCCTGCTGCTCATCCTCCTCGTCCTGCCTATCAGCGCTTTGGTCGTCGAGCTGCAGCGCCGCTTTCGCCTTGCCGACTTTCGCGCCCGGGAAGAGCTCTCCAAGCTCAACGCCTGGATCCAGGAAAACCTCTTGGGCATTGCCGTGGTGCAACTGTTTTGCCGGGAGCGGCTCAACAGCAAGATGTTTCAAACCATCAATCGGCGCCATATCCAAGAGGTGGATCAGACCATCTTCTACGACGCTGCCCTTTCTGCCGTTTTGGAGTGGGTTGCGTGGTTGGCAGTGGCTGCTCTCCTCTGGGTAGGCGGGCAGCAGGTCATCGCCGCTAGTAAGAGCAACTGGAGAGGATCCCTGCCCCTGCTTACGGAGCCCCTGACCTTGGGCAGCCTCTACGCCTTTATCCTCTTTTCCCAGCGCTTTTTTAACCCGCTGCGCCAGTTGGCAGAAAAGTTCACTGCCCTCCAGTCAGGGTTCACCGCTGTGGAACGCATCGACCACATCCTCAGCCTGCCGGTGACCCTTCGGGATCCCGCCCAGCCGCGCCACCTGCCCCCCACGGCCAGAGGGGAGGTGCAGTTCGAGCACGTCTGGTTTGCCTACAACCCTGGCGAGTGGGTGCTCAAAGACCTCAGCTTCACCATCCGCCCCGGCGAAAAGGTAGCGCTCGTGGGGCCCACCGGTGCCGGCAAAAGCTCCATCATCCGCCTCCTTTGCCGCCTCTACGACGTCAGCCGCGGCTGCATTCGCATCGACGGGGTGGACATTCGCGACCTGCCCCAGGCTGAGCTGCACCGTCACCTAGGGGTCCTCCTGCAGGAGGGCTTCCTGTTTTCCGGGGATATCCAGCAAAACATCACCCTAGGTGAGCAAGGGGATCTGGCCGAGGTAGAGCGGGTTGCCCGCCAACTCCACCTGCACGAGTTCATCGGTAGCCTGCCCCAGGGCTATGCCACCCCTGTGCGGGAGCGGGGCAGTAACCTTTCCAGCGGCCAGAAGCAGCTCATCAGCTTCCTGCGGGTCATGTGGCGGGATCCCAAGATCCTGGTCTTGGATGAGGCTACCGCTAGCCTGGATGTGGGCACCGAGGCCCTCCTCCAATCCGCCCTGCAAACTCTGCTGCGGGATCGCACTGCCCTCATCGTCGCCCACCGTCTCTCCGCCATCCGCGATGTGGATCGCATCCTGGTGCTGCAGCGGGGGGAGCTGAAAGAAGAGGGATCCCATGCCGAGCTCCTGGCCCGCAACGGTCTCTATGCCAAGCTCTATCGGCTGCAAGGTCTGGGTAGCTAGCGGGTCGAGCCGAAGCGAGAGCGAATTGCCCTTAGAGTGGTGAAGCTGGCATCCGCCAAAGCAATGCGCGCCCTACAGAGGAGCAGGTTGCCGCTGTCTAGGGCCGTATCTTTCAGGCTGGCCAAACCGTCGCCGGCTTGCACCAGGAAACGACGGCCCCACGTGAAGAAGCTTTTGCTGAAGGTGGCAATGAGGCGTTCCATGGGGAATGAACTTCTGCATCTCCTACTCAGCCTACTCTGCCAGCAGGGGATCTCCACAAGCCAGGAAAGCCCCCAAGAAGATCGTTACAGATTGTTAAGATTTTGCCGTCAAGACGTCAGGCTGGCTATGATGGCTTGCAAGCCCGGCGCGTAACGAGAAAACAGCTAGCCATGAGTCAGCGGCCAGAGGTTGGGGAAGGCCCAGAGGCCAAGCAAAAGGTAACGCTATATCTCTCGCCTGAACTGCACCGCAGGCTGAAGATCCGGGCTGCCGTGGAGAGGGAGCCGATGTCAGCGGTGGCCGAAAAGGCGCTTAGCTTCTACTTGCTCCACCCAGAGATCATCGAGGGAGTTCAGGGCAGTACCTACCGAGTTCACCGCTGTCCCGAGTGCAGTCACCCGTTTGTCATTCGCAACGGGGAGGTGGTCTCTCTCCGCCAACAGTCTGCCGCTGAAGCCATCCTGGAAGCGGTGGAGCCAGGATATTGGGAGGCTGCCACAGGTTCAGGGGAAGAGCGCCAGGACGCGCTGGTGCCCTGCTAGGCCGCTTCCCAGTTAGCGCCCACTTGCCTCAGCCTTTTTCCCGTTTCCCTCCGCGCAGTTGGTGTTTTCCATGCAAGAGCTCAGCATCCTCATCCAAGCTCAATACCCACTGCTTTACCTGGTTACCTCAGAGGAGGAGCGGGCGGAGGCAACCCTGGCGGCGATTGCCCGTACTCTTAGGCCGCAGCGGCGCTTGTTTACCTGGACAGTTACTCACGGCATTGTTGAATACGGCAACCCCCGCAGCCTAACCCAGCACAACACCCAGTCTCCGCAGCCCGCTATCCAGTGGGTGATGGAGCACAAAGATCCTGCCATCTTTGTTTTCAAGGATCTGCACGACTTTCTGGACAACCCTGAGGTCAAGCGCTGGCTGCGGGATGCTGTCGCCAGCCTCAAGGGATCCCACAAAACGCTTCTCCTCATGTCGCCGGTGCAGGTAATCCCAGTTGAGCTGGAAAAGGATATCTGCGTGGTGGACTTCCCCCTTCCCGACATGGCCACGCTAGAGCGCATCCTCAACCGGCAGCTGGAGCAGCTTCCGCGCGGGGGATCCCTGAGCTCCGAAACCCGAGAAAAGTTGGTCAAGGCGGCCCTAGGGCTGACGCAGGACGAGGCGGAAAAAGTTTACCGCAAGGCGGTGGTGATGCATGGCCGCCTCAGCGAGGCGGAGGTGGACATCATCCTTTCCGAGAAAAAGCAAATCATCCGCCGCAATGGCATCCTTGAGTTCATCGAAGAGGACGAGTCCATCGACGCGGTTGGCGGCCTCGAGGAGTTAAAGCGCTGGTTGCTGCAGCGTTCCGAGGCTTTTACCGAGCGAGCCCGCGCCTACGGGCTACCTGCCCCCAAGGGCTTGCTGATCCTGGGGGTGCCTGGCTGCGGCAAGTCCCTGATTGCCAAGACTACCGCTCGTCTCTGGGGCTTGCCCCTGCTGCGCCTAGACATGGGCCGCGTTTACGATGGCTCCATGGTGGGGAAATCAGAGGCCAACCTCCGCAGCGCCCTGCGCACCGCCGAATCGCTGGCGCCAGCCATCCTCTTCATCGACGAGCTGGATAAAGCCTTTGCAGGAGCAGCAGGCTCTAGCGACTCCGATGGGGGCACCTCCAGCCGCATTTTCGGTTCCTTCCTCACTTGGATGCAGGAGAAGCGCGCGCCGGTTTTCGTAATTGCCACTGCTAACCGCGTGGATCGCCTTCCTGGAGAGTTCCTGCGCAAGGGCCGTTTTGACGAGATCTTCTTTGTGGATCTGCCCAACATCAACGAGCGCATGGAAATCTTCCGGATCCACCTGCAGAAGCGGCGGCGCGATATCAGTCGCTTTGACCTGCGCCAGCTAGCCGCTGCCTGCGAAGGCTTCTCCGGCGCGGAGATCGAACAAGTTTTGATTGCTGCCATGTATGAAGCGTTTGCCCAAAACCGTGAGTTTACCCAGTTGGACATTTTGGCAGCAACGAAAGCAACTCAACCGCTATCCCGCACCATGACGGAGCAAGTGGTAGCGTTGAGGGAATGGGCCCAGCAGCGGGCTCGGCCAGCAGCAGCTGCTGTAGCCGAGTACCAACGGCTGGAGTTCTAGTAAAAGGTTGAGGCCCACATCACTGCCGCATAGGTAGAGATGGCCTCAACCCTTCGCTAGAAGTTGCCCGTTGTTTCTGTTGACGTTCCAACCCCTACACAAAGGAGGAGAGAAACACCATGTCCCATTTTAGCACTCTGCGCACCAAAATCACCGACGGCCAAATCCTGATCAACTCCCTGCGCGATCTTGGCTACACCGTTAAGCTGAACGCCGAGGTGCGTGGCTACAATGGCCAGCGTGTTCGCGCTGACATCGTGGCCCAGTTGGAGGGCGACTACGATCTGGGCTGGTCCAAGAACCCTGATGGTTCCTACGACCTGATTGCCGATCTGTGGGGCGTGGCCAAGAAGTACAACCAAACCGAGTTGATCAACTCCATCAACCAGAAGTACGCCATCAACAAGACCTTGGCTGAGGTGAAGCGTCCCGGCTTGAACAACGCCAACGTTAAGGTGGTGGTGCACTAAGCCGGATCCTCTGTCCTCATTGCTGCAGCGATCTTCAAAAAAGGGGGCTGGGCCCAGCCCCCACTTTTTTGCCTTTAAGGGGCTGCGCAGAACCTACGCTTCGCTGAGGGCAGCAATGCCAGGCAGCTCCTTGCCCTCAAGCAGTTCCAGGCTGGCGCCGCCACCCGTGGAAATGTGGGTCATCTTGTCCGCTAGGCCCGCTTTTTCCACAGCCGCCACCGAGTCGCCGCCGCCAATGATGGTGATGGCCCCGGCCTGGGTGAGGTCGGCCAGGGTGCGGGCAATGGCTTCTGTACCTGCGGCAAAGCGGTCAAATTCAAAGACGCCCATCGGCCCGTTCCAGACTACGGTCTTGCACCCCTGTAGGGCAGCCTGGAAGGCTTTGACCGATTCCGGGCCAATGTCCAAGCCCATCCAGTCTTCGGGGATGGCGTGGATGGAAACCGTTTGGGCGTTGGCTTCAGGGTCAAACTTATCGGCTACCACCACATCCACCGGCAGCAGCAGCTCGACGCCCCGGGCTTTGGCTTTCTCCATCAGCGAGCGGGCTAGATCCAGCTTGTCAGTTTCCACCAAGGACTTGCCAGTTTTAATCCCTTGGGCCTGGTAGAAGGTGAAAATCATGCCGCCACCCAGAAGGAGCTTATCCACTTTTTCCAAGAGCCGCTCGATGACGCCAATCTTAGTAGAGACCTTGGAGCCGCCGATGATGGCCGCCAGGGGCCGCTGCGGATTCTCGATGGCGCCGGAAAGAAACTGCAGCTCCTTTTCCAGGAGATAACCAGCTACAGCAGGCTGGAGGTAGGCGGTGACGCCAGCAGTAGAGGCATGGGCGCGGTGGGCGCTGCCAAAGGCATCGTTGACGAATAGATTGGCCAGCGAGGCCAGCTTGCGGGCAAATTCTGGGTCGTTGGCTTCCTCTTCGGGGTAAAAGCGAACGTTTTCCAAGAGGGCCACCTGGCCGTTTTCCAGGTTGTTCACCACCGCTTCGGCCTCAGGGCCAATGCAGTCGGGGGCAAAGGCCACCGGCTGGCCCAAAAGCTGGGCAAGGCGGACGGCTACAGGAGCTAGGCTGTTGCCCTCGCGGGTAATGTGAACAGCGCCGGTCTCTTTGTCTTTTTTGATGGGGCGGCCTAGGTGACTCGTGAGGATGACCTTGGCCCCTGCCTGGGCCAGGGCCTGGATGGTGGGCAGGGAGGCGCGGATGCGAGTGTCGTCAGTGATGTTGCCCTGAGGATCCAGAGGGACGTTGAAATCCACTCGCACCAGTACGCGCTTGCCTTTGAGATCAAAGCCAGATGACAACAGAGATCCCAGTGTTTGCTTGGCCATCTTTGTCGCTCCCCCTGGATTTTCTTCCGTATCCTACCAGGGATCGGATCCCGGCGGGAAAGCAGGGCTCTCGCAGCCGCCAGCAATTGTAACGGTTTGCAAATAGAATGGTAGTGTTGCTTGAGCGTCACCGTCATGCGCGTTGCCATTGCTGGGGGAGGGCTGGCAGGGCTGGCCTGTGCCAAGTACCTCTGCGATGCTGGGCATCAGCCGCTGCTTTTTGAGCGGCGGGATGTGCTGGGGGGGCTAGTGGCCGCCTGGAAGGATGCCGACGGCGACTGGATCGAGACGGGGCTGCACAACTTTTTCGGCGCCTACCCCAACACCTTGCAACTGTTCCGGGAGCTGGGCATCTCGGATCGCCTGCAGTGGAAGGAGCATAGCTTGATCTTCAACCAGCCAGACAAGCCGGGCACCTACTCCCGCTTTGACCTGCCGGACATTCCCGCCCCCTTCAACGCCATTGTGGCCATCCTGCGCAACAACGACATGCTCACCTGGAGCGAAAAGGTAAAGTTTGCCCTAGGGTTGGTGCCGGCCATGGTGCGCGGCCAGCGCTACGTGGAGCAGATGGATCGCTACACTCTGCTGGAGTGGCTGCGGCGGCAGGGCATTGACGAGCGGGTTAACACGGATATTTTCATCGCCGTCTCCAAGGCGCTGGCGTTTATCAACCCGGACGAGATCTCGGCCATGGTGCCCCTGACAGCCCTCAACCGCTTTTTGCGCCAGAAAGACGGCTCCAAGATTGCCTACCTGGACGGTGCCCCGCCGGAGCGGCTCTGCCAGCCGATGGTGGACTACATCGTAGCCCGCGGCGGCCAGGTGCACTTGAACGCGGCGCTGCAGGCGATTGACCTCAACCCTGACGGCAGCGTGGCCGGCTTTCGCGTCGTCACTCCTTCCGGACCCCTGCAGGTAACTGCCGATGCCTACGTCTCGGCCCTTTCGGTGGATGCGCTCAAGGAGCTGCTGCCAGCTCAGTGGTGGGGGATCCCCTTTTTCCAAAAGCTGCGCGAGCTGGAAGGGGTGCCGGTGATCAGCCTGCAGATTTGGTTTGACCGCAAGATTACTCACATTGACCACTCCCTGTTTTCCCGCTCGCCTCTTTTAAGCGTGTATGCCGACATGAGCAACACCTGCCGCGCCTATGCCGATCCCCACCGATCCATGCTGGAGCTGGTGCTGGCCCCGGCTGCCGAATGGATCGAGCGCAGCGACGAGGAGATCTTTGCCGCCACCCTGGAGGAGCTGAAAAAACTCTTTCCCCAGCATCTCACCGGCCCCAACCCGGCGCGGGTGCGCAAATGGGTGGTGGTGAAGACCCCGCGCTCGGTTTACAAGGCTACTCCAGGCCGGCAGCAGTACCGCCCCACCCAAGTTACCCCCATTCCCAACTTCTTCCTGGCCGGCAGCTACACCTTGCAGCCCTTCCTAGGCAGCATGGAGGGAGCCATCCTCTCCGGCAAGTGGGCGGCTGAGGCTATCCACAAAGGGATCCCCTCCCCAGCGGCTGCTTGCTCACGTTTGGCACCGGCAGGGGTCTAGTGCCCTATCTTCCCGTAGTGTTGAGATGTGCCTTCCTTTCTCCCTCTGGCCCTGCGCCTCTGGAGACGAGCCCAATGAGTCCGCTTGAGCAGTCCTTTGCCCTCTGCCGCCAGATCACGGCTAAGCACGCCAAGACGTTCTATTTGGGGTCCCTACTCCTGCCTCGACCCAAACGGCGGGCCATCTGGGCCATCTATGCTTGGCTGCGGCAAACGGACGAGCTGTTGGATGGGCTAGAGGCCAGCCAAGTAGAGGTGGAAGTCACCCGCCGCAAGCTGGAGCAGTGGGGAGCTCATCTGGAGTCCCTGTTCCAGGGGGGGGAGCCGCAAGTGCCCACTGACCCGGCTCTTATCCACACCATCCGCACCTACCGCCTCTCCATTGAGCCCTTCCGCGAGATGTTGCGGGGGCAGAGCATGGATCTGGACATTCGGCGCTATGCCACCTGGGAAGAGCTGCGGGTCTACTGCTACCGCGTGGCTGGGGTAGTGGGCCTGATGTGCTCCGAGATCATGGGGTTTGTGCCAGGGCGGGATGGCCGCGAGGAGGCGGTGGCCCTGGGGATTGCCATGCAACTGACCAACATTTTGCGGGATGTGGGGGAAGATGCCCGCCGGGGTCGGATCTACATTCCCCTTGAAGATCTGCGCCGCTTCAACTACTCGGAGCGGGATCTGTTTAACCATGTTATCGACGAGCGCTGGATGGCGCTCATGGACTACGAGATCCGGCGGGCTCGAGAGCTCTATGCCCAGGCGGAACGGGGGATCCCCACCCTGCAGCCGGACTCCCGCTGGCCGGTGGCGGCTTCGTTGATGCTCTACCGGCAGATTCTCAACGCCATCGAGCGCAACCACTACCAGGTGTTTCGCACCCGCGCCTATGTGTCCACGCTGGGCAAAGCCTTGGCGCTGCCGGTGGCCTGGTGGCGGTCGCGCCGCTCCAACTACTACGGCTATTAGCAAGCCGTTGGCAGTAGCGGCAGAAAACCAAGAAATAGAAAGGAAAACCTATGGTCAGCCGTGCCCTGAGCCTACCCTATCGGCAAATCTGGGAAGACAGTTTAACCATCTTCTGGCGCGACTGGCTGGATCTGCGCGGGCGGGTCTGGCAGGTGGTGGCCTCGGGGCTGGTAGCCCCCCTTATCTACATCGTTGCCTTTGGGGTGGGGCTGGGCGGATCCCTACGCTCAGAAGCCCTGGCCGATGTAGCGGGATCCACGGCGGCGGGCTCTTACCTGCGCTTTATTCTGCCGGGGATGGTGGCGCTTTCCGCCATGACCATTAGCTTTGCCGGCACCACCTTCTCCATCTGTGGAGCGCGGCTATTTACCAAAAGCTTTGAAGAGTTGCTGCTTTTGCCTGTGCATCCGCTGGCGCTGCACCTGGGCAAGGTGTTGGCCGGCATTGCCCGGGGTTTGCTGACGGCTTTGGGCGTCTTGGCGGTGGGGGTGCTAGGTACGGGGGCCTGGGGCCTGCTTCACCCCCTGGCGCTGTTGGTGCTGCTTTTGGATTGCGCCGTCTTTGCCGGCATTGGGGTCATCGCTGGCTTGAAGGTGCCCAGCCTGGAGAGCGTGGGCGTGCTCACCAACTTTTTAATTACACCCATGTCCTTCCTAGGGGCCACCTTTTTCGATCCCAGTCAGTTGCCCGCCTACCTGCAGGTTTTGGTCTACTGCCTGCCCCTTTCCTACGCCAGCATTGGCATGCGGGCGGCGGCCTACCAGCCCCTCTCCCAGTTCCCCTGGTACACGGTTGTGGTGCTAGCGGGCCTAGCGGCCATCCTAGCCCTGGTGGGAGCCTACCTGTTTTCCCACCAGCAAGACTAGTTGCCTTGGCCAAACACCTCGGGGTAGCGAGCCAGTTGCTCCCGCAGATCCTGGTCGTAGCGCAGGACAATTACCCGGTAGCCCCGCCCCAGGAGCTGAGCTCGAATCTGGTGATCCTGCTCCACTTGGGGAAGCTGGTCGTGCACAGCGCCATCACAGAAGATGCAGACGTTGGGATCATAGAAGAAGTCGACAACACAGCGGGGATCGGCAATGGCTTTCTGAGCGTCGTCGGGAAGGCGATAACCCCCTGCTGCGAGGGTCTCCAGAAAGCGGCGCTCCAGTTCCGAGCGGGGATCGATGAGCTGGCGCAGCCACTCCAGGTGCTCTTGACGGGAGCGGCCCAGGGAGCGCAGCTCGGTGCGGCTGTTGGCCAGCGCCCCCAAGAGATCCCGAATCCTGTACCGGTCGAGTTCCAACGCCTCCCTTTGGTTGGCATAGCTGAGCAGGCACTCGTAGCAGGCTGCCCGGCACTCCGGTTGCCGATCTTGGATCCCCTCTTCCGAAAGCTGGAAGTGGCAGATCTCCAGAGCCACTTGGGCCACCTCGGCAAGGGCATGGGGCTCTTCCACCAGCCGCCGCAGGACGCCAGCTCCCCCTTCGGCGGTCTCGTAGAGGAGGATGGCGCGATGGGATCCCTGGCCAATAGACTCGGCAGCTAGCTCCGTCTCCTCCAGCTCAAAGGTCTCCTCGATGCCCCGCTTGAGGGCATAGCGCAGGGTCGTTTCTAGGGCCTGCAGATTCCCCAGGCTGGGCTGAACCAGCCGCACCAGCAAGAGGTTTTGGGTAGCGCGCACTGCCAGGCGGATGGGCTGCAAGGACATCTGGCTAGACGAGCTAGCCCTATTGCCTCCAAGCTGATCTCGAGAAGGGACTTCGCCGTTGTCAAAGTTGACCAGGAAACCTCGCCCCCCACTGCCCCGCCAGCCGGAGTTGATGCGCAGCAGCGTGGCGGCTGGGGCATAGCGCAACTGCAGCAGGGGAGTTTCGCCCCTTAGCACGTCGGCTTCCTGGACGCGGTAGCCTGAACTTTCGGGAGCAAACTGAAAGAAAGTCTGCAGCTCGTATCCCTGTCGCCGCCGCTCTTCTTCGTCGGCAGTAATGCGATCCCGGCGCCGCATGCGCACATTAGGCATTTCCAGAAGCTGCGTTAAAAGGCTATTTTGCCCATCGAAGCGGGTACCGCAGACGGGGCAGCAATCCAAGGAGGGATCCCCAAAGGCCCCACAGCTAAAGCAGAGCTTGTGGCTGCTTTTGCGCTCCTCCAGGCCGCCGGGCGGAGCCTGAAAGGCCACCGATTCCCACTGGCAGCCCTCGTGGTAGAGGAAGTTGTGGGGGGCAAACTCGCGAATGGCCAAAAACCGGGGCCGGGCGATAAACTCCCCTTCGCTGCCGCGGGGCACCCAGGCCCGCACGGGCAAGGCAGGGAAGTTGTAGCCGGGCAGGAACCCTTCGCTGGCTAGGTAGCGGTAGGGGTAGAAGTCGCTTTCCTCCCGCTGGGTATCGATTTGCAACAGCAAGTTCCGCTGGCGCAGAGCCTCCTGCTGGCGGCGCCTGGCTTCCTGCTGGTCTTCCCGGCGGCGAGCCGTCTGCAGTTGCTGGTTGGCGGCTTCCAACTGTTGCGTGGCGGCCCGATAGAGCTCCCGCCAGCGGTCAAAAGCGCGGTCAAAGGCGCGGGGGGCTTCTTCAATAACCTGCTGGATCCAGCGCCGGCTAAACCAGCCGCTGCGCTCTAGCACTTCCCGGTCAGCAGCCAAGAGCGCCTCCACCCGCTCTGCCACCTCTTGGCGGGCTGCCTCCCCTAGCTGGATGGAGGCAACCACCTCTTCCCGCAGGGGCAACTCTGGCCGATCCAAGTTGAGGACCGTTTCGATGGAGTTGCCCAAGGGCAGGCGCACCTGGGCCAGCCAGACGGCGTGGATGTGGGCCCGCAGCAGCGACTCATTGGCCAGGTCCAGGCGGGGAGGTCGCACCCGTCCAGCCACCATTTCGGCCCGGCGGCGAAAGTAGTACTGGTCGTGGCTGTTGAAGGCGCCGCAGTAGCTGAGGATGAGCCCCGGCTGCCCCTGGCGACCGGCTCGACCGCTGCGCTGGGCGTAGTTGGCTGGCGTTGGGGGAACGTTGCGCAGGTGCACCAGATCCAGATCGGCAATGTCGACCCCCAGCTCTAGGGTGGGAGAGCAAATGAGGTAGGGAAGGCGGCGATCCCCGGGCTCATTGCGGAAGCGTCTCTCTCGCCGCTCCCGCTCCCCCGGCTGGACCACCTGGGCGGTGTGCTCTCTGGCCTCCAGGGATCCCAGCCCTGCTGCCCCGGCTCGGTAGAGCTCCTGAAAGAAGGGGTTGATGGGACGGCGGACAGAGGTGTAGCCCTCCTGCTGGGCGCGGCGGGAGTACAGAGGATCCGGTGGCGGCGGCAAGCCATCCCCCAGACACCAACGCAGACAGCCGGCGTCTAGCTGGTAGGCTACCTGGTCATTTTCCACGTGGCGCCGTAGCAGGCCCTGTCTGACCAGGAGAGACAGCAGGGACTCCAAAAACCTGTCGTAGGCTTCCTGGGTTAGATCAAGGCGCCTGCAGAGGAAGCGGCCAATGGCGCTGCGGGGGCCCAGGCTAAGCATTTGCCCGTTTTCCCGGGAAGGGTTCTGGCCAAAGCAGCTAGCCGTCCGCAACTCCTCATGCTCTTCCAGGCCCCAAAACTCATTGAGATATTGCTGGGCGCGCCGGCGCAGCCTTCTCTGGGGCTCTGCCTTGAGCACGGGCACATCGATGGCCAACTTGCGCCGAAACTGATCCAACAGAGCCCGCAGCAGTTGCTCTTGCTCCTCAAGGCTAGTTTGGGCAAACCAGGGGTGGAGGGAAGCCAGGGCTGAATTTTGGCAGAGCTCCCCGAGGCCGCGGTACTCGATTTTCAGCAGGCCCACCTGTTCCAAGTTGGGGTGGGTAACCCGCCAGCCGCGCCGCAGATCTTCATAGAGCCGGTATTCGGTTAGCTCGCTAAAGGTCTGCCACACTTCCTCGGCACTGGGCGAGTCGGGATCCAAAGCCGGGTTTTGGGCAATGTCGGCAAGCTCCAGGCCAGAAGCCCGCACCACTTCCTGGGCCACCTCGTCAAAGCCCAGCTCTTTTTTCTTGAGGAGGGCAGCATAGAGCGAGGCCCGCAGAAGGGCCACATGCACAAAATCGTTGAAGTGGCCGGCCTGCAGGGAGGCGTCCTGGCGGTTGTCGGTAAAAGTCAGCAGCTTGCTGCAAGCGGCCTGGGTTTGCTCGGCATGGCGCAGTAGGGAGGTGGCAAGGATGGTGGTGGCGCTGGAGCGGCCCTCGCTAGAGAGGGAAGCCAGCTTGACAAACTCCCGCTCGCGGCCCCTGTAGTACTCGCCGCAGGCCAGGCACAGGGAAAAGGGGTGGGGCTGCCACCACATCTTCTGCGCCTCCGCCTGGGGGTACTCGGAAAAGGATCCATCTGGGCGCACCCAGACCGCTTGGGGGACGCGCTTTCCCCAGTTGGGCCTGAGTCTGCCCTCAGGGGTGTACCAGTCTTCGGGGATCTGCTCCAGCGACCACTCGTTGTCAAGAGGATCCAAGCTCAGGTAACCGGCTTGCTGGTCTTCGTCCTGCTCTACCTCTTCTCCCACGGGATAGGGCAGGAACTGATCCCTGGACTTGAGGACGTGGTAGTAGTCCTGCCCACACTGGCGGCAGAACTTGACGGGGAAAAAGAGCTTGCCCTCCCCCGCCTGCATCTGCCCTTCTAGGGAAAATTGCCGCTTTTCCCGACTCTCCAGGGTGGCGTAGAGGGTGCGGCCTTGGGAGATAAACTGGTGCAGCTTGAAGGCCACTCCTCGGCTGTGGCCGTCTTTGAGGCTGCTGGCGTGGGCGAGGAACTGGCGCAGCGTTGCCGCACAGTTTTCGCTAGCGGTGCCGGTCAGTTGGGCCAGTTGGGCGGCCACCTCGGAGAGCTCCCTGGGCACGCGGCGCTTGAGGCTGCCGTCGGGACTTAACTCTAGGCCCAGCTCGTACTCCAACCAGCGCATCAAGGGGTGGCGGCGCAGGCTAGCTAGGTCGGTGGGCCAGGGGGGATCGAGGGCGGGCTTGAGCTCTTCAGGTGAAGGCGGGCCACCTTCGCTCAAAGGGGCCAGGGTCTCCTCGATAATCTGCTCCGGTGTGAAGGGATGGCCAAAGAAGCGGCTGGCGAAGTCGGCCACGGTCTGGCGGCGCTCCAGGGCACTGGCCTCGGGGCGGGAGATCATGGTGGCGCTGGTGCCAATGTGCACCAGGTTCTTGGCGGCGCAGCGTCCCTTGAGGCGGCGAACCAGCATGGCCACGTCGGCCCCCTGCCGGCCTCGGTAGGTGTGCAGCTCGTCAAAGACCAGAAAGCGCAGGCCGTTGGGGCTGAGGAAGCGCTGATCTTCGGGGCGCACCAACAGTAGCTCGGCCATCACGTAGTTGGTCAGCAGGAGCTGGGGTGGATCCCGCCGCAGGTTTTCCCGCTCGCTTTCCTCGGTTTCGCCGGTGTATTTGGCAAAGCGCAGCGGAAAGGGGCGACTGTAGCGGCGCTCATACCGCTGGCGGAGATCCTGTAAAGCCTGGTACTGGGAGTTCACCAGCGCGTTCATGGGATAGACCACTAGGGCCGTCACCTGGCCCACGGATCCCCCCTGGCGGATCCAGTTGTCGATGATGGGTAGGAAATAGCAGAGGCTTTTGCCGGAACCGGTGCCGCTGGTTACCACAAAGCTTTCCTTGGCCAAGGCTTCGGCGATGGCCTCCTCTTGGTGGCGGTAGAGACGAAAGGGTCTGCCGTCCTCAGAGCGGAAGATGCGGGCTGTTTCTTCAGTGATCCGCCCCGTTTCAGCCAACTCATCAACGGTTGGGCCGGCTACGTAGGCAGGGCTAAGCTGCACAAGCGGCTCTGGCCAGAGGTGGATCCCTTCTTCCAGAGCTTGGTCTACAAACGCCTGTGCCCGTGGGTCGGCAATGAGAAAAAAGGAGCGGACGAAATTGGCGTAGTCCTTTAGAACCCTCTCGTGCAGGTCAAAAATGGTGGCCATCCGGGCTGCTGCTCCCCAAAGCC
>NZ_JANSHI010000015.1:0-71720 GCF_047461615.1 Synechococcus sp. W65.1 | reverse complement strand
AACACATTCCCCACCAGCCGGTAACCTTGCTTTTCCAGCTCTGCACGGGTGCGGAAGAGGTGCGAGTCGTTGGACATATCGAACATGCGCAGAAAGCGCACGTCCCAAGGGTTTTCACCCGTGCGTTCGTTCACCAGTACCGGCACGCGCTGGTAGATGGCGCGGGTGAGGTCGGCGTCTTGCCGGGTGCGGAAGACGGGCAGGGTGCGGGTGTTGGGGTTGATGCGGGCAATGTCCTGCGGCGTTAGGCTAAAGAGCCGACGCGGGTCGCGCAGGTGGTCGGCACGGGTGGCGAAGAAGGCGAAAGCAGGGGCACTCGCTGATACGTTTCTGCCGGTGAGGGTGAGCAGGCAGAATTTCATGCGACTATCCACCGCCGGGAAGAGTTTGTCGCGGTTTTCAAAATCAAACAGACTGGCCAGTTGCCCTTTTTCCACCACATCGGCAAAGAAAAGCTTGTTGGTGTCGTCGGTGGCAATGCCGGTAGGAATGATGATGCCCGCCCGTCCGCGGGGGCTAAGCAGGAGGCGCACCCTCTCGGCAAAAACGGAATAGGTGTTGATGTCGCCGCGACCCGTGAGCGGATAGGCTCCACTGCTGCGCAAAAAGCGGCTGGTGCTTTCGGCAGCATGCAGGGCGTGTTGATACTCTGCCCACAGAGCAGGGTTGACCTCAGGCAGTTGCTTAATCAAGCGCTTGCGGGCATCAGCATTGGGTGCTTTGGCAATCTGGGCATCGCGGCTGGCAAAAAACTCCTCTTCCTGGAGCTTGATCCGCTCCCACGGCGGGTTGCCCAGAATGACGTCGAAGCCGCCCTGCTCAAAGACCTCAGGAAACTCCAGCGGCCAGTGGAAGAAGCGTTGCTCTGAGGCCAGGGCTTGGGCAGTTGCTAGAGCTTGGGGATGGGCCCTACCCTCCAGCCGGTCAATCACCGCTTGGGTGGTAATGGCTCTGGAGAAGTCAGAGGTCAAGGGCTGGAAAAAGGCCGCTGTCCAGAGGTGGCAGGCTTCCACCAGCTTTTGGTGTTCCGGGTCTTGGCAGGAGCGGCTATAGAGCTGCTGCTTACGGCTCACCTCCTCCGGGGAGTTATCTGGAATGGCTTCTAGCTCCTGTCGTTCCTGGCTTAGCTTGGTCAGCGCCTCCTCAGGTTCAAGGGGAAGGGAAAGTTGCCCGCTTTGCAAAGCTTTGCGCTCGCTGCGATTGCGCCTCTTGAGGGACTGGGCAGCCTCCCTGGAGTCAGAGCTGACCGGGGTGAAGGCTTCATCGGGAATACCCATTTGCAACACCTTGGGATCCAGCACCCCCACCAGCGAGTCGCCACACTTGATGCGGTGATCCAAAAAGGTAAGGGGCTTGCCGGCACAGTGGGCTTCTAGCCACAGGGCCACCCGACAGAGCTCCACCGCCAGGGGGTTTTTGTCCACACCATAGAGGCAATGGGCTACAACATCCCGGATGGCTTCCCGCACCCGCTCTGGGGCAGGTTCCTCTTCGCCGCTGCGAATCTTGGCCAGCTCCTTGCCCAAACGCCGGGCCGCTGCCAGCAGGAAGTGCCCCGACCCACAGGCAGGATCCAGGATGCGCAGGGAAAGCAGGGCCTGCTCAGCCGCAAGAATATGGCGGTTACTCAAGGGGATAGACTGCCAGGCCAGGGCCAGTTCTTCTTCCGAGGGAGTTGCCTGCCGTTGACCTCCAGGGGGTCTTGCCAGTCTTGCAGCGACTTGGCGGGCAAGCCTCTGGCGAAGGGCTGGAGGGATCGAGCTCCACTCCCTGCTAGCTATCTTTCTTGCTTCCTCTAGCCGTGCTTCCAGGACGGGCTCCAACGCCGAGCGGACTAGTTCAGCCACTAGCTCCGGTGGGGTGTAGTAAGAGCCCGTGCTCTTGCGCTCAGAGCCGTAGCCGAGTTCAAAGCGAGGCACCCCCTGGGAGGTGACAACCTGGGGCTGGTAGTCCAGCAGACTTTCGTAGACGGATCCCAGCTCCTCCACGTCCAGGGCAGCGTAGTTCACCCGGCGAGGGGGAGAGGTGGGGCTTTCCTGGTAGTAGGCCAAGTGCCAGAAGGCCTGCAGCAGATCCCGGTTGCTGAGGCTGCAGCTATCCAGCTCCAGGGGAGCAAAGAGGTCCCCATTGAGAGGGGCAGCCCCCAAAAGCTGGGCCAGCTCCTCTTGGGAGAGCACCCGCCAGAGCACCCGCAGGCTGCACCAGAGATCCTCATGTTCCGTAAAGGCGCTCCGCCGCTCCAAAAGCTGCCGCAGCCGACCCACGCCGTAGTGATCCCGGTAGAGAGGACTGGCGCTGATAAGCCCCCGCTCCTCCGAGACCAGCAGGAACAAGAAGCGATAGACTAGCCGCAGCAACTGGCGGTAGAACTCCAAAGCTGCCGACCTGCCAGAAGCCAGCCAATCCCGCAACTGGGAGTTCTTGGGGTGGGAGAGAAACCCATTGGCCAAGCCCTTGAGGCAGGCTTCCACCCCATCCCGCAGTCGCTCCCGTACCCGGCCACCCTGCTCCAGAGCCTGCTGGTAGTACTTTTCCAACAGACAATCCGCCGCTTGCCCTGCAACTTGGGGCAGCCGGCTGCGGTGCAGCAGCCGAAAGAGAAGGGCAAAGTCGTTAAACCGCTGCTCCTCTAGGATTTGCCTTAGGTCAAACTCCACATAGGCCTGCCGACGCACATAGGTGGAGTCGCGCAAAAGGCGCAGGGTCACGCCGTTGGTGACAATGCCCCAGAGGTGCTCGCTGCGGTTGAGATACTCCTGCAACAGAGAATGGGGCGCTAGACGAGGTCGGCCCGTTGGAGCTAGCCGCCCCAGCTCCTGCCGCACGCCCACAATGTGCACCGGCGGCGCCTCTTCCGCCTCCCCTGCCCGGTGGGAGATGGCAAAGGTAGCACCATCAACCTCCTGGGCCCGTGGGTTGTAGTGCAGCTCGTAGCCCAGCAGGCTCAAGAACGGGATAACCCAGGCGTCGCGCGTAACCGAAGTGCCCAGATCCGCTTGGGGCAGACGGGCCAACCGCCCCTGGAAAGCCTCCCAGTAGGTGCGGGCAGTGGCCAGCGCCATGGCTATCTCTTCGGTGAGGCTGCGCTTGCTGGCTAGGCCAAAGTCTTCTGGCTTTTGTCCTGGCAGATCCCCGGCTAGAAGTTTCTCCAGGATGTCAGGCCCCAACAGGCCCCCTTCGATGCGTACCCCAGCCCACTCACTCATTGCTGCTCGCCCACCAAAGGTTGGAGAACCAGAAGTCCCAGAAGATCCGGGGGAAACTGCGGCTTTACCTGCAGGCCCCGCACCTGCAGCGACACCGCCTGACGGATGCGCCTGTGGGCAGCCTCCAGCTCACTAGCCCGCTGGCCAATCCGCTCCCGCACCGCCTGCTGCAGGGGGTGCCCTGTTCCCCAGTTTTCCCCTGTTTCCGGCCAGGGGCCAAGACAGGCCAGGAGATGCTCGACCAGCTCCTGTTTTTCTGCCAAGGGCAGGTTGGCATCCGGCTTGGCTTTGGCCAGCAGTTGCCAAGCGGTGGCTGTCTCCAGCCACTGGGCCTCCCCCCTTTCCAGGCCAACCCCACCCAGCACCAACACCTCCTCCCCCAAAAGAGGCTGGTTTTGGGATAGCTCCAGCAGGTAGCGCACCCGCAGCAGCAAGAGGGTGGTGAGCTCAGCTACAGCCCGGCTGCGGAGAGCGCCACAGCGGCAGATGAGGGGATTCTCCCCAGCGCTGAGGGCCTCCTCCAGCAAAAAATGGGCCAGGGCAGCCACAAAGCGGTGGTTGCGGCCAACATACTCCGCCCCTGGCGGTGTAGGCGAGTCAAAGCTAATGAGCCAGCGCCCGCTCTTGGAAGCGGGTAGAGCCAGGCGAAGGGCTTCCGGCAGGGTGGCGGTGGCCTCGGCGCCCACACTCACCTGGTAAACTCCAGGCTGCTTCTGGGGGGTTACCGTCAGGTTGAGGCGCTGGGCGGCAGTCAAGAAAAACTCGCGGACGGCGTCGGGATCCCCTAGGACAGCATCTGCAGCCTCCAGCTCCCGCTGCACTTCTTCAGGCTTGAGGGCCCGCTGGGCAAAGCGAGTGCGGTTGAGCTTTTCCCGCTGGGCCTGCTCCTCCCACTGCTGGTGAAACTTGAGCACTTCTCCGTCCAGATCCAGCACCAACTGGCGCTCGGCTGACCACTCTCCTTGGCGCAGGAAGAGGGCTTCCAGCACAGCCTGGGTAACGCTTTCGCTGGCTTCTGGGACAGGCACCGGGGTGCCGAGGGTGCGGTGGATTTCCCGCGCCTTGTCCAGCAACACCTTCAGCACCACGCCGTCGATGGGGTTGTCCTGCCCAAAAAAGCGGATCACCTTGACCCGGTCGGCTTTTTGGCCGTAGCGATCCACCCGCCCCTCCCGCTGCTCCAGCCGATTGGGGTTCCAGGGTAGGTCGTAGTGGATGACGGCGGTAAACTTTTCCTGCAGGTTGATCCCTTCCGAAAGGCAGTCGGTGGCCACCAGTACCCGGGGCTGCTCAACGGCCAGTTCGGCGATCTTGGCCTTGCGCTCCTCGTCCCCCATCCTGCCGGTTACGCAGGCTACTTGGGCGGCGGATCCCAGGTGTTGCCGCAGGTGGCTGGCCAGGTACTCCGCTGTGGCTACGTAGCGGCACCAGAGGATGGGGTGAAAGCCTTCTTCGAGCAACCTCTTCACCAACTCAATGGCCCGCGCCAACTTGGTGTCGTGCTCGGGGCCCTGCAGGTGTTCAGCTAGCCGAGCCAGAGCTTGTAGCCGGCGGCGGTCGCTATCTCCAGCTTCTAGAGCTAGCGCTGACCATTCATCGTCAACCCGCTCTTCTGCCGACTCGAACACCCAGCGGCTCAACTCCGCCTCAACGTCTTCTGCCTCCGGGGTTAGGCCGCTGCGATGGCGCAAGGCGGCCACGGCTGCTGCTGGGCTGGACATCACACAGCGCAAGAGAGCCAAAGCACCCCAGTAGCGCACTCGCCGCCGCCGCTGCTCCAGATGTTCTCCTGTCCGCACCAACTCTGAGCAAAAGGCATAGGTGCGCTCAAACAGCTCCCGCTGCCGCTCAGAAAGAGTGTAGGTTGCATCTCCAGCTTCGCGGGTTGGAAAACAGGTCAGCTCTTGCCAGGTCTCCCTAATGTCCCGCCGGGTGCGCTGGACAAAGTGACGGGCTAGCTGGAGACGTTGCTCTTCTGAGAGAGCCTGGAGATCCCACCCCTCAAACTCAGGTCGCAACAGCCCCAGCAGCGAGCGAAAGGCCTCTGGAATGCCACTGTGGGGGGTGGCCGTCAGCAGGATCAAGTGGCGGCTGGGCTTTTGGGCCACCGCTTTGAGCAGGCTATGGCGTTCCTGCTGGCTTCTGCCTGGAGCTGCCGCTGCCCCATGGACTTCGTCGGCAATGACCAGCTCAGGACAAAACTGCAGAAACTGGTGGCGGTTGCGCTCAGTCTTGAGGAAGTCAATGCTGGCCACCTGGACAGGGAAGTGTTCGTAGAGGCTGCGCCCAGGGGGGGTTTTCCGCTCCAGTTGCCCCACCGTTCCCGAGCGGAGGATCACGGGCTCCAGGTTAAACTTTTCCGCCAGCTCACTGGCCCACTGCTCGCAGAGGTAAGGGGGACACAGGATGCAAAGGCGTCGGATCTCGCCGCGATCCCAAAGCTCTCTGGCTATCAGCAGCGCCTCAATGGTTTTGCCTACCCCCACGTCGTCGGCAATCAATAGCCGCACCGGATCCAGGCGCAGGGCCATGAGCAGCGGCACAAACTGGTACACCCGTGGACGGATGGAGATGCGGCCCAGGGAGCGGAAGGGGGTGGCTCCCTCCCGTAGAATTAGCCGGGCAGCCTGCCAGAGAAGGTAAGTGCTTGTAGCGTCGGAAACATTCTTGGCGCTTGGCAGGGGAAATGAGGCAGGGGTAACCCGCTCAAAGGGCAGGGTACCTCCCACCAGATGCATAAGCCGCCGGTGGACGTGAACCCCCTCCTTAGGGGTGCCAGTCAGGGGCCGGAGCACCAGGACTTCCTCGGTATCCCCCGGAAGCACCACCCACTCGCGGTGGCGGAAGCGAACAACTGAGCCAGGCTGCATGGAACCCAAAAGGCGCCACGGAACAAGCTTAAACTAGCTGTTGTCCCAGTAGAATCAAGAAGAAGCCTCGCCCTACTGCTACGGGTTTGCCTGGGCGGGCAGTGGGCTTTGGCAAGCCAGGAGGGTGGGGAGGATGTCAATCTGGGCTGTTTTCCATGGCTAAGTCTTGCGAAACCCTGGAGCTCCGCGACGAGCAAAACCAGCCTCTCAAGTGCGAGGTGCTAAGACGGGTGGTCATTGAGGATCAGGTCTATGCCTTGGCCACCCCCCTGGATGCCGTCATCAAAGTGCTGGTGTGGGAGGAGGAGCCCGGGCAGAATGGAGATGCAGAGATGGAAGGGATCCTGGATGAGCCGGATCCCGAGGAGCTCCAGGCGGCTCTCCCCACCCTCCAAGCGGTTTTGGGGGAGTTGAACCTGACCCTGCAGCAAAACGGCTTTGACATCCTGACGGTGCAGGGAGAGCTGCCCCCCGTGGAAGAGGAAGATGTGTTTGAGCTGGGCGAAAGCGAGGAGGAAGCCCAGGAGTTCCAACTGTTGGCTACTTTCTTCCACCAGGACAAAAAGTACGGCGTTTTTACCCCCCTTGAGCCGCCGCTCATTTACGTCGCCCTGCCCGACGAGGGGGATCCCTACCTGCTGGATCCAGAGGACTCTCCTGCTCTTTTCAATCAGCTTAGTGCGCTGCTCTTGGATCTAGACGAGGCGGGCGAGGATGAGGAGTAGGTGACGCCTCTCTCCCTGCGGCTTTGAGCCGCTGGCGGTGGCAGGGCGCCTAGACTTTAGCTCGCCCTAAGGAGCAGCAGGGATGCAACCGGTTGACCTGACCACCCTCCGGGCGGTGCTGGCGGATCTCAAACGGGCTGAGGCCGGCGGGGATCCCTTGCTGCCTGCCCGCGTGGAGTGGATCCAGCAGACGGATCTCTGGACAGTGGTGATTGGCCTACGCACCCTCACGGCCCGGCCTTGCTTGCTCCTGTCTTGGCATCCCCAGGCGGCCCGAGTTCACCTCTGTCAGGCTCCCCCTAAGGAGGCAGAGGACTTCCCATTTGGCCAACAGCTGCAGCGGCACCTGCGGGGCTTGGCCTTGACAGAGCTGGCGCTGCTGGACGAGTGGGAGCGGGTGATTGACTTTCGCTTTGGTCCTCGCCCTGGGGATCCCCCTCAACGCCACCTTTATCTCGAAGTCATGGGCAAGTACAGCAATGCCATCCTGGTGGACGAGGGGGGCGTGATCTTGGCCTGTGGCCACGGGGTCAGCGAGCGGCAGTCGCGGGTCCGCCCCGTGCAGCCGGGTCTACTTTACGAAGCTCCCCCTGCCCTCAGCGATCCCATCCCGCACCAAGCCGAGCCCTTCTCCCAGTGGCAGGAGCGCCTTGCCTTGATCCCTGGCCCCATCAGTCAACGGCTGCTGCGCGGCTACCGTGGCCTCAGCCGGCATTTGGCAGAGGCGATGTGCCTGCAGGCCGGGATCCCACCCCAAACCCCCAGCAGCCAACTCTCGCCCCAGGAGTGGCAGGCCCTGTTTTTTTGGTGGCAGGACTGGCTGGCTCGGCTGGAAACAGGCCGGTTTGAGCCGGCACTCACCCCCCAGGGGTACACTGTTCTCGGCTGGGGGGGCTCCAGCGGGGATCCCGTTCAGCCCAACTTGCACCAGCTCCTTGAAACCTACTACCAAGCCCAGCTCAACCGCGAACGCTTTGAGCGGGAGCGGCAGCGTCTGGGGCAAAAGCTAGCTGCCCTGCTGAAAAAACTCCGCCAGCGGCGCGAGCACTTTGAGAAGATGTTGGCCGACTCGGCCCAGGCCGAAGCCTCCAAGCAGGCTGCCGATCTCCTCATGGCCCATCTCCACCTCTGGCGGCCAGGGCTGAGCTCGATTGAGCTGCCGGATTTTGCCAGCGGCCAGAGGGTCAAGATCCTCCTGGATCCGGAGAAAAACGCTGTTCTCAACGCCCAGGCCTACTACCGCAAGCACCGCAAACAAAAGCGAGCCCAGGAGGCCGTCCGACCTTTGCTAGAAGCTGTAGCGCAAGAGATCCGCTACCTAGAGCAGGTGGAAGCGTCCCTGCAGCAGCTAGAAGCCTACCGCGAGCCCCAGGACTTGGCCGTCCTCCAGGAAATTGAGGCGGAGCTGATTCAGCAAGGCTACCTAGAAAGCCCCAGCCGGCTAGAGGGATCTAGGCGGGCCTCCTCAGCCAGCTTCAACCCCTATCGCTTCACTAGCCCCAGTGGCTTTTCTATCTGGGTGGGGCGCAACAACTGGCAAAATGAGCGGCTGACCTTTCGCGTCGCCCAAGACCAGGACTGGTGGTTCCATGCCCAGGAGATCCCGGGCAGCCATGTGCTGTTGCGCCTACCTCCAGGGGCGGTGGCCGAAAGCGAAGATCTCCAAGCGGCTGCCGACTTGGCGGCCTATTTTAGCCGCGGCCGCTTCAGCGAGCAGGTGCCCGTGGTCTATACCCGCCCCAAATGCGTCTTTAAGCCCAAGGGATCTCCCCCTGGAATGGTGGTCTACAAGCACGAGCAGGTGCTGTGGGGGCGCCCCGGCCGCGCTCAGTTGCTTGTGGAGAGTCTCCCAGCCCTGTTGTAGCCTCTACTTCGGGTCTACTACGGATCCCATAAACAGCAGCGTTTGAGCCGCCGGGTTGCCGCCGGATCCCGAGGCCACAATGGCCAACCAGAAGGGGCGATCCGCTACGAATTGGAAGGGTTCTTGCCGGTCCAGAGCGGTGCGCGAGACAAGCACGCCAGTGGCGGCTGCCGCCTCGGATCCCTCTTCGTTGACTTCGAGGGCCGCCTTGTGCAAGACTCTGCTGACCTGCGTCGGCTCTGGGGTCATCTGGCTGAAATCGGCCCGACGGGAAAAGGCGATCCCCAGGCCCAACTGCTGCAAAGCCGGCCCCAGATCGGTCTCGTAGGCCAGCTTAAGCTTGGGGATCCGCACCGAGCCGGGGCGGGTGGGCAGGGATCCCGTCCATTCTTGCCACGTTTCTGGGCTGAGCTCCTGCCGCAGGGCTTCTAAGCTTACTCCCGGTTTCGGCAGCAGGATCAGCAGGGCCAGCTCCCCTTCCCCATAGGGCAGGCGCACCACCTGGAGCTGCTTGGTCTCCCGGTAGCCGTAGCGGCCGGATTGGGCCATCATCGGCACTTGGACACGGCTGCCATCCGGGCGGGTGAAGGGCTGGGGCTCTGTCAGGGCCGGATCGAAGGGCTGGGTCCACTTTCCCCTGAAATAGATGGCGTTGAGCAAAACCATCCTGTCTTCACGGCTGAGGCGATCCACGAGGCGGTCAATCTTGCCCTGGGTGCGCTCGGCTACCCAACGGTTGATGGCCTGCACCGTTTGAGGGGATCCCAGCTCCACCCGATTGGCCACTGCTTGGTAATAGGTGGCCAGGGCTTGCAAAAAGGGAGGCCGCAAGGTGAGGGTGGTATCGACCCAAAGGCCGTTGGCCATTTGCACCTGGATTGGCCCTGCTGTTTGCGACCTTTCCGCCAGCCAGCGCACCATCTGAGCAGTGGTCCAGTTCAACTCATTGAGGGAGAGTTCCTGGGCCTCCAGGACCTTGGCCATTGCCGCTTGGGTCTCTCCAGCAGCGCCGTTGTACAGCAGGCTCAAGGCTAGGCGAATGCTCAAGGGGGAGAAAAAAAGGTTCTCTCGCGGCTGCTGCCGGAGCAAGTGATCGAAGAGTTTTAGCGCAAAGCGACTTTGGGCTTGCTGGGCCACCGCCTCTTCTCCATACCCTTCCCCGTAGGTCACGGTCGGCTGGAACGGGAGCCGCAGAGGGGTTTCCTGGGATCCCATCCCGTGCGTGGGCCAAAGGCCCAAGAGCAACAGGCCAAACAGAACCAAAAGCGGGATCTGGCTTGCCGAGAATCTGCTCATTCTTGGCTGGGGAACGACTCTGAGGCTATGGTATCGGGCTAGGGGTGGAGGGCTCTTGCCCAAACTGGCCGTTGTGGCTGCGCTTGAGGAGATCCCGGCCAAACTGGCCAAGGCTTTCCTCTAGTCCTCGTTCGCGACAGCGGTGCGGCCCAATTCCTGTCGGATTAGCAGCAGCAGAGCCAGCACCAAGGTCACTTCCGAGAGCAAGGTGGCCAGGGCTGCACCCCGCCACCCCCACGCCGAGATCCAGATCCCGTTCAAAGCTCCATTCAGGACTAGAGCTGCCAGTTGTCGGCGGCTTCGCAGCTTTTGCAGGCCAGCGCCAGTGAGCAGATGAGACAGCAGCAGGTGAAGCCCTTCTAGCAAAATGACGGGACTAAGCCAGCGCAGGATGAGAGCTGTCTCTTGGTAGGCGGATCCCAGCAGCCAAGGAATCCCGTAGGATCCTAGGGCCACCCCCAGAGTAGCCAAGCTGCCATAGCCGACCACCCAGGGGAAAAGCTGGCGGGCGTAGCGGCAGCCCTGCGGCAGGCCCTGCTGACCCTGGCGGCACAGCTCGGCAAAGTGGCTAGTGAGCAGCGCAATCATCGGCGTTTGCGAGAAGTTGATGACCCGGTAGGCGGCGCTGTAGAGCCCCCCTGTTGCGCTCGAGGCCAGGCGAGGCAAAAGCAGCTTGTCTAGGTCGGCGAAGGTTTTTGCCGCAGCCAGCCCTACGGCAAAGTCCCAACCTGCTCTCAGCCGTGGCCCTACCTCTTGCCAGTCCAGAGCCGCAAGAGAAGGAGCGCACCACCGCCGCATCCTCCAGCTCATTGCCCCCAGCACTGCCAACACCATTAGCCCGTAGAGGATAGCCCATTGGGTCAGGGATCCCCAGCCCAAAACCATCGCCAGCAGCACGGCGCTAACCCGTCCTAGGGCCATGCCGGTGTCGATGAAGGCTACCCCGGCAACTTGCTCTTGCCCAATGAGGATCCCCCTGTACACTTCGGGGAGGGCAATAAACAGCAGGTCGCTCCCCAGCAGGATGCCCACCTCAAGGGGGGAGATCCCGGCTAGCCAAAGGCTCAGCAGAGGTGTTAACAGCAGCACTATCCCACCGCAGCCCAGTCCGACCAGCCACAAGCTGGGAGCGATCTCCTGGGCAGATGCTGCGGCTCCTCGGCCGCTTAGGCGCTGGATCAGCAGCTCTGACTGGCCCCAATAGCCAAAGGGGGCAGCTAGATTGCTGCAGGCCAAGATGGCGGAGAACACCCCAAATGCTTCTGGGCCCAACAGCCGCGCCAACAGGACGAAATAGGCTCCAGACAACCCTAAGCGCAGCCCATTGCCCAGCATCAGCCAGGCTGCCTGGCGCAGTCGGTGCCTTGCTTTTCCTGGACGAGGCCTGCCAAGGCTAGAGATACTGAGTAGATGCTGAGGCTGTCCGCCTAGCTGGCTCCCATTCTTTTTCCGGCAGTTTTTCATGGCCAAACTTTACCCTGTTGCTCCTGCCCCGCCCAGCTCCAGCGCCTTAGGGGAGCGGAAGCCTCAAGCCTTGTTTTCCCCCCACTCCAAGCCGGCCGTACCGCGGCGAGTCCTTCCCCCACCGCCGTCCCCTAGCCCCCCTTGCCTGGGATCCCCCCCGGCCAAAACAGTAGGCCAAGGCTATCGAGCCCTTGCCTTGCTCTTGCTGGCTAGCGGGTTGCTGTGGGGAGGACTGGGATCGCGACTGGCCTACCTGCAACTGGTGCGTGCCCAGTACTACCGCCAGTTGGCCGACACCAACCGCATTCGCCTGTTGCCCCAGCCGCCAGAGCGGGGACGCATTGTCGATCGCAACGGCGTGTTGCTGGCCGGTAGTCAACTGTCCTACTCGGTCTTTCTCTGGCCGTTGGTGCAGTCGCGGCAGGGTTGGCAGGAGACGATCCCCAAGCTGGCTCAGTACCTAAACCTGGACCCCAAAGAAATTGCTCAAAAACTGGAGCAAGCAGGTTATCGCTCCCCATTCCCTGTGCGCATCCTGCGCAACGCCAGCCCCGAGGTGGTAACTCGGCTGGAGGAGAGAAGCCGGGAACTGCCAGGAGTGATGGTGGAGGCGGAGACGGTACGCTTCTACCCCCACGGCAGCTTGGCTGCCCACCTGCTGGGCTACACTGGCGAGATCCCCCCGGAGCAGCTGCGAGCCGATCCCAGCTATCGCCTGGGGGACATTGTCGGCCTGATGGGGGTGGAGGAACTGTTTGAGAGCCATCTGCGCGGCCAGTGGGGTGGGCGCCAGGTGGAGGTGGACGCCGTGGGAGAAGTGCTGCGGGTGCTAGGCGAACAGCCTCCTCAGCCGGGCAAAACCTTGCAGCTGACGCTGGACGTGCGACTGCAGCAGGCGGCAGAGCGAGCCCTGGGCCAGCAGAAAGGAGCAGTGGTCGCCATGGATCCCCGCGACGGCTCGATCCTGGCTATGGCCAGCTATCCCACCTTTGATCCCAACCTCTTTTCTGGCCGCATCACCCAAGCGCAGTGGGAGAGCCTGCAAAAGCAGGATTTTCCCTTCCTCAACCGCGCCCTGCGGCCCTATCCCCCTGCTAGCACCTACAAAATCATCACCACTGCCGCCGGGATTGAGTCGGGGGTCTCCCCTCCGGATACGGTGCTGCAGACGGCTCCCTACATTAGCGTAGGCGGGTGGCGCTTCTGGGAATGGAACCGCGCCGGCTTTGGGCGGCTGAACTACCGTCAGGCGATAGCCTACAGCAGCGACACCTTTTTCTACCAAATTGCTCTAGGCACCAAGGCCGCCCCCTTGCAAGAATGGTCGCGCCGCTTTGGGTTAGGCCAGCCTACTGGGATTGGCCTCAAAGGGGAAGCCGCGGGTCTGGTGCCGGATGCTGAGTGGAAGCAGCGCCACTGGCGCGAGCCCTGGTACGTGGGCGATACGGTCAACATGGCCATCGGCCAGGGATTTATTACCGCCACGCCGCTGCAGATGGCAGTGGTGACGGCAGCGGTAGCCAACGGTGGCTGGCGGGTTCGTCCCTTGCTCTCCCAGCAGGTGATCCCGGAAAGCCCTGTGCCCCTGCGACAGAAGGTGGGCCTCTCCCCTGCCACCTTGCAGATCCTGCAGCAGGGGTTGCGGGATGTGGTAGTTTACGGCACCGGCGGCAACGCCAACCTGGGCCCAGGCTTTCCTCCCGTAGCAGGCAAAACTGGCACCGCTGAGGATCCGCCGCGGCGCTCCCACGCCTGGTTTGTCGGCTACGCTCCCTACGATTGGCCTGAGTTGGTGGTCGTGGTTTTTCTAGAAAACAGTGGCGGCGGGGGTGGATCCCGGGCAGCCCCGATCTTCCGCGAGGTGATGCGGGCTTACTTCCAAAGCAACTAGTGATACCCCAGCTCCACCCTTTGCTAGAAGAGCATTAGCATGATCTCAGTGCTACCTTTGTGGTCAAAAAATTCTGCTCTGCTCCTCGATTGGGTTAGCACGAGGGAGTCCCTAAGCTCCTTCTCTAGCCGGCTTCTAGCCTAAGTTGGCTGTAAAATAGGTCAGTGATTTGGAGCCAAATGGCTACAATCCTATCGTCGGCAGCGGCTGTGCCCTGGCACAAGGCTAGCCCTGCTCCTACAGCCACAACTTCTCTGAGCCGCTCATTGAGGAGACCAGGATGAACAAGGCAGAGCTTGTGGAAGCCGTCGCTCATCGCGCTAACGTAACCAAAAAAGAGGCTGAGGCTGTCTTGACGGCAGCCTTGGAGATCATCGTGGAAGAAGTTGCCTCCCGTGACGAAAACGGAGAACCCAAAGGAAAGGTCACCCTGGTGGGCTTTGGTTCCTTTGAGGCCCGCAAGCGCAAAGAACGGGAAGGCCGCAACCCGAAAACCAACGAGAAGATGGTGATTCCCGCCAGCGTTGTCCCCACTTTCACCGCCGGCAAAGCTTTTCGCGATGCGGTGGCAGCTGGCCACAGGTCTTGAACCGCTGGGTTAGGCTAAGTCCCGTTCGCATAGGCGGGAGGGAGTCCTAAGGGGATTGACGTGCAACGGCCTCGACATGGTGGCCACCGAGCTTGGGCAGCAGCGATTGCTGGTTGCCCGGTTGAGGCCATCGTGGATTTTTCCGCTAGCCTCAACCCCCTGGGCCCGCCGCAGTCGGTTGTGCAAGCCCTAGTTCGAGCGCTGGCGGCCCCGGACCCAGTTGCCATCAGCTGCTACCCGGATCCCGACTATCGAGAGCTACGTGCTTGCTTGGCGCAGCGCTGGTCAGTCGACCCGGAGTGGATTTTTGTCGGCAACGGGGCGGCGGAATTGCTGACCTGGGCTGCTCGGGAGGCGCAGGGGCTAGAGGTATGGCTGCCCCGTCCTGCCTTTGGCGACTATGAGCGGGCACTGCGGGCAGCAGGTGCCGTGATCAAGCCGCTGGATTGGTGGTCTTGTCCGGGATCGCCCACTGCCGCTTTGCTGCCAGAAGGGATCCCTGGCAACAAGAGAGGCCGGGTGCTCTGGCTAAACAATCCCCACAACCCGACGGGCCAGCTGATCCCGCGGGAGGCCATTCTGCCTCTTCTACCCCACTTTGAGCAGGTGGTGGTGGATGAGGCTTTTATGGACTTTCTCCCGGGAGACGCGCCGCAAGATCCAATTGATCTCTGCGCTGCAGCTGCTTGCCCCAGCGGGTCAGTGGCCCCTTTGCCCCGCAGCCAAACCTTGATCCCCTACCTTGAGGCCCACCCTAACACCCTTGTCATTCGCTCGCTGACCAAGTTTTTTACTTTACCCGGGTTGCGCATTGGGTTTGCAGTGGGCCATCCGGAGCGCTGGCGACGCTGGCGGCAGTGGCGGGATCCCTGGAGCGTCAATGGCTTGGCGGCAGTGGCGGCGGCAGCGGCTTTGGCTGACGCGGACTTTCGCCAGCGCACCTTGATGTGGTTGCCCAGGGCCCGCGAGCATCTGCTCAGAGGTCTGCAGGCGCTGCCCGGTTGGGATCCCTGGCCCAGCCAAGCCAATTTTGTGCTGGTGCGCTGCCCCCTCTCCGCCACGCAGCTTCAAGAACAGCTGCTGCGGCAGTACCGCATCCTAGTGCGGGATTGCCTAAGCTTCCCAGAGCTGGGGGATCGCTATCTGCGTATTGGCCTAAGAACTCTGCCGGAGCAAGAGCGCCTGCTCTCGGCCTGTTGGGAGATCCTGGAAAATCTCTCTCCTATAGCACCCATTGACTGATAGGGGCTTCTTTGGGGCCAAGCTCTAGAGGCCGGCCTCAGCTCTGTGGCATGGTATTAATGGCGTTGTCTCTGTCCCTTGCCCCAGTCCTGCCGTCAAGCTGTCAACGGCTAGAGTGTGAGGTTGGCTTTGCATACTGGTTCCTAAGCGAGGGAGGGTAGGTTATCTATGGACTTTTCTCCACTTCACTCAGATCCTACTCAGCCCCTGCCGCCGCCTCAGAAAACGCAGCTGACGCCCCAACGAACGCTTTCGGAAGCTCCTAGCCGTCTGCATCTGGATCCGCCCAAAGAAGGGAAACATTTCCGTCTCTGGCCGCGTTTACAGCGCCGGGAGTCCATCTCACGGCTGCGGGGGAGCCAGTCCGCTAGCAGCCTTCCCACCCACCGTCCTTTGCCTGTGCTGATCCAAGAGGTGGTGGAAGATTTAGAGGAAGAAGAAGTGCCCCGCCCTTCTAGAGGAGTTTCGCCCCTGGCGGCTTTGCTGGTTTGGGTGCTCTCTTGGGTGGGGATTGGCTTTGGGGTGCGCTGGCTACTCTGGCCAGAGGAGCTGTCGCTGCCCAAAGCTGAAAAGAAACTTGCTTTGGTGGACTTGGCCCAGCTACCCCTGATTCCCGAGGTGGGGGAAGAGTCGTATTCAGGTGGGGTGACTCCCCCTGAGTTAGCGCTGGGGTTGACCACTCCTTCGGTGGAGGAACTGCAAGTTGAGCCTCTTGAAAATGTCCCCAACCCGCTGGATAGCCTGCAAACTCCTCCCAGCCAGGAGACATGGGTGGAGAAATTGGCAGCTAGCCTGGAGCGTCCCTCCCAAGACAAGCTGCCCCGGGCGGTACCTTTGACCGGCAGCGATCCCGACTCGCTGGGGCCAAACCGCGGCGAGGGCACTTTCTTGGTGCTGACCACCTACTCTGGGGAGGAGAGCTTGGCGCAGGCTCGCCGCATTGCCCGTGACGCCTTTGTTAAAGAGGTGAACGGCCAAAAGTTTGTACAGGTAGCAGCCTTTGCACAACTAGAATATGCCCGCTACCATGCCGAGACCTTGAAAAATCAGGGCTTTAACGTCACGATTGTCGAGCAGTAGCTTGGGCCGTTGAGTTGCAATCACCTTTGGCCTCCCCACAGCTCTTCTAGATAAGCTTGGCAGCGGCGTAGAAGCTGGCGGCTTTCTTCAAAGGTCATTTGTTCCAAAGCTTCGGCATAGGAGCACCAGCGGTAGGCAGCCACCTCCTCTGGTTGAACCTGTAGCTCAGGGGGAGGGAACTGGGTTGGCAGGAGAGCGACGTAGTAGGTAACGGTCTTGGCTACGGCATTCCCGGCGGAATCGGTGAAGGTGTAAACCTCCTGCAGCGATAGAGGCTCGGACTGGCCCGGCAACACTAGAAAGTGATACTCGGTCAGGCCGGTTTCCTCGCGCAGCTCCCGCTGGGCTGCCGCCAGCTCGCTCTCACCCTCATCTTTGTGTCCTTTGGGGAAGGCCCAGTGCCCCTTTTGGTGCTGAATGAGCAGATAGAGATGGGATCCCTGGGCAGGTGGGAGGGGAAGCACTGGGATCACGCCGTAGGCAGCGTCCGTCAGCATGGAAAAGTAGGCCATGTTTTTAGAGATTCTAGCTTTCCTGCCCCCCAAATCCTAGGCCTCAGCAGAGAGGGAGGATGCCAGCAGCTCATCTCCGGAACTGCTGTTGGTGGGGTTCGGGATTCTGGGCTGAGCTTTTGACTATAGCAGGCTAAGCCTAAGGTTTTTCCCGTAGCCTGGAGAACAGGTACACCCCATCGCGATGGTAGAGCAGTCGAAACGAGGTTTCTTTTTGTAAGGCTCGGATCAGAGCATGGGAGAACTCTAGGCTGCTGCGCCATCCTGGATGGCGGCTGTTCAGTAGCACATAATCAAAAAAATCCCACTGGTCAGGGGGGGATCCCTTAAAGCGGCTTTCGTCGGTAAAGTAAATAACCCGCCGGTGGGTGAGGTGGGGGCAGATCTCATGGGTGGTGAGAACGCCCCCTTGAGTGGCGATCTGGGCAAGGGCCTCTCGAGTGGCCTGCCAAGTGTCGAGAGACTGGAGATAGATGGATCCGAAAAAAGTGTATTTGCCCAGAGCCAGAAAAGCCAGCAGCGACCAGGTCAGGGCCGCTTTCTTGGCAAAACGAGCTTGAAAGCAAGGCGTTTTCATCCTTTCAATAATAGCCAGAAATAAGAAGGGGACAACAGGCAGCGCATACTGGTGCACCAGATCCCGATAGGCAGGATTGCTGGAGAGAATGTTCAGCCCCAAAGTTGGCAGAGCAGGGATCCAGGGATCCCAGTGGCGCCAAGAAAGCCCCCAGGCCACGGGGATAATCAACAAAAATCCATAGAATAGGGTATCGAGAGAGAAGAATTTGCCCAAGACTAATGTTGGCTTGAGCACCAAGTTTTGGATGATCTCAGAAACAGAGCTGCCCAAATAGCTATAGTGGGAGATGGCCGCTGGCTCGCTGCCGCTGAAGTGAGGGATAACCCAAAAAGTGGCTATGCCAAACCAGGCTGAACCTAACGCTATGGCCACCCAGCCGGCCACCTGGCAGCGCTGTTGCCAGCGCTTCTGGATTCGCCTGCTTTCGAAACGCAGTAGCCAAACTCCCAGGGCAACAACATTGAGAGACAACACTGCCTTGCAGCCAAGGATACCGCTCAGGCACAGCAAGAACCCCCACAGCTTGCCAGAGCGAATGCAGAGTATAGCTGCCAAAAAAAGGGGAACGGCCAACACCTCTGGGTGAAAATCAAAAAGGTTGGCGTTAAAGATAGCCGGGTAGAGAAGATAGGCGGCGGCAATGGTCTTTGCCTTTCCAGGATCAACCTCGGCCTGGAGCGCAAGATGGTAAACGGCCAGCGCTCCCAAAGTTAGCGCCAGAGATTGGATGCCGAACAGCCAATAAACCGAGGGGACAATGCGGTACAAGAAACTGATGGGATATAGGATGAAGGCCGCATGATCCCCGAGGATGTGGATCCCTCGGATGGTGGAAAAAGGAACTTCTCCACGGCTAATTAGATAAATTGATTGGTCAAAAATTCCAAGGTCATAGCCGCCCGACTGAAATAAGTGATGCCGCACAACGCTGCAGCCCAAAAGAGCCAAGAAAGCGCAGAGCAGCATTGCCAACATAGACATAGGCAGAGGACGATCCTTCAACACTCGCCAAGACTGGGGGATCCCACCGGAGCAGATCCAGTTGCTGCCAACGAACTGTCGGTTCTACCCACCGAAGCCGTATTGCCATCGCAAAAGCTAGGGATTGCTTGAACCCAGACGGCAGTGCAGACAGCTTGGCCCGAAGTCTGAGGCAAAAACCCCGACAGTCTTGCTAGAAGAGGCACCGCGACCGTCCACCGATGAGAAGGAGAGTTGGCCATTGTCTCGGCTGTGGAGGCAGCGCAGAAGCTTGAGAAGGTCTAAAGTTTTGCTTTCTTTCCACCGCCTCTCTTTAGGATACAGGCAGGGTATCCAAAGCCGCTGGGTGGGAATTCTGCATGGGTGAAGCCATCCGCTACGACCTGCTTTTGGTGGGGGGGAGCTGCTCGAACCTAATCCTGGCCCATCGCCTTCTGGATCTAGCCAAGCTCTCTGGGCTTAAAATCTCCATTGCCATTTTGGAAAAAGCCCGGCAATTTGGTGGGCACATTGTCAGTGGCGCTATCTGCAACCCCCAGGTGATTGCCAAGCTTTTCCCAGATTTTGAGAGCCAAGGATTTCCCCACGAGGGGCGGGTGGAGGTGAGCCACCTGAGCATATTGGGATCCCAGGAACGCTGGGACTTGCCAGAGGCAGTGATCCCAAAGGGGTTGCGCAAACAGGGGCAGCTCATCCTCACCCTCAGCCATGTCATTCGCTGGCTGGCCGAAACCCTCCAGGAAAAGGCCAAAGGGATCCCCAACGTCACCCTGGACGTATTCCCTGGCTTTGCCGCCCATGAGATCCTCTATGAGGGGGAGCGAGTCATTGGGGTGCGGGTGAGCGACTCCGGCCAGGTTTATGAAGACTGTGTCTTTGCCGAGCTCACTTGTTTTGGCGACAAGGGGTTTATCTCTAAGGACCTGATCGAAAGATTTCACCTGCGCCCCCGCCCGCAACTGTGGTCAGTGGGGGTCAAGGAGCTGTGGCAGATCCCTGGCTCACTGCAGGGGCAGGTGTGGCATACCCTGGGCTACCCCGTTTTGGATGGCAGCTTTGGCGGCGGCTTTGTCTATGGTCTCAAAGATAACCGCCTGGCTCTGGGCCTCATCATTGGCCTCGACAGCAAAAATCCCAACCTCAACCCGCAGCAGCGCCTGCAGGAGTTCAAAGCCCACCCCTGGATCCAGTCCCTGATTGCTGGCGGCAAGTTGCTCAAGTACGGGGCGGCTGTCATTCCCGAAGGGGGCTACTACAGCTTGCCCACCCGCTTTGGCGTCGAAGGGGCCTTGCTCTTGGGCGATGCCCTGGGGGTGCTGGATGTGGGCAGCCTGGCCGGGATCAACAACGCCATGGAGACCGGTTACCTAGCAGCGGGCCTCATTCACGACGGCTTCTTGAAAGGAGATCTGCGGATCCAAGAGGCCTACCAAAAGGCGGTGATGGAGAGCTCCGTTGGCCAAGATCTCTACCGTAGCCGCTACTTCCGGGAAGCCTTTTTGGAAAACCCCCATCTGCTGGAAGCGTACCTGCCCCAGATCTGCCGCAGCGTGGATGCCGGCCACCCTTGGCTGGGATCCCTGCGCTGGGGCCTGCAGGATCCCGTGCGTCGCGGCAGGGAACTCCTGCGTGCCTATACCCTGCTGACGGGACAGGTCAGCGCCAGCGAGCCGCCCCCACGGGGATATGTGGCCCCCCATGCCGCCATCCAGGCGGACTTTGTGGCCCCCAGCGTTGTGGATCCCGAAACATTGACCACTCGAGCGGGCTATTTCTCGCGATCCGAGGCCGTCTTTTTTGCGGATCCCCGCTACCCCGAAGGCAACCGCCATATCCTCGAGTTTAGCGCCGACACCTGCCGCCAGTGCATTGCCACCTACGACAAACTTAACCGCCCTACCCCCTGCGTGGCCGATTGCCCGGCAGAAGTCCACCACATCCGGGAACGCAACGGCCTCCGCTCCCACGCCATGGCTTTGGAAAACTGCATCCAGTGCCGCACCTGCGAGATTGTCTGCCCCTATCTCAACTTGCGGGTTAACCCCAGCTACGAGGGATCCGGCCCCGATTTCTACGGGCTGTAGTGTCCTCTAGGTTGGCTAGGGCAGCTCTCTGGCCAGTTGGGACGGCCAACCACTAGAATCCCAGTCTGGACTCTAGAGGAGACAGTTCTTGGCCAATCCCTTTAGCCAGAGGCAGTCCTCTTGGAGGAGGACGGGGCCCTTTTTGGGTAGCTACACCCTGAGCCTAGATCCGCACCACCTGTGGGTGCCCTTGGCCTGTTTTGGGGATGGGCTCTGTATTTGGCTGGCCTTCGGGGCAGCTTACTGGCTGCGCAGCCTAGGCCCTCACCAGCTTTTGCCGTGGGATGTTTACGCTGGCTTGGGGTTGCTGACCGTTCTCAGCTACTGGGGCGTTCAGGCCGGTTTGGGAGGATACGGCGAATCAAAGCGCCTATCTCGCTTTGAAGAATGGGCCAGCTTGCTGCTGGGGCTGGGGGTGACCTTCGGCCTGGTGCTGGCAGGGGCCTTCTTCGTGCGCTCCGTCTCGCTCTCACGCTTGGTGGTGGGCTATGCTGGCCTGCTGGCTCTGCTCGGCTTGACAGTAATGCGGGCAGCGCTGCGGCTGGGCATGGGCTGGCTATACGCCCGCGGTCAGGGGAGGCGACGGGTCATCTGGGTGGGATCCGGACTGCTTTTGGCCGAGGTGCTGGAGCGGCTAGAGCGCTGTCCGGCCTTGGGGTTCGAGATCAAGGCTTGGGCCGTGGCTGGGGATCCCTCGGCGCCAGAGCCGGGGCCTCTGCAGAAGCTGGAGCGGCTTGAGCCCGCTCATCTGGTGGCCTATGTACAGGCTCACCCTGAGATCCAGGAGGTGTGGTTTGGGCAGCCCCAGTTGGCCTCTGCGCCCCTCTTGCTGAGCTTGCAAGCCCTCTCCGTTCAAGTGCGCCTGGTGCCAGATTTTCTCAGCTTCTTAACCGTTAACCTCCAGTTTCACTCTCTGGATGGGATCCCGCTGCTGACGCTGCGGCAGCCCCCTCTGCGCTATGCCCACAACCGTTTCCTCAAGCGCGCTGTAGATATCCTAGGGGCCTCCCTGGGTCTGGTGTTGCTTAGCCCGCTCTTCCTGGTCATCGCTCTGCTGGTGGCCTGCAGCAGCCCTGGCCCCATCCTGTATTGGCAGGAGCGGGTAAGCTTGGATGGGCGGCGCTTTTGGATTGCCAAGTTCCGCACCATGCGGGTAGATGCGGAGGAGCCTGGGCAACCGGGCTGGACGCGCCCTGGGGATCCGCGTCGAACCAAGATAGGAGCCTTTTTGCGCCGCACCAATCTGGACGAGCTTCCCCAGCTTTGGAACGTTTTGAAGGGGGAAATGAGCCTGGTGGGCCCTCGCCCCGAGCGGCCCTACTTCGTGGAGCAGTTTAGCCAGGAGATCCCCAAGTATCCAGATCGGCACTTGGTGAAAAGCGGCCTTACCGGCTGGGCCCAGATCCACGGCCTGCGGGGAGACACCAGCATTGCCCGCCGCACCCAGTATGATCTCTACTACGTGCAAAACTGGTCTCTGTGGCTGGATCTGCGCATCCTGGCCATCACCCTCTGGCAAGGGATCCGCGGACGGTTGAACGGATATTAGGGGTTGCTCATGTCCTCCTTGCCCACGCCCCAAGAGCTCCTCTACGAGGGCAAAGCCAAACGGGTCTACCGCACCGCCGATCCCCAGGTTTACCTCTGCCAGTACAAAGACGACGCCACGGCTTTTAATGCCCAAAAGCGGGGATCTATCGCCGGCAAGGGGGAGGTCAACTGCACCGTCTCTAGCCGGGTGTTTGCCTACCTGGCGCAGCAGGGCATCCGCAACCACTTTCTGGCCCAGACCGGCCCTCATGAGATGCAGGTGCGCGCCCTGCGGATCCTGCCCTTAGAAGTGGTGGTGCGCAACCGTGCTGCCGGCAGCCTCTGCAAGCGCCTGGGCCTGGAGCAGGGGCTTCCTATCCAGCCGCCGCTGGTGGAGTTTTACTACAAAAACGACGCCCTGGGGGATCCCCTGGTGACTCCCGACCACATCCGCCTGTTGCGCCTGGCCACGCCAGAGCAAGTGGAGGTGTTGGGATCCCTGGCTTTGGCAGTCAACACTCACCTTCGCGACTTCTGGAGGCGCTGCCGGCTGGAGCTGGTGGACTTTAAGTTGGAGTTTGGCTTGGACGAGGAAGGGCAGATCTGGCTAGCGGACGAAATTAGCCCCGACACCTGCCGCCTGTGGGATCTGGAGGGAGCTGAGCCACGAGTGCTGGATAAAGACCTCTTTCGCTTTGATCTCGGCGATCCGGCAGCCGGCTACCAAGAGGTGCTGCAGCGGGTGCTCCAGGCTACGGATCCCAATCTCCCCTCTCCCTTTGGGAAAGGGGTTGGGGGTGGGGGCTAGAATACTGGCGACATACCCTGCTACACCCGGCACCTTGACGGGATCCCCTGTGACTTCTCCCCGCCCCGACGACCGCTTCCGCCGTCAACTGGCCGACCTGCTGAACACCTGGGTGGAGCAGGGGTTGATCGAACCTGCCCAACGGGATCGCCTGCGGGAGTACTACCAGCTAGAGAGCTTGCCGCGAACAGCCGGCAGCCGCTTTACCCTGTTGCTGCTGCTGTTTGGCGCCGTGCTAGTGGGCTTGGGGGCGATCTCCTTCGTGGCCGCCAACTGGGACGCCATTCCCCGCTGGGTCAGAGCCTTGGGATCCCTGGCTCTCACGCTGGGGCTGCAGGGGGCCGGCTTTCGGCTTAGGCAGCAGGGCTCCCCACGCTTGGGCAGCGCCTTGTTGATTGCCGGCGAGCTGTCTTTGGGGGCTGCCATTGGCCTGACGGCCCAGTGGGTTCAAATCGGGGGATCCCCGGCGGGCTTGTTCTTGGCCTGGGGGCTGGGCAGCCTGGCCATGGCCTACAGCTTGGTCCACACCCCCAGCGGCATCTTGGCCTGTCTCTTATTCGCCCTGGCTGGGATAACTACCCTGTGGGAGGAGGGGATCGGCTCGGCTCTGGATCCTCTCTACCCCTGGCTGGCCCTTGGCCTATTGCTGCCCCTTGCCTATGGGTGCCGCTCCCGTTGGATCTTGGCTTTGGCATTGGTGAATTTCGGCCTGGCGCTAGAAAGGTTGGCAGGGCGCTGGGACAGGTCTGCAGAAAGCTTGACCCTCTGGCTGCTGCTTGGTCTTGCTGTCGTCTGGGGGCTGGGCTTTTGGCACCAACGCCGTGGGCAGTGGCTAGGCCAGATCTTGACCGGAGAAGATGGCCAGGAGGGCGAGCAGGAGCAAGGCTTGGATTTGGACTCGACGGCGGAGGGGCTGGCCTTCCTGGGGTTGGGCTTTCTCCTCTACCTCTGGAGCTTTCGTGAGCTTTGGGACTGGGATCTCAAACCTGTACCCTTAGTCCAAACTGTGGATCCCTGGGCGGGCCTGTCGGCAGCAGGATTGCTATTGCTAGCCGGTTGGAGCTGGTGGCAGGGCTGGCAGGCAAAGAGTTCCCAGCCCGTTTCTGCTTGGCTGAAGGATGCTGCCGTTCTGTTCTCGCTGGTTGCCTTGGCGCTTTTGCTGGGGATCCGCAGCGCCCTGCCTTTGAACCTGACCGCAAAGGTAGCCTTGGCCTTCTTTGCTCCCTGGATCGTGACCCTTTTGCTCGTGGGATTGTCGGCAGTGCTCTGCTGGGAAGGGCTGCAGCAGGGGCGGCGGAGCCGCTTCTGGCAGGGGCTATTGGGCCTGACCTTGGTGGTGCTGACCCGCTTTTTCGAGTACCAGACCAACCTGATGACCAAATCGGCGGTGCTGGTGGTCTGTGGGATCGGCGTGATCTGGCTTGGGCTGAAGTTTGAGAGACGTATCTTCAATGCCTAGGAATCTTTCCTTTGGCTTTCTCAAGAGCTCAAGAGTCAATAGAAGTTTACAAAAATCGCGACACTTAGGGAACTTACTCTTCTCTGAAAAGTCTTTATTGGTAGAAAGTTTCTTGGAGAACGTCAATGAAAAAAACAGGCCTGGGCCTAGGTATACTGGCTCTAGTCTCTTTTGGTTTCTGGAGCTATGGCCCTTCCTCGATTGCCTCTGGTAGAGATCTGTTTTGGGGGCGACCCGCGCCCTCCCCTGTTCCCGAAACTGAGGCCATCGATGAGCTGTTCCGCCAGATCCCCATTCTCCCCTCTCCAAGACCGTTGCCCACGCTCCCCTGCCCTCGGCCCATGAGGTTGCAGTCGGTGAGGCTGCAGGCTCCGCCACCCAGCCCCGCTGTTCCTTTGCAGCCAGAGATTCCAGCCACCATTTGGAGCAATCTCCAGGGTCCTTATGGAACTACCAACTGGTCAGAACCAAACCCAAATAAAGTCTTTGCTCACACTTTTCAATGGAATCCTCCTTGTAAAGCAGGCTGCCGGCTGGGAGGTACTCTGACGTTTGCCTACCGCAACAATTTGCCGGCTAGCAGCAACAGTTCTCCGGATGCGGGCAACGACAAGTACTACGTGTATAACGGCGGCACTCTAACTCAATCGGGGTTCCTATACGCTTCACCTGTTAGTTCGACAGGTCAGACTTTTACCAAAACCCTAACGCTCTCGCCCGCTGAAGTTGCCAACAACAAGGTTACGTTGGTGGTTCAAGACGACACGGCTGTCTTGGAAGCTAAGGTGGAGCTCAACTACTGCTGCTGTGAATGTGAGTTCCCTATCTGAGGCAAGTCCTTGGCAGCAGTAACGGCAGAGGGGGGGATCTAAAACTCTCCCTGCCGTTTTTCTTTCCCTTGGCCAGTTTCCCGAGAGCTAGCCAAGAGAATTTAGCAGCGAGCCCGGGCAAAGATCTCCTGCAAGATCTCGTCGGCTCCCTGCTGCTTCAGCTTCTCCGCCAGGGCCACCCCAACCGCTTCCGGATCGGCGGTGGATCCCGTCTGAGTATCGCGGATGAGCCGTCGGCCATCCAGGTCGGCCACCATACCGGTTAGGTGCAACGCCTCCCCTTGGACTTGGCTGTGGACGCCGATGGGCACTTGACACCCTCCTTCCAAAGCCCGCAGGAAAGCTCGCTCGGCCAAACAGCGGGCTGTCGCCTCCGCATCAGCCAAGGGTCGGATGAGCTCCAGAATCCGCTCGTCCCCCTGCCGGCACTCGATGCCGAGGGATCCCTGGCCAACGGCGTACAGAGACACACTGGGATCCAGCACCTCGTGGATCCGGTCGGTTTTGCCCAGCCGCTTTAGGCCGGCCACCGCCAAAATCAGGCCGTCGTACTCCCCCCGATCCAGCTTGGCCAAGCGCGTGTTAAGGTTGCCCCGCACGTCCTTAAACTGCAAGTGGGGAAAGGCGTGGCGCAGTTGGGCCAGTCGCCGTAGCGACGAAGTGCCAATCACCGTCCCTTCGGGCAGGGTGGCGAGTTGGTAGCCACGCAGCTCCTCCCGCAGCACCAGCGCGTCCAAAGGATCCTCCCTCTGCGTAATCGCTCCTAGTACCAGGCCCTCTGGCAAACGGGTGGGCAAATCCTTGAGGCTGTGCACTGCCAGATCGCTACTGCCGTTGAGCAGACTGACCTCCAACTCCTTGGTAAACAAGCCCTTGTCTCCAATTTTGGCCAGCGCCACATCTAGGATGATGTCTCCCTGGGTGGAAAGCGTGTGCAGCTCCAGCGGCAATCCTGGATGGTGGGCCTGCAACTGTCCCATTACCCAGTAGGTCTGGGCCAAAGCCAGCTCGCTTTTGCGGGAGGCGATCCGCACTGGCTGGGCAGCCCCTGCCGAGGGCCGCAAGGGAGTTGAGGCCAGTTCGCTCATGGCTGCTGCAAAATCCGAGAACACCGTCTTTCACGCTAACTGACTTCGCGCCGCCGCAGGGCAGCGACCTTCAAGATCCTTAATCAAAGCTGCCATTTCGCCCCAGCCCAGACTTTACCGCAGGGATCCCAGCCAGTAGGATAGAGTAGGTGTGTTTTCCTTCGGCTCAGCAGGAGAGGATTTAGTCTGCTGAGCTTTCCTTCCCCAAGTCCAGGGTTTTGAGGGGAGATTTCTACAGCCCCAGTTTGCTCGATTGTCTGCCTGGTATCGGTCTTATGGAAGAAAACAACGTCGGCAACGGCACTCAGTTACTGCTCAAGCGCACCATCCCTGTTAAGGTGGTGGTCACCCCCCTCTGGAAGAAAGAAATGCGGGAGCAATTGGAGCGGCAGATTGAAGCCACCGATGCTCAGATACAGCAACTGGAGTTTCAGGGTAAGCGGGCCATTGCCGAAATCGAAAAGCAAAGCCCTAACCCCAATAGCCCTCAGGTGCTCCAGCAGGTGGAAGCAGTGAAAAGCCGCGTGAACGAGCAAAAGGTTAGGCTCCTGGATCAGAAAAACCAGTTGCTCCAGCAGCTCAACCAACTGAGCGACCTGGAACTGAACCGGGAGGTGCTGCAGGGCAGCGTGGAGAGCTTCTTCTACGTGCAAAAGGGAGACAATCTGATTCAGAAAATGCAGGTGGAGATCCTGCTTGAAGATGGGGTCATCAAGGAAATTCGTGGCAACCCATGAGCTCCCCATTGGGGCAGGAGGGATCCCTTGCTGCAGGGGTGGCAGCCCAGGAGCTTAGGTTTTCAGCCCAACTCGGTGACAACCCGGTGGTGACTATTAACGACCTCTGAACAGCCGCCAGGCCTAGGTTTAGGCAAGCCGGTTGATTTGGGCAAAGCTGTTACCGACAAGATGCTCCCCATGTCTGAGTTTGTCTGGTCAGAGGCGGTTCCCCTTGAGGATCTGGATCTCCCCGAGTGGCTGCTTACCTCAGCCCAGCGCCGCCGGCTTAAAGCTCTGCTAGTTTTGGCGATGGTGTGGGGGGTAGTGAGCCTGATGCATCAGGTAGCCGTGGCCCGTTGGCTTACTGTTGGCCTAGCTACCTTCATGGTTATCCACGTCAACCGCCTGTTTCGCCTACAGCCGGCAGAGCCGCCGCCTCCCTTACGGCTTCACTCCCTGGAAACCCCAGTTGGAGACGAGGTTGACAAGGGATCTCCCAACCTTCCCTCAGAGGCTTTGGCCTTGCAGGAGCCGCCTCTGCCGCGGGTAACGGTGCTGATCCCGGCCAAAAACGAGAGCGCTGTGCTACCGCGGCTGCTGCACAGCCTTAGCCAGCTGGACTACCCTCGCAGCCATCTAGAGCTCTGGGCCATTGATGACGCCAGCAGCGATGCCACCCCAGACATCCTGCAGGAGGCCCAAAAATGGCTGCCGCACCTCCGAGTTTACCGGCGGCCCCCAGGGCGAGGGGGCGGAAAGTCTGGTGCCCTTAACGAGGTCCTTCCCCTGACCCAGGGAGAGATTATCCTTGTCTGTGATGCCGACGCCATTGTGCCCTCGGATCTACTGGTTCGCACCCTGCCTTTATTTGCTCAGCCTCCTCGTCCTGGTCGGCGGGCAGTAGGTGCTGTACAGGTGCGCAAAGCCCTGAGCAACCCCGACGTCAACTTCTGGACGCTGGGCCAGGTGGCAGAGATGGCCTCCGATGCCTACTTGCAACAGCAGCGGGTACTCATCGGGGGTATTGGCGAACTGCGGGGCAACGGCCAGTTGGTACGGCGAGATGTTCTGGAAAAGTGCGGCGGCTGGAACGAAAGCACCCTCACCGACGACCTGGACCTCACCTTGAAGCTCCACCTGGCAGGGGTGGATATTGCCTTCCTCACCGAGCCCGCTATTGTCGAAGAGGGGGTTACCTCTTGGAAAAGCCTTTGGTACCAGCGTTGTCGTTGGGCAGAAGGGGGTTACCAGCGTTACCTTGACTATTGGCCAGGGATCCTCAGCGGTCGCCTAGGCGTGGCCAAGACCGTTGATCTCTGGGCTTTCTTTATCTCCCAGTATCTGCTGCCCATGGCTTTGGTTCCCGATACCCTCTGGGTGCTGTTGACGGGCCACTCCTCAGTGCTGCTTCCCCTGAACGCTCTAGTTATGGGATCCCTGACCCTGGCCTTCTATCGCGGCCTGCGCCAGGTGGAGGGGCTACGCGGGCGGCAACTGTGGTGGCGTACGGTCCTGGGGTTGCTCTACATGCTCCACTGGCTGCCGGTTATGATTGTCACCACGGCTCGGATGTGTGTGCAACCCAAACGGCTGAGGTGGGTGAAGACCGTTCACTATGGCCACTGAACCTGCTCTGTTTTTCCCTGCCATCCTGGTATCCTAGTTCAAACGCAGCTACTCCCTACCCAGCCTAAGTATGGCTCGCCTCTACTACGATACCGACGCCAACCTAGAGTTCCTAAACGGCCAGACGGTGGCCATCATTGGCTACGGCAGCCAGGGGCACGCCCACGCTCTCAACCTGCGCGACAGCGGTGTCAACGTCCTCGTCGGCCTCTACCCCGGCAGCCCCTCTTGGCCCAAAGCCGAGCAGGAGGGGTTGACTGTCAAGACGGTGGCCGATGCCGCTGCTGCCGCTGACTGGGTGATGATCCTCTTGCCCGATGAAGTCCAAAAGGCTGTCTTCCAGAGCGAGATTTGCCCCCATCTGCGGCCGGGCAAGGTGCTTCTATTTGCCCACGGCTTCAACATCCACTTTGGCCAGATTCAACCCCCCCCGGATATCGACGTCATCATGGTGGCTCCCAAAGGCCCTGGTCACCTGGTGCGGCGCACTTACCTAGAGGGGCAGGGGGTGCCCTGTCTCTTTGCTGTCTATCAGGATGCCTCCGGGATGGCGCGGGAGCGGGCCATGGCCTATGCCAAGGCGATTGGCGGCACTCGAGCTGGCATCCTCGAGACCACCTTTCGGGAAGAGGCCGAGACCGATCTCTTCGGCGAGCAAGTGGTGCTCTGCGGCGGCCTTACGGCCCTGATCAAAGCGGGGTTTGAGACGTTGGTGGAAGCAGGCTATCAGCCGGAGCTGGCCTACTTCGAGTGCCTGCACGAAGTTAAGTTAATTGTGGATCTCATCGTCGAGGGAGGGCTGGAGAAAATGCGCCAGAGCATCTCCAACACGGCGGAATACGGCGACTACACCCGTGGCCCCCGCGTCATCACGGAGCAAGTCCGTGCCGAGATGAAGCGCATCCTTGCTGAGATCCAAAGTGGCCAGTTTGCCCGCGAGTTTGTCCTAGAAAACCAGGCAGGTAAACCGGTGTTGACTGCGATGCGCCGCCGCGAGGCCGAGCACCCCATTGAGAAAGTGGGCAAGGAGCTGCGGGCCATGTTTAGCTGGCTGAAAAAGTAAGAAGTTCTTGCTAGACAGGTCTTGTGCTGGATCTAAAGCTGCTGCGGGATCGCCCGGAGGAAGTACGCCAAGCCCTGAACAAGCGCGGGGCTGCTGCCGATTTGGATAGGATCCTAGAGCTGGATGGCAAGCGGCGCCAGTTGGAGACCCGGCGCGTTGCTCTGCAGGCCGAAAGCAACAGCCTGGGCAAGAAAGTGGGCGAGCTCATCCGGCAGGGGGCGGATCCCCAGGGAGCGGAAGTGACGGCCCTGCGGCAGCAAGGAGCAGATCTCAAGGCTGAGATTGCCCAGCTGGAGCAGCGGGAGCGGGAGCTGGAGGAGGAGATACGGACTCTTCTCCTCACCCTGCCCAATCTGCCCTTACCCAGCGTGCCAGTGGGCCAGGATGAGACGGGAAACGTGGAGGTGCGCCGCTGGGGGGATGCGCTAAAACCCACCCACCCCGTTCTTCCCCATGACGAGATTGCCGAGAAGCTGGGCCTCTTGGAGGTTGGCCGTGCCGTCAAGGTAGCCCAGAGCCGCTTTGTGGCCATGGTAGGGGCAGGAGCAGCGCTGGAGCGGGCTTTGATTGCCATGATGCTGGAGCGCCACATTGCCGCTGGCTACACCGAGGTGATCCCTCCTTTTTTGGTCAACAGCGCCGCCTTAGAGGGGACAGGGCAACTGCCCAAGTTTGCCTCAGAGAGCTTTCGCTGTGCTGAGGACGACCTCTGGCTAATTCCGACGGCAGAAGTGCCCCTCACGAACCTGTACCGGGATGAGGTGATCCCGGCCGAACGTCTGCCGCTTTATTTTTGTGCCTACACGCCTTGCTTTCGCCGCGAAGCCGGCAGCTATGGCCGGGACACCAAGGGCCTAATCCGGCTACACCAGTTTCAAAAGGTAGAGCTGGTCAAGATTACCCATCCCCAGCAATCGGAGGCCGAGCACGAAAAACTCGTGCAGGATGCTGAGGCCATCTTACAGATGCTGGAGCTGCCCTACCGGGTGGTGGAGCTGTGTACCGGCGATCTCGGTTTTTCGGCGGCCCGCTGCTTCGATCTGGAAGTGTGGTTCCCCTCCCAAAACCGCTACCGCGAGATCTCCAGTTGCTCCAACTGCTGGGATTTCCAGGCCCGCCGCGCCAACCTGCGCTACAAAGAGGCTGGGCAAAAGGGCACCCACTTCGTCCACACCCTCAATGGCTCCGGCTTGGCGGTGGGACGGACTCTAGCCGCTCTGTTGGAAAATCACCAGCAGCCAGACGGCTCGATCCGCATTCCCCAGGCACTGCGTCCTTTTCTAAGCCCTCGCTTCCTAACAGAAGACGGCACTCTCCAGAGTGCCCCCTGAGCCTTTCTATAGACTTCTTGTTCAGGAAGGAAGGGCGCTGCCGAGGCTTAAGCTAGCCTGGACTAAGTGCCCCTTCTCAGGCAGGGGATCATGTTGCCAAAGCATCGTCCCAAGCAACTGTCACTGGGCCCTCTGGAGTCGGAGATCCTTGAAATCCTTTGGGATCTCGGCAGTGCCAGCACTCGTCAAATCCACGAGCGCATTCTGGCCGACCCGGATCGGGAGCTGGCTTATGCCTCGGTAACTACCGTTTTGCGGCGCCTGAGCCAAAAGGGCTGGGTAAGCTGTGAGCGGCGCACCGATGCCGAGGGGCGGTCTTTGCCAATGCTGTGGCGGCCCCGTCTCTCTCGCCAGGAAGCTGCTAGCCTAAGAGCCTTTGCCCACTTGCAGCAGTTTTTGGCGGTGAGCGACCCAGACACCGTGGCCGCCTTTGCCGACAGCCTGGATCAGGCCAGTGTTTCCCAGTTGCAGGCGATTGCCGAACGGCTGCGAGCAGCCCGCCAGGCTAGGAGGGATCCCCAGTGAGCCACCTGGGCCTGTTGCTGTTGGGCTTGGCCTTCAGTTGGCTGTGGCGAGCCCAAGTGCGGCTAGATAGGGCGGGCTCCTGGGCGCAGCGCTGGCAGTGGGCCTGGATCCACTTCTTGCTGCCGCCCCTGTTTTTGCTAACAACCGCCCTGGCTTTGGCCTGGATGGGGCCACGGGGACAAATGGCTGGAGCGGGAGGGTGGTTTTCCTACGGCTGTGCGCTGTTGGTACTGGCGGCAGCCACAGGCCTGGCCTTGCGCTGGATTGGGGAGTACTGGTGCTCCTGTCAACGCGCCCACCGGCAGGCCCTGGCGCAGGTGAATTTGTGTGGCTTTTCGGCTTACGTTTTGGATTTGGAGATCCCTTTTGCTGCCCAGGTGGGCGTGTGGAACTTGCAATTGGTAGTTAGCCACGGCCTGCTGCAGCAGTTGGATGAAGAACACCTGCGGGCAGTGCTGATCCACGAAGAGGCCCATCGCCACTACCGCGATACCCTGTGGATGTTGGCGGTGGGCTGGCTGCGCCGCTTTAGCGCTTGGCTGCCAAATACGGAGCTTCTCTGGCAGGAGTTGCTGACCCTGCGGGAACTGCGAGCGGATCGCTGGGCAGCCCAGCGGGTGGATCCCTTGGTGCTGGGAGAGGCGCTGCTGCAGGTGGTGAGCTATGGGAGGGGACAGCAGCCGTCCAATGCCTGGGTTGGCTTTGCCCTGGAAATGGACCCCCCTCCAGGAGGGCGCCTGCAAGAGCGCATTGAGGCTTTGCTGCAGCCCAAAGGGCCTGAGGTCTCCGGGCCCTCGCCGTCTCGGGAGAGTTGGGGTTGGCTAGGGTTGGCGCTGTTGCCCCTGCTCGCTATTCCCTTTCACACCTAAAAGTCCAGCTCTGCCTAGTGGCTGCTGCACAGGGGTGGGCAGTTCTTCTTGAGGGCTGAGGGTCTCCAGCGCTGGCAAGGCTGAACCTGGCATTGCCGCAGGGGCAGGGCTCGCGGCGGGATTGACAAGAGCCAACTCCTGCAGCGCCGCTTGGGCTGGCTGAAACTGGGGGTCTAGCTCTAGGCAGCGCTGCCAACTAGCCTGGGCCGCTTCCTGCTGGCCAGTCCGCAGTTGGGCTAGCCCCAAGGTATGCCAAAAGGCAGGCCGCTGGGGCTCCAGTTCTGTGGCCCGTTGGGCGTCGGCTAAAGCCAGCTCCAATTTCCCCAGCTTCAGGGCTTCCCAGGCGCGGTTGTTGAGGGCCACTGCGTCCTCGGGGGTCAGCTGCAAAACCCGCGAGTAGGCCTCCACCGCTTTTTCTGCCTCTTTCAGGTCGCCATAGACCAGCCCTAAGGCAAACCAGCCCCAGGGATCCTGCTCATTGAGGCTGGTTCTCTGCCGACTGGCAGCAAGGGCCTCCTCCAGCCGACCCAAGCGCCGCAGGCTTGTGATCTGGCCAAACCAGCAGGCTACGCTGCCAGGACGCTGCTGCAGTAGGCGTTGGAACTGCTCCAAACTAGCCTCGTACTGCCCCAACGCTTGCAGAACCGCCGCCAGGGCATAGCGGGCCGGAAAGTTCTCTGGCTGGATCTTCAGGGCCTCCTCGAAGTGGATGCAGGCCTCTTTGAGGTAGCCCAATTTCTGGAAAGCCACGCCGCGGGCATACCAGCCTTTGGGGTTGTCAGGGTCATAGCGCAGGGCGCGTTCCAGGGCTTTGCTGGCTAACCGGTACTGCCCCAGGCGCAACAGGGCCACGCCCAAGTTGTATAGCGTCACGGGATCCCGACGGCGCAGTCGCAGCGAGCGCTTGTAACACTCAATGGCTGAGCGCAGCCGCTGGCAGTGGAGGAGGGCATTGCCTTGGTAGCGCCAGACCCGCGCGCTTCTGGGGTTGAGCTTCAAGACCCGGGCAAAACTGGCCGCCGCTGCACTGGGCCGCCGCAGCCGTCGCAGGGCAATCCCACGCGCCAACCAGCTGCGGGGTTGCTTGGGGTTATGTCGCAACGCCTTGTTCAAGCTGTTGAGGGCCAGCTTTGGCCGTTTGAGTTGCAGCAGACGAATGCCGCGATTGTGCCAGGCCAAGGCATCTTCGGGGTTGCTCTCCAGCACCCTGTCGTAGTTGACCACCGCTGCTTTGTACTGGCCCAGGCGCCCCAGAATTAGGGCCAAGCGCAGCCGCGTCTCCTCGTCATAGGGGTTAATGCTCAGGGATCCGTGGTAGCTGTCGATTGCCTCGCGGTAGCGGCCTAACTGCACCAGCACGTCGCCGCGCCGACTCCAGGCCAGGGCAAAGTTGGGATCCATGTTCAAGGCGCGGTCGTAGGCAGCTAGAGCCTCGGTTAGGTTGCCTCGCTTGCGCCACTCCTCCGCTCGCTCAAACTGGATATCGGCGCTATTCCACTGAAACAGGCGCTGAAGAAATTGCAAAATGGCAATCTTGCGTGCCCCTTCCTCTGGCGTAGCGGAAGGCAGTTCGCCGGTGGCAATGCGCAGGATGGCTAGCTGAATGGCTCGTAGAAAAGCTTGGAACCCCCGCACTTCCTCATCCTCAGGAGGTTCCTCACGGCGGCGGTAGTGCAGCCGAAATCGCTGGAGATCCCCAGGGGCGGGAAAGCTGGGGTCCAAAAAGTGCATCAGCTCGCGGGCCCGGTACTCAAACAGCACCGGGTCTTCCTCAGAGCCGCTAAAATCCACCAGCGGCGCTTCTGCCAGGGGCTGAGGCAGCTCAGTGGGCGTGTGGAGCAGGGTCAAGAGACGCTGGTTTTGCCGGGGCGGGGCGTGGGAGAAGCCACTGTAGAGCTCATCTCGGGGCCAGGGATTGGCAACAAACTCCGGCGAGGCCACCACCCCAATCCAGCGGCACTGCTCGATGGCCAGTTGCAGTTCCAGCTTGCGGTTATCCCCGGGTTGCAGCATCCAGCGATCGAACCAGACCTTGAAACCCTCTCGGTCCAGCCGCTCGGCCAGTTGCCGTACCCAGCGGGTCTGGGCGCGGTGGTAGCGCAGAAAGAGATCGAATTTGTAGGGTCCTGAGGACATGAACGCCCCCTTGCTGCCTCCTTCCAGCTTATCTTTGCTACTGCCTCAGTGGCTTGGGGCTGTAAAATATCGCGAGGACAGCGCTTCTGTGCTGCGTCTTTTTCCGTGAAACCCGTTCCCCTTGGCACCCGTGGCACTTGGCAAGGGATCCCTGGCCCTGAGCACACGGCAGAGGCCCTGGGCAACCTGGGTGTGCAGGTCATCGCCTCCCCGGCTCTGTTGGCGCTGATCGAGCGATGTGGCCACACCACCTTGCAGCCCTTCTACGAGGCAGAAGAAGCTGCCGTCGGGATCCGCTTTGCCCTAGAACACCGCTCGGCGGCGGTAGTGGGGGATCCCTTGCAGGTTGAGGTTGAAGTCGTGGCTGTGGAGGGAAGGCGCGTTCAGTTTCAGGCAGAGATCACCCAGCAGGGGCGACTGGTAATGCAGGGATCCTATACCTGTCAGGTGATTGATTTGCCCCGTTTTCTAGCCCGCTATGGATTGACGTTAGGGGATCCCAGTCGGTGCTCAAGCTCCTAGGAGGATAGCTGCTGGCCAGCTTTGCGGGAGTTTGCCTCATGGGGCAACCTCGCCAACAAGCTAGGGGGCTAGCGGCTACCTTCTTCTATCCAGAGCGCGGCAGACGCTGTCTTTACAGAGATCCACCCCCAAGCAGAGCCCCAGAGCAAACCCCTGCTAGACTGTTGAATTGAATTAAAAAGCTGGCCAGTCTTCTGATGCAGCCGCTCCAGGTTGAACGCTCGGTAGGGGGGAGAGGACATCGTGGCAACAGGGGCCTACGCACTGGTGGATAGCTTACATCGCCATGGGGTGCAGCACATTTTCGGCTATCCGGGAGGAGCAATCCTGCCCGTTTACGACGAGCTGTACAAGGCCGAATCCCAAGGGCTACTCAAGCATTTCCTAGTCCGCCACGAACAGGCCGCTGCCCATGCTGCCGATGGCTACGCCCGCGCTACCGGCAAGGTGGGGGTGTGCTTTGCCACCTCGGGGCCGGGGGCAACCAATTTGGTGACAGGCATCGCCAACGCCATGATGGACTCTGTGCCTCTGGTGGCCATTACCGGCCAGGTGCCCCGCCATTTGATTGGTACCGACGGCTTTCAGGAGACTGACATTTTTGGCATCACCCTGCCCATTGTCAAACACTCCTACGTGGTGCGCGACCCCCGGCAGATGGCCCGGATTGTGGCCGAGGCCTTCCACATCGCCAGCACGGGGCGACCCGGTCCAGTGTTGATCGACATCCCCAAAGATGTGGGCCTGGAAGAGTTCGACTACCAGCCGGTCAGTGAGGTCTATATCCCCGGCTACCGGCCCACTGTGCGGGGCAACCCTCGCCAGATCCACGCGGCAGCCAAACTTATCCTGCAGGCCAAGCGACCCTTGCTCTACGTGGGCGGCGGGGCCATCATCTCCGGAGCCCATGCTGAGATTGCGGAGCTGGCCCACACTTACCAGATCCCGGTAACCACCACCCTCATGGGCAAGGGGGCCTTTGATGAGAATGATCCCCTCTCAGTGGGGATGCTGGGCATGCATGGCACGGCCTACGCCAACTTTGCTGTTACTGAGTGCGACCTGCTCATTGCCCTTGGAGCTCGCTTCGACGACCGTGTAACCGGCAAGCTGGACGAATTCGCCAAGCATGCCAAAGTTATCCACGTCGATATCGACCCAGCGGAGGTGGGCAAAAACCGCGTCCCTGACGTGCCGATTGTGGGAGATGTGCGCACCGTTTTGGTGGAGCTGTTGGCGCAGCTAAGCAAAATGCCCTACACCCCTGGCCAAACGCAAGCTTGGCTGGCGCGGATCGAGCGCTGGAAACGGGAGTACCCCTTGCAGGTGCCCTCCTATGAGGGTGTGATTGCCCCGCAGCAGGTCATTGAGGCGTTTCGGCGCCATGCTCCCCACGCCTACTACACCACTGATGTGGGTCAGCACCAGATGTGGGCGGCCCAGTTTCTGCGCACTGGACCCCGCCGCTGGATCTCCAGCGCCGGCTTGGGCACCATGGGCTACGGCTTTCCAGCAGCCATAGGAGTCAAGGTGGCCCTGCCTCACGAGGAAGTCATCTGCATCAGTGGCGATGCCAGCTTCCAGATGAATATGCAGGAGCTGGGCACGGTGGCCCAGTACGGCATTGCCACTAAGGTGGCCATTATCAACAACGGCTGGCAAGGCATGGTGCGGCAGTGGCAACAGGCTTTCCACGGCGAGCGCTATTCTCACTCCGATATGGCGGCGGGCATGCCAGATTTTGTCAAGCTGGCCGAAGCCTTTGGTATCAAGGGCCTGCGCGTCGATCACCCCGATCAAGTGGACGACGCTATCCAGGAGATGCTGCGCCATGAGGGGCCAGTAGTGGCTGATTTTGTGGTCAAGCGGGATGAGAACTGCTACCCAATGGTGCCTGCTGGCAAAGCCAACTACCAGATGATTGGCCTGCCGGAAAAGCGGCAACTGGAGCAGGCTGCCGAGTTGATCTATTGCCCCAACTGCGGCGCTAAGAACCCCAGCTCGCACAAGTTCTGCCCCGAGTGCGGCGCCAAGCTCTAGAGCCAGGGATCCCTGCAGAGATCCCCGGCTTTAGCTGGGGGTGGTTGGAACTCCAGCCCTTCTGGGCACTCTAGAGGGGCCGGTAAACCCGGTAGTTGATATTGGGGAAGATGTTGTCCATATATTCCACCTTGGCCAGCCACTGCTCGTCTTCGGGCGTAACTTTTTCCCGCCGAAACTGACCCGCTTGAATCTTCTCGTAGAGGTGGTTAAAGCGCAGTAGATGAGACTTGGTGCGGCGTACCGCGTAGGGAACCATCGTCCCCGTGCGCATGATAAAAGCCCAGTCCGAGGATTGAGCTAGCATCAGCTCCCGCGCCGCCTGGTTTAGGGCTCGCCACTCCAGGTCATCGGCAGGCTCACGGCGGCTCAGCTCAATCATGCGCTCGGTAGCCTTGTGGAGGTGGGGATAGATCCAGGCATTGGTGGGGTTGAGCCAGTACTCGTGGAAGCCGCGCGCCCCCCAGCTAGACTGAGCAGGTTTGCACACCTGGTGGGTAGGGTTCTCTCGCAGGTACTCCGCCAGGTGGGTCATGCGATAGGTATTTTGGTCAAAGTAGCTCTTGCGGATGAGGAAATCCAAAAACCAAGGTCCCTCATACCACCAGTGGCCAAAGAGCTCGGCATCGTAGGGAGCCACCACCAACGGCGGGCGTCCCATGACGCTGGACAAGTACTCGATTTGCCGTTGGCGGTTGAACATGAAGTTGCCTGCATGTTCGGCTGCTTTCTCTCGCGCCCAGTAGGGATCGTAGAGTTCCTTTTGCCCCAGATCCAGGTTGCGCCCGGTGATGCGGTGGTACTTGATGCCGGTGTTCTTCCGCTGGCCATTGGGCATGATGTAGGGCTTGATGTACTCGTAGTCGGCCTCGTACCCCAGGTCTTTGTAGAACTCGCGATAGACGGGATCCCCAGGGTAGCCCACCTCCGCCGACCACACCTGCTGGGAAGACTCGTGGTCGCGACCGAAGACGGCAACGCCGGTCTCGGTAAAGATGGGGGCGTACATGCCGTAGCGGGGCCGTGGCTTGGCATATAGCAGGCCGTGGGCGTCGGTAATCATGTAGCGCAGCCCAGCATCGGCCACCATCCGCTCCAACCCCTGGTAGTAGGCGCATTCGGGTAGCCAGACCCCCCGCGGCCATTGGCCAAAGTGCTCGTTGTAGTGCTCACAGGCTACAATCAACTGCGCCCAGACTGCCTGGGGATACATCTGCATCAGGGGCAGGTAGGCATGGGTAGCGGCACAGGTGATGATCTCCAGGTTGCCGCTGTCCTGAAACTGCTTGAAGGCCTGCACCAGATCCCGGTCGTACCGCTCCCAGAGATCCCGCACCATGGCAAATTGCTTGATGTAGTGCTCCGCTAGGTAGCGAATGTGGCCGTTGTGGGCATTCTTGTCGTACTCCAGTTGGGCTAGCTCTTCCAACTTGGTGAGGTAGTGGTCGTAGCGCTCCTGCAGCAAGGGATCCCGCAGCATCGACACCAGAGGTGGCGTCAGGGACATGGTGAGGCGAAAGTCAATGCCATCTCTCCGGAGCCCCTCGAACATGTGCAGCAGCGGGACATAGGTCTCGGTAATGGCTTCGTAGAGCCATTCCTCTTCCAGCACAAAGTCCTGCTCGGGGTGGCGCACAAAGGGCAGGTGCGCGTGGAGTACCAGGGCAAGATAACCTAAACTCATAGGTAGCGGAGTAAGCTCGCCTTCCTGGGCAATAAAAAAGAGCGGGATCGCTACCTATCGTCCAGCATTTCCCCCTTGCGGTCAAGGGCGGGGATCGCTGGGGATCGCTGGCTGGATCAGCGGTGACGAATGCACTCGTAGATCTCTAGGTATTCTTTGCCGGGGTAGTTCCAGGAGTAGTCGTAGCTCATGCCCTGGATTTGCAGCTGGCGAAACTGGTCGGGAGCGGTGTACCACAGGTCAATGGCCCGATCCAGCGCCGACTCCAGAGCCGCGTGATCTGTGTGGTAGAACACGTAGCCATTGCGTTGCTCCGGCAATTTGCGAGTGTCGTAGTCGCGGTCGAAAACCGTATCCGCCAGGCCGCCCACCCCTCTCACCACGGGCACTGTGCCGTACTTTAAGCCAATCATCTGCGTCAGTCCGCAGGGTTCGTAGTGGCTGGGCACCACGAGGATATCTGCCCCCGCATAGATGAGGTGGGAGAGCTCTTCGTTGAAAGCTAGCTCGATGTGAACATCGGGGTTGTCGTTGAGGTAACGTTTCTCATGGGCAAACCAGGCGCCAATTCCTGGCTCGGTGGCGGATCCCAGCAGGACAAACTGAGCATTTTTAAACAAGGAGCGATAGATGGCATGATGCACCAGATGTACGCCCTTTTGCTCATCTAGCCGCCCGATATAGGCCACAATAGGCTTGTCAACATCGCGTAGCCATAGCCGCTCCCGCAGGGCTTTCTTGTTTTTGGCCTTGTTTTCTAGGGTCTGTGCGGTGTATTGAAAAGGGATAAAACGGTCAATCTCGGGGTTCCAAATGTCGTAGTCAACGCCGTTTAAAATGCCGCGAAACTTGTGCTGATGCAAGTAGAGGGTGTGTCCCAGCCCATAGCCGTAGTCGCCAAATCGTGCTTCCAGGGCGTGGGTGGGTGAGACTGTTGTTACAAAGTTGGAAAAGACAATCCCCCCTTTCATAAAGTTGAGGACAAAAGGGTTGAAGTTATCGCGCAGGCGGTCGTAGTGGAAGTAATAGGGCTCGCGATTGAGTCCCGTGGCCCACAGAATTTCTGGCCCCCCAAAGCCCTGATGCTTAAAGTTGTGAATGGTGTAGCACACCCGCTGGTTTTCCATGCCGTGGTACTTATAAATCTCAAACAGCAGCACCGGCACCAGGCCTGTCTGCCAGTCGTGACAATGGATGATGTCGGGGCGCTTGTTGCTTTTGAGGAGAAACTCCAGGGCAGCCTTGCTGAAAAAGGCAAAGCGCATGTTGTCATCTGGGCAGCCGTAGTAGCAGCCGCGGTTAAAAAAGTTATCGCTGGAGTGGGGCTCAATGAAAAAGCAAAGGCGGCCATGCACCCAGCCGCAGTACACCGAGCAGTGAATAGCCCCGCCATACCAGGGCACCCAGAGGTCGCGGTAGGCGTCGTGCAGGCCCCAGATTTGGTCGTAGCGCATGACGTCGTATTTGGGTAGAATCAGCTCGACGCAGTGCCCCCGCACTTCTAGCTCCCGGCTGAGGCCGTACACCACATCCCCCAGCCCACCTGCCTTGATGACTGGGGCACATTCCGACGCAATCTGCACGATGTACATTTCGCAATCCCCCGCAGCATCGCCTTACCTTTCTTCACAAAATAATCCCTCCCCCCTTGTGAGCACATCTCCCGCAAGGCTAAAAAAGGATCCCGATGGCGGGATCCACAGGGTTAGCCAGGAGCTCCCTCAATACCACTGCTGGGCGTAGAGGCGCTGCACCAAATAGAACACCAACAGGGGCACATCGACGCGGCGCTCGTCGATCATAAAAGACTCGAGGGTGCTGGCCGGGGATCCTGCAGTAGTGCAGCGGAAGAACTTACGGCCGTTTAGGGATCCCTCGGCAAAGAGGACGCTAAACTGCTTCTGGCCGCCGGCAAAGGAGCCAATCAGCGTCTTGCCTTCCAGGCGCAACTGCAAATCGTGGACGCCGCGTTTTTGAAAAGCGGCAATGGCCGCCGGGATCACCTCTTCTGTAATCAGTTGCTCGAAGGGTTTTTCTTCTTTGACTTCTTTGGCGGGTTTTTTTGCAGCAGCCTTGGGAGGGCGGGTTGCTTCCTCAGCAGGCTTGGCGACTTCGGCGGTAGTCTCCTGGGCGGGGGTAGGTTCTCCAGACATGGGCTGGACTCCGATAACAGCTAATGGGGAAGGGGGGAAAAGCTATCTCTTGGGAATGTACTGATCCACAACTTTTTCCGCAGGGATCTGGGGAAAGCCTAGACTGTAGTTGAGGGTGCGCCCTTGCAGGTTGTAGGCAATCTCCCCTTGCCTCAGCAGGGAGCGGATGAAGTGTTCCAGCTCAGACCCGATGCGCCGTAGGTTGTACTCCGTCAGATCCCGGCCTCGGTACTCCTCCACCAATTCCTCGAAGCGGGCATAGACCTTCTGCAGAGCAGCGTCGTTCCAGACTAGCTCGTTATCGGGATCCACATCGAGGGTCAGCACATCGTCGCGGGGCACCAAGCGGTTATCAGCCGTCACCTCGCCAGCAAAGATGTGAATGTGGCGGGTGGTGCACTTGAGCATGGCGGTCGCTCCGGTTGTAATCCTACACTTTTCCTCAGGGTATCACTCCTAGAGGCGTGTGGGACACCTGGATCCCCGCCGCCAATGGAGGGGAAGAGGCAGGATCCCCAGAGTGCAGGTAGGGCAGGCAGGGACTTCGACGTCCAAGGGGGGATCAGCCAGCTACAAAGACAGCCATCGATGCGGATAGGTCATACCTAGGCGGCATCCTTTTCAGGCACCTTCTCTGCCTTTGGCTTCTCAGCGCTAGTAGGAGACTCCTCCTCACGGCTGGGGTTATTCATCTCTTCCTTAAAGCTGCGCAAGGCTTTGCCAAGGGCGCTGCCCAACTCTGGCAGCTTCTTGGGGCCAAACACCACCACTGCGATCAGCCCAATCACCGCCAGCTCTGGCAGGCCCATGCCAAAGATGCTAACAGCCAGGATAGGTTTGCTCAACAGCAGGATAGCCATAAATCCTCAGAACCTGAAAAACAGAACAGGCTGACCAACCCAGCTTGGAAAGGGATTGCCCGTCTCACTCTAGCAAGTTCTCCCTTCCAGGAGAAAGCGCTTGGCTCCTGCTTTCTTGGGAGCTGGTTCTCGAGGAGGATAATGTCAAGGCAAGCTGGAGAACTCCTAGCGGGGACGCTCGAGCTAGAGCGGTAGCCAGCCGTCGTTAGACTGAGATCAAGGGTCTGCTGGGGGTTGCCATGGGCTTTCTCCTGTCTGCCGAGCAAGTGGTTCAGTTTGTTACCAACCAATGGCAGGATCCCTATGCTGTTTTGGGGCCGCAGCAGATAGAGCAGGGGGAGGTGTCCTTCTGGCTGGTGCGTGCCTTGGTGCCTAACGCGCGGCAGGTTTGGCTGGTGGAACGTGCCACTGGGCAGGCCCACCCCATGCAGCCGCTGCATCCAGAAACCCTGTTTGAGCTGCGCTTCGAGCCAGGAACCCCCCTGCCAGACTACTTTTTGCGAGCGCAGCGGGTTTGGGATCCGGAGGGCCAACACCTTGAAGAATGGGAGGATCCCTATCGCTTTCCGCCGGAGAAGGTCAACCACATCGGCGAGCTGGATCGCTACCTCTTCAACGAGGGCAACCACCACCGCATCTACGAGAAGTTGGGCGCTCACCCCATAAGCGTGGACGGGGTTCAGGGAGTGCACTTTGCCGTCTGGGCTCCCAATGCCCGCAACGTCAGTGTTATTGGCGACTTCAACCACTGGGATGGGCGCCAGCACCAGATGAAGCGCCTAGACGAAAGCGGCATCTGGGTCCTGTTTATCCCCGGCCTTGGGCCAGGAGCCATCTACAAATACGAGGTGAAGGCCCCCTGGGGGGACATCTACGAAAAGTCGGATCCCTACGGCTTCCAACAGGAGGTTCGCCCCAAAACCGGCTCCATTGTGGTTGACCTCAACACCTACACCTGGCACGACCAGGAGTGGATGGAAAAACGGGCTGCCACCGACCCGCTGCGCTCCCCCATTTCGGTGTACGAGGTCCACCTGGGATCCTGGATGCACGCCTCCACCGAAGACCCGCCCGCCGATGGCCACCTGGTGCCAGTGGAGCGCAAGCCCAACACCCGCTTTCTCACCTACCGGGAGCTGGCGGACAAACTCATCCCCTACGTCAAGGAGATGGGCTTTACCCACATCGAGCTCTTGCCCGTGGCCGAGCACCCCTTCGACGGCTCCTGGGGCTACCAGGTTATCGGCTACTACGCCGTAACCTCCCGCTACGGCTCCCCGCAGGACTTCATGTACTTTGTCGATCGCGCCCACCAGGAGGGAATTGGTGTCATTATCGATTGGGTGCCAGGGCATTTTCCCAAAGACGGGCATGGGCTGGCCTTTTTTGACGGTACCCACCTCTACGAATATGCTGACCCCCGCAAGGGCGAACACAAAGGCTGGGGCACCTTAGTTTTCAATTACGGCCGCAACGAGGTGCGCAACTATCTGGTGGCCAACGCCCTCTTTTGGTTTGACAAATACCACGTTGACGGCATTCGGGTGGATGCAGTGGCCTCGATGCTCTATCTGGATTACGACCGCAAGGAATGGATCCCCAATTGCTACGGCGGTCGGGAACACCTAGAGGCCATCGACTTTTTCCGTCAGCTCAATACCCTTATTTTCAAGTACTACCCTGGCGTTCTTTCCATTGCCGAGGAATCGACTGCCTGGCCAATGGTGACCTGGCCAACTCACGTGGGCGGTCTGGGCTTTAACCTGAAGTGGAACATGGGCTGGATGCACGACATGCTGGATTATTTCCGCATGGATCCCTGGTTTCGCCAGTTCCACCACAACCTCGTGACTTTCAGCCTCATGTATGCCTTCAGCGAAAATTACATGCTGGCTTTTTCCCACGATGAGGTGGTACACGGCAAAAGCCACATGCTGGGCAAAATGCCAGGAGATCTGTGGCACAAGTTCGCCAGCTTGCGGGCTCTCTACGGCTACATGTTCACTCACCCTGGCAAGAAAACCTTGTTCATGAGCATGGAGTTTGGCCAGTGGAACGAGTGGAATGTTTGGGCAGATCTAGACTGGGAGCTGCTGCAGTATGAGCCCCACGCCAAGCTGCGCCACTACGTAGCCACTCTCAACCAGCTGCTGCGCTCGCAACCGGCTCTCTACACCCAAGACACCAAGCCGGAAGGATTCCGCTGGATCGACTGCAGTGACCATCGGGGCATTATCTCTTTCATCCGCTATGGGGAGGATCCCAAGGAGTGGCTGGTGGTGGTCTGCAACTTCACCCCCGTGGTCTGGCCAAACTACCGCATTGGGGTGCCGGAGCGGGGGTTTTACCGGGAGCTCCTCAACAGCGACGCGGTGGAGTTCTGGGGCAGCGGCGTTGGCAACCTAGGAGGCAAGTGGACAGAGGACTGGCCCTACCACAACCTGCCCTACTCTCTTGATCTCTGCCTGCCCCCCCTTTCTACCTTGGTGCTGAAGTGGCAGCCGGAGGACTCCGCCGAAGACAAAGCTATGCTGGATTGAGTACGGCCTTCCCTCCTCATTGCCATGCGAGATTTCCTGTGCGACATCCTTCGGGATTACTCCGGCTTTGTGGAGCTGCGCTACCACAGCAAAGTCTTTCGCAGCGTTACGGCGGAAAAGGGCCGCATTGAGCGCACGGTAGTTCGGCGGCGCTCGGGGGTGGGGGTGCGGGTGCTAGAAGACGGCACCTGGGGCTTTGCCGCCACCGGGGATCTCTCACCCGCAGCCATTCGCAAGGCCATTGCCGAGGCCCAGCAAGCGGCCCGCGCCAGCGCCAACTGCCGCAAGCAGAAGCTGAAGACTTTGCCCCGCGTCCAACTAGCCCAGGGGGAGTTCTGTGAGCCCGGGGTGGAGGAAGTGGTCAACAAGCCGCTCGAGGCGAAGATTCAATTGGCTTTGGAAACAGAAGCCCAGGCGCGCAAGTCCTCCACTCGCATCACCTCCGCCAGTTGCACCTACAACGAGATCTACGAGGAGAAAGCCATCGTCACCACCGATGGGGCGGATGTAGCCTTCCGGCTGGTGCGCCCCGAATTGCGGGTGCAGGCGGTGGCTGAGGCCGATGGCCAACTCAGCAGCGGCACGGAGTCCATTGGCGTGACGGGGGGGTGGGATTGCCTTTTTCGGACGGATCCCTTGCAGATGGCGGAGAAGGCGGCTGCCACGGCAGTTGATCTCCTCTCTGCAGGCTATGCCGAGGGGGGATGGGCCACCGTCATCCTCTCCCCTTCCATCGTGGGACTGCTGGTGCATGAAGCCATTGGCCACACGGTCGAGGCCGATTTCGTCCTCGCGGGCTCGGTGGCGGCTGGCAAGCTAGGGCAGCGGGTGGCCAGCGAACTGGTTACTCTCAAGGACTCTGGCCGTTCTGAATTTATGCCGGGGGCAGGGGGAACGCTGCCCGTGGACGATGAAGGTGTTCCTACCCAAACCACTACCATCATCCAGAATGGCATTTTGGTGAGCTACCTGCACAACCGGGAGACTGCCGCCCACTTTGGCGTCGAGCCCACCGGCAATGCCCGCGCCTGGGAGTACGCCGACGAGCCGCTCATCCGCATGCGCAACACCTACATCGAGCCGGGATCCCAGACGCTAGAAGAGATCCTCGCCAGCACCCCCGACGGCTACTTCCTGGATGGGGCCAGGAACGGGCAAGCCGACTCCACGGGCGAGTTCATGTTTGGCGTGGAGCGGGCCTACCGCATTCGCAATGGCAAGCTGGCGGAGCTATTGCGGGGAGTTACTATCACCGGCAATGCCTTTGAGGTGTTGCAGTCAGTGGACGCTGTGTCGCGAGATTTCCTTTGGGATCTCGGATCCGGCCACTGCGGCAAGGGCCAGCCAGCCAAGGTGGATGCCGGCGGGCCCTACATTCGCTGCCGCGCCATTGTGGGTGGCCGCCAGCCCGCCTCGTAGCTCCTTGGGTAGGGGGGAGTTAGTTAGGGAGCAACTCGCAGCACCAGCCGATCCGCCTCCCACTCCCGGAACAGGCGAAGGACGTGCTCGGCTCTCTCGGCGTGGTCGGCCAAGATCTCGGCGCCAGAACGAGCTTGCTTGGCTAGGGGCAACAACAGCTCCACCACCTGGTAGCGGCTGGAGGCGATCATCTTGCCGGGAATGCGAGCAATGGACCAGAAGATGTCCATTTTTTGAGCCGCGATCTGGGCCGGATCCACCTTGCCCAGCAGATCCGAAAAGGGGATGGTTTGATCCCAGTAGCGCACTTTGCCGTGCTGGACAAAGAGGGGGTTGAGCTGCCAACGGGAGCTTTGGAAAAATTCAGGGGTAAAAGGATCCCAACTGGCCACCTTTTTGCCCTGATGGCAGCACCAAAAGAGATTTTGCGTGTGGTAAAGAGGCTCCAGATGCTCGATAACTCGTAGCTGGTCGAGGCGAGAAAGGGCCTCGTAGCGGCGATGGAACTCGGTGTGAGTAGCAGCAATTAAAGGCTTGGCGTTCCAGTAGTCCAAGTAGGGGGCTACATCGATAAACTCCAAGCCCGCCTGGGCCAGAAGGTCGGGGATTTCGCCGATGTCAAAAGGAATGTCGTTGGCGTGGAAGAAGTTGTCGACGATGTTCTCGTCTGCTAGGTAGTATTCCTCATGGGCCTTGGCGTGCTTGGCCAAAAGGGAGTTGGGATGAGCTGCCTTCAGCAGTTGCCGCACAAATTCGATCTTTTCCCGGGTGGCCGGTGGAGTAATCCCCAGCAGCTCCAAGGCACGACGAATGCGGTAGACATGCCAACGGCCTGAGCGGTTGTAGAGCATCAGGGCCATTACCCCGTCGGGAGCCAGGCGCGAGGCCAAGTTCTTTAGGGCCTTGACGGGATCGGCGGTGTGGTGGATTACCCCGTAGGAGCTGATCATGTCAAAGCTTCCCTCCGGCCAGGTGGAGGGATCCATGAGATCCCCATAATGCACCGAGCAGTTGCGCAGGCCGTGGTACTTGATCCGCTTCTGGGCAATTTCCAGAGCTGGGCGGCTGAGGTCGATCCCTACCACGGCGCCATATCCGGGGTTGCTGGCGGCGATGACGTGCATCTCCCAACCAGTGCCGCAGCCGGCCACCAAAAACCTGGCCCCAGTGGGCTCTTGCAAGGTGCGGGTGCGGGCGTATTGGGCCAAGGTATAGCTGCCCAGGCTGGAAAAGCCCTCAAAGGGCTGGTCGTAGGGAATAGGGGGATAGGGGAAGGTTTCGTACTGGGCTTGCACTGCCCGTGTAATCTCGGCTTCGGTAACCAAGAGGACTTCCTCCTGCGTACTTCCCTCCCAATCCTATGGCTTTCTCAAGGGCTGGAGGGGAAACCTGCTGGCTAGGCCACTGCCAAGCTGTGGGCAGCTCGCCGGTAAGCTTCTTCCAGTGTCTCTGCCAGGGTGGGGTGAACATGCACCAGGCGAGCCAGTTCTTGCACCGTGGCGCGGCGGGCAATGGCCTGGGCCGCCTCGTGGATGAGATCCGCTGCGTGGGGACCAAGGATGTGGGATCCCAGCAAAAGCCCCGTCTCCTTGTCGAAGACCAGCTTCACCATGCCCTCAGTCTCGCCAGAGGCAATGGCCTTGGAGTTGCCGCCAAAGTAGGTGCGCACCGTGCCCACGCTATAGCCCTCGGCTTTGGCTTGGGGCTCGGTTAGCCCCACAAAGCCCATCTCGGGGTGGGTGAACACTGCTGCCGGGATGCTCAGGTAATCCATGTAAGCAGGGCGGCCACAGATGTTTTCCACCGCCACCCTCCCCTGGGCTGCTGCCGCGTGGGCCAACATCATCTTGCCCGTCACATCGCCGATGGCCCACAGGTGAGGCAACTCCGTGGCCATGCGGCTATCCACCGGCACGAAGCCGCGCTTGTCTAACTCCACCCCTAGCTCTGCTAGGCCCAGTTCCTCTGAGACCGGGATCCGCCCAGCGGCCACCAGACAACCATCCACCTGCAGCGTCTCGCCATTGGATAGGTGGATGGTTACCGGCTGCCCAGGGATTACCTGTTTGGCCAGAACCCCTACGTAGGTCTGGATTTGCCTGGGTTTGATCAGCACCCGCTGGGCCAAGCGGGCAATGTCGGGGTCAAAGGCTGGCATCAGCGTCTCCAGGGCCTCGATGAGGATCACCTGGGATCCCAGCGCCGTGTAGACGTCGGCAAACTCCTGTCCAATGTAGCCGCTGCCGATGATGGCCAGCCGCTCCGGGATCCACTCCAGCCGCACCGCCTCGTTGCTGGTAAACACCGTGCGGCCATCCACCTCGATCCCCGGCGGCACGAAGGGTCGAGAACCCGTAGCCAAGATAATGTCCCGCGCTGTGTAGGCCTGGGCTCCTTCTTCCCCCTGCACTTCGACCGTTTGCGGCCCTGCCAGCCTGCCCCGTCCCCGCAGGATCGTTACCCCTAGCTTTTCCAGCGAGCGGGTCATGTCGGCGCGGATCTTCTCCACCACCTGGGCAGCGTGAGCGGCAATCGCTCCCCGGTCAGCCTGGACGGATCCCACCTGCAGCCCTAGCTGGGAGCTGTTTTGCAGTTCCCGCAGGCGTCCTGAGGCGGCCAGCAGCGCCTTGGAGGGGATGCAGCCGCGATTGATGCAGGTGCCGCCCATTTCGGCGCACTCGACGATGGCGGTTTTCAGGCCGGACTCGACGGCATGCAACGCCGCGCCGTGGCCGCCAACGCCGGCACCGATGATGATCAAGTCAAAGTCAAAGCTCATGGCGAGACTTGGATAACCGGTGCCTCATTTTCTCATCTTGTTGGCCTTCCTAGGAACCGGCTAAGAGGATCTAGCATAGGGTGGCTTGCCCCCTTGACCAGAGGCTGGCCGGATGGAGCTGCAAGCTTTGATTTTCGACGTGGATGGCACGCTGGCAGATACAGAGCGGGATGGGCACCGCGTGGCCTTTAACGCGGCCTTTGCTGAGGCAGGGTTGGACTACTGGCACTGGTCGGTGGAGCTCTACGGCCAGCTCCTGGCTATCACAGGCGGCAAAGAGCGCATTCGCCACTTCATCGAGACCTGCCAGCCGCCACTGCCTGCCGAGGAAGACCTGACGGCCCTGATAGCCCGGCTGCACCAGGCTAAAACTCGCCACTACACAGCTTTGTTGGCCCAAGGGGGGATCCCTCTACGCCCTGGAGTCAAGCGCCTCTTGCAGGAAGCCAGGGCCGCCGGGATCCGCCTGGCCATCGCCACCACCACCACGCCCGAAAACGTGACGGCTCTTCTGGAGCGCGCCCTGCCAGAGAGCCTGAGCTGGTTTGAGGTCATCGCTGCCGGCGATATCGTCCCTGCCAAAAAGCCTGCCCCCGACATCTACTGCTACACCTTGGAGCGGATGGGCCTAGATCCCCAGGAGTGCCTGGCCTTTGAGGACTCGGAGAACGGGCTGCGCTCGGCACGGCAGGCAGGTGTCCCCACCGTGGTGACGGTTAACGATTACACTCGAGATCAGGATTTTTCTGGGGCGGCTTTGGTGCTGGATCATTTGGGAGAGCCCGATCTGCCTTTTCAAGTGTTGGCAGGAAGGGCGGGATCCCACAGTTACTTCAGCCTGGAGCTGGCCCGCCAGGTTCACGCCCAAGCCATCCACTCTGAGGTAGAAAACTGATGCCGGAGGTGGGGAGCGAAGACCTGCAGCGGCGCCTAGAAGCCCATCTCCGCCAGGTAGCCCAGCCCCGCGATCCCGACTGGTCGCCTTGGGGCCACCGGCAGGTGGAGCAGTATATCCAAAAACAGCTTTCCGAGTGCGGCCCGGTGGAGCCTTTCCCCTTTGAGGCCAACGGCCGCCAGCACTGCAACTGGATCTTGAAGTTGCCCGGATCCCGCCCGGGTCGGCCGCCTATCCTGGTGGGAGCCCACTTTGACGCCGCTCCGGCCACCCCTGGAGCCGACGACAACGCCAGCGGCGTGGCGGTACTGCTGGAGTTGGCCCGCCATTTTGCCGCCAAGCCTGCCCCTTCTCCTCTGTGGCTGGTGGCCTTCGACCTGGAAGAGCGGGGAATGGTGGGCAGCACAGCCTACGCCCGCTTTCTTAAACAGCAGCGCCAGCCCCTGCGGCTGATGCTGTCGTTGGAGATGCTGGGCTACCGGGATCCCACCCCTGGATCCCAGCGCTACCCCGCCGGCCTGGAGCGGCTCTACCCCAACCGGGGAGATTACATTGGCCTAATTGGCAACTGGCCCACCTGGGGGGATCTGCTCAAGCTGCAGCGGGATTTTCAGAAAGTGGGGATCCCCTGTTGCTGGCTGCCAGCCGGACAGCGAGGCCTAATCCTGCCTGCCACTCGCCTCAGCGACCACTCCCCCTTTTGGGATGCGGGTTACCCCGCCGTCATGGTGACCGACACCGCCTTCTTGCGCAATCCCCACTATCACAAGCTGAGCGACACCCTCGAGACCCTAGATCTTGACTTTCTGAGTGGGGTCTGCCGCGGCTTAATGCAAGGGATCCGATCCCTCTAGGGAAAACGACCCCTCACTTTCCCTGGCAGCCAGTACGGAGATCGCTCCAGGAGTTTCGCGATCCCTTGACCCCCACTTGGGTCACAGACGGAGATAATAGGCTGCACAGGAAACCTCAGCCACTTTAAGTGCCGGCCCCGCTTAGCCTACCTGGATATTTTGAAAGCCTTAGCCTAACCGATTGACAGTATGAGGTGAGCCCATGGTTGCGAGTGATTTTAAGGATTACTACAAGATCCTGGGCGTCAGCCGAGATGCTTCCTTAGAGGAGATCAAGCGCGCCTATCGCAAGCTGGCTCGCCAGTATCACCCCGACGTTAACCCCGGCAACAAAGCAGCCGAGGAGCGCTTCAAGGAAATCAACGAAGCCTACGAGGTGCTCTCCGATCCAGACAAGCGGCGGCGCTACGACCAGTTTGGCCAGTACTGGCAGCGAGTAGGCACTGGTGCGGCGGCGGGGCCGGGCATGGAGGGATTTGCCCAGTACGCCACCTTTGAGGACTTCATCAACGAGCTGCTGGGCCGCATGGGATCCCGCCGCGGCGGCTTTCAGGGCTTCACCACCGGGTTTGGGCCGTTCGTCTCGGTGAATCTGCCGGGGCAAGACATAGAAACTACGCTGGGCCTCACCTGGGCAGAAGCTTTCCACGGCACCCAAAAGCGGCTAAGCGTGGACGGCGAAACCCTCACCATCCGCATCCCCCCCGGCGCCAAACCGGGCAGCCGCCTCCGCGTCAAGGGCAAGGGTCAATATAGCCCCTTTGGCGGCCCAAGAGGAGATCTCTACCTCACCCTGGAGCTGCCTCCCCACCCCTTCTTCCGCTTCGAGGGCGACAACCTGGTTTGCGAGCTGCCCATCACCCCTGACGAGGCGGTTTTAGGCGGCACGGCGGAAGTGCCCACCCCCACCGGTCGGGTGCAACTGAAGATCCCTGCCGGCGTGGATAGCGGCCAAACCCTGCGGCTGCGCGGCCAAGGTTGGCGGGATCCCCAAGGCCAGCGAAGTGACCTGCTGGTGCGGCTGAAGGTCGTCACGCCCAAATCCCTTTCCCCAACTGAGCGGGATCTCTACGAAAAACTGCGGCAAAATCGAAGCTGGGATCCCCGCGCCCGGCTGCAGGAGGTGAGTCTATGAGCCTGGCCATTGTGCGGGTGGAGGAGCGGCTCTATACCTTTGAGCAGGCAAGCGAAGTAGCCGGGATCCCTCCTCACCTGCTGGAGTGGTTGCTCGGGCAAGGCCTGGTGGAAGCCGAAAGCTGCTACCTCAACCCCCAGCAACTGCGGCGCTTAATCCAGATGACCCGCCTGCATCGCGACTTGGGCCTTAACTGGGTCGGGGCGGCCATGGTTTTGGACATGGCCCAGGAAATTGCCCGCCTCAGGGCGCAGCTACACTACTACCGTGGAGGCTAAGCAGCCCAAGGCTTTAGCCCCCTTGAACTCCGCTGCTTGTCAACTGCAGGAGAACTTCTGTATGGAACAAATCGTCCGACGCAGCCAAGTGGTGGGCCTGCTGGCCATAGATGGCAGCACTGCCACAGCCCTGGGCACTGTCGAGGAAGTCTGGGTCGATGGGCAGGGACGGGTCTGCTACTTTACCAGCCAGCAGGGATACACCCCCTTGGAGCAAATCTCTCTCATCGGGCCGGACGCGCTGCTGACCTACTCCAGCGTTTTCACCACCCCCGCCATGCCGCTCAGCTCCCTCTATCGGCGAACCGTGCGCCTTGGGGATCAGCCAGTAGGCTGGATTGAGGATTTTCTCTTCGACTGGGAGACTGGATCCATTGCTGCCTATATCCTGGGGGGCAGCATTGCTGAGCCCTGGGGGGGACGGGCCGTCCTGTTACCTGAGGACGTAGAGGCCATCGACGTGGACGCGGTGGTAGTCAAGGAAGATGCTCCCCAGCGACTCCAATCGGAGGCCGAGGGCCTAAAGAACTTTTGGAGCGAAAAGTCTCGCCAAGTCAAGCAGCTCATCCAGCGCATGGGGGATCGCCTCAAAGCCCTAGTCAGCCCGCAGGATCCGCCCGAGGTAGTGCGTGTCAAGGTCAACCAAGTGCGGGACGAGCTAGCCAAAGGGGGCAAGTTCGACCTTTCCCTGCTGGATGAAGCGGCAGAGTTCCTACAGCAGAAATGGGAAAGCTGGCAGCAGCGCCTTAAACGGGCTGCCCAGCGCATGCAAGCTGCCCTCCAGGCCGCTTGGGAAAAGCTGACCGAATGAAGCTGACAGGAAGCAAGTTTTTCCGCTAGGATTATAAATTGCTGTCAATGCTCGGATCAGGTTTTAAGACCCGCAGGGGCACCTGTACGGCAAGGAAAAGGCATGACCTACGCGATTGTGGAAACCAGTGGCAAGCAGCTTTGGGTAGAGACGGGGCGCTTTTACGACATCGATCACCTGCCTGACACAGAGGAAAACAGCTCTTTGGCCCTCTCCCAGGTCTTGTTGATCAACCACGAGGGACAAGTAACCCTAGGGCGTCCCTATATTCCCGAGGCGGTGGTGAGGGCGCGGGTTTTGCAGCACCGCCGGGGCAACAAAATCATCGTCTACAAGATGAGGCCGAAGAAGGGAACCCGCAAGAAAAGAGGCCACCGTCAGCTCTTGACCCGTGTGCTCATTGAGTCCATCGAACTAAACGGGACACCGCTAGCCACAGCCCCAGCAACTTTGCAGCCTGCTCCAGAGCCAGGGATCCCTGCGGCGGAGAACTAGAAGTTTTCAGCGGCAACACAGGTGCATAGGAGGCGCTATGGCTCATAAAAAAGGAACGGGCAGCACCCGCAACGGCCGTGACTCCAATTCCAAGCGGCTGGGTGTGAAGTGCTTTGGCGGCGAGCTGGTTCATCCCGGCTATATCCTGGTCAGGCAACGGGGCACCAAGTTCCACCCAGGGGTGAACGTGCGCATTGGTAGAGATGACACCTTGTTTGCGGTAGCTACAGGCATTGTTACCTTTGAGCGCTACGGCAAACGGCGGCAGAAGGTGAGCGTTTACCCAGTAGCTGCGCAATAGGCAGCGATTTTTCCAAGCAACCTGTCCCCCAGCCTGCTCTTGTGCAAGGGAAGGGATCCCAGTTTGGCCCAGTGCCCAATGTGGAGAGTGCCTGTGAGATTGAGGGGGGTGCGGGTGCATTTGTTCCGTTGGGTGGGGTTGCTGCACCTCATTGCCGGGGTGGCCTATCTTTACTGGCGGATTACCGAGGGGCTGACCGGTCTGGGATCCCTTTTGTTTTGGGGTGCGGAGGCCTATGTCTGGCTGGCAGCAGTGGGGTTTACCCTTAGCCGCTACGCCCAGGTGCCGAGCGAGACCCTTCCCTCTCCCGAGGTTCTGCAGCCGGCGTTTTCTCAGCTGCCGCGGGTGGACGTGCTGGTCATACGTCAGCGGGACTCTCTGGAGGCCACTCGGCAGACGGTGCTCTCAGCCCTACGCTTGGATTACCCCTGGGAGCGGCTATTTGTCCACATTGTGGATCGGGTTGAAGACAGGGAAATGGCCAAGGTGGCGCAGGCCATTCCCTGCGAGTACTGGCCTTGCCCCAGCCCCACGACCGATCCTCTAGCCTACCTACTGAGATCCGGCCATCTGCAAGGAGAGTACCTGCTGCTACTGCAGCCAGGCCATTTTGTCGAGCCGGACTTTTTGTGGCAGACTCTGCCTCTGTTTTACAACTTTCCAGAGCGGGCCCCCATCGCCAACTCAACCGGCTTTGTCCAGGCCATGCTGCGCACCCTAGGTCGGCCCCAGGCCGTTCACCCCCTGCAGCAACTGCTGGCGGTGGGATCCCAAGGATACCAGGCAGCGCCGCTATTGGGATCCGGCTGTCTCATTCGGCGGGCGGCCCTGGAGGGGATCCCGCACATCGACATTCGCCGTCCTGTGCAGTTGGGGTGTCAGATGCACTGTCGCGGCTGGCAGTCCTACCTGGCTCGCCAAGCCCAGGTCACCGGCGCTTTGTTACCCTTGCGCAACCGCCGCGTGGCTCTGCTGGCAATTTTTTCGGCCTTGCGGGAAAATCCCTTCTGGGGCAAGCCGACCACCCAGCAGCAGCGCTTTCAGTACCTGTGGCTGGCCCTCTGGGCCGCTGGAGGGGCGGCGGAGCTAGCCTATTTGGCGGTGCCGATCCTCTTCCTCTGGACGGGCTGGATGCCAGTGCCGGCCTTTGACAGGGTTTTTTTTGCCTGGTTTCTGCCCTATGCCCTGCTGGGGCGGCTCAGCTGGCTGTTGGCCTTTCCTCCCTCTCGGTGGGGGGCTGCGTGGCAGTCAGAACGCCAGACAGGTAGCCAGTTTTTCCAGTCCATCCAGGCGTTGGTGCAGGCAATGCGGGGGGTGCCTTCTTATCCCGAGCAGCCATCCCAACTCTCTCTTGGCCCGCAGGCCTTGGCCATTGTGCTGACCCTAGCAGCAATGGGGGTGGGATCCCTGCGCTTTGCTGGCAACTGGGATCCAACCTGGCTAGAGCTGCTGTTTGGCTTGGCCTGGGCCTTCTACAACCTGATGATCTTGACGGTGCGCCCGGACGATCACGATTTCGCCGGCTTTGCCTTGCGTAGCCGCAAGTCGGCGCCAGAAGAGATCTCAGATGCGCTCCCCAGCTCCTACAGTGGAAGCTCTTAGCTGGCTGGAGGCAGGCCAGAGGCCAAAAGCTATGCTGGAACTAGAGAAGCAATGGCGCTATCGATAGGGCGAATTGCTAGAGACTGCCCCCATGGACGGATGGAGAGCAGGGATCCCCGCCTAAGCCCTCCGTGGGTTCGGCAAAGCTTGAGCGTGCTCTTCTAAAAGACAACCGAAGACAACGCACCTGTGGAGTCAAAGAGACCTCCCCTTCGACTATTCCCCCTAGGCACAGATCCCCGCTGGCAGGGCTGTGCCTACTGGCTGGAGATGGGATCCTACTGTTTGCTTCTCGATTGTGGCTTGCCTGCTCCCGCTCTCCTCAAAGCTTTGCCAGGGATCCCCGATGCTGTTATCTGCAGCCACGCCCACTTTGACCATGTGCAGGGGCTACCTGGCTTTTATCGCCGCTACCCACAGGTGCCCATCTACGCCACCCCGGTAACGGCTCATTTGGCCAGCGGCCTCTGGGAGCGCGGCATCTGGCCAGACTACGACCGGGAGATTCGCTTTCCTCCTTTTCGGGCGCTGCCTTTTGGCCAGGCGCGGGAGATCTTGCCTCACTTGATGCTCACCTTCTTTACCGCCGGGCACCTGCCGGGGGCAGCGGCAACCCTGTTGCAAAATACCCAGACTACTCCAGCTCAAACCTGCCTGTACACTGGCGACTGTTCCCTGGCCTCAACTCGCTTTGCCCCTGGCTTAGATCTGAGCGCCTTGCGCCATTGGCAGCCGGATGTGCTGCTCATCGAGGCCTCCCTAGGCTCTACTCGCCATCCACCCCGTCGCCATCTGGAAAACCGCCTGGTGGAGCGCCTGCTTGGCGCCTTGGCGGCAGGCCAGACGGTGCTGTTCCCGCTGCCAGTGCTGGGGTTGGGCCAGGAGTTGATTTTCCTCCTCAAAGCTCACCACCGCTTTACCCAAGCTTCCCAGGAGCTGACGGTGTGGGTGGCGCCAGGCCTAGCTGCAGGCTGCGATCTCTACGAACGCTTGCTCCCCTACCTGCCGGAGCCCGTGCGCAATTTTGCCACCTACCAGCCCTTGTTCTGGGAAGACCGCCTGCAGCCGCGGGTGCAGCCCCTTACGGCGGTGGATCCCTTGCCCCAGGGCCTGTTGCTGTGCGACGCCGATGCCGATCCGGAGGCCTGGGAGCCCATCTGGTTACGCCTGTTGGCCCAACCGCAGCGCTCCTGCCTGCTGCTGCGGCTGCCGGAAGTGGAGCTGGCTACGCCGTTTGAGCAGTGGCCAGCGCCGCTGCGCTCCCGCGTTGGGGTGGAGTGGTTGGCCTGGCACAGCCACAACGATGTTGGGCATCTTGCCCAGATCGTCCACACCTTTCGCCCCCAACATGTGGTTTTGGTGCACGCCAGCCCCCAGCAAGCGCAGGAGCTGGCGGATCTGCCCGAGCTGTGCAACCGTTACCATGTCCACTGCCCCCAGCCTGGCCATTGGCTGGAGCTGGTCGACAGCCGCCTGCAAACCTTGGTCAAGCCGTCCGAGTTCCTTGGGGATCCCGGCGTGCGCTACGAGGGGGAGGTGGAGGAGATCTGGCAGGAACAGGGCTCGCCTCGCTCCTTGGCCGGGGTTCAGGTGCGCCTACCCCCCCAGATTACCGAGGATCCTCGCTGGGCCGCCTGGGCTGAGACCGGCTTGGTGGAGGCTCGCTGGCAGGGATCCGAACTGGTGCTGCGCGGCCTTTCGCCGCGAGAGCTGATCCGTCCAGCGGAGGTTGCCCCCTCCTCTGGCCTTGTGCTGCGCCCCAAACCCGCCCCTGTCTTTGCTGCCGGGGGCATGAGGTGCCAGAGCTGCCGCTTTGCCCGCCAGAGCTTGTCCGCCCACACCCAAGTTCTTCGCTGCGATCAAGAGCGCTCCCCCCTCTACCGCCTCCAGGTAGATCCCCAGGGGAGCTGCCCCTATCACCAACCGCGGGAGATCTGCTCTTCCGGCTAGTGCCCAGGGCAGTCGCCGCCCAAAAGCCGGCTAGAATGGGGCCAGTTGCGGTGTCAACCATGCTCGAGCAACAACCCTGGGCAGATCGTCGCCAGGGGGCGGTTGGATCCCTGGAGCGTCCCGCCGAGACCCTGGCCCCAACCCGCCTGCCCTTGGTGCAAATGGTGGGGGTTAACAAAGTCTACCCGCTGCTAGAGGGCAGTTTCCAGGCTCTCTACGACATCAACCTGACAATCTGGCCGGGAGAGTATTGCGCCATCATGGGACCCTCGGGCTCCGGCAAGTCCACCCTGATGAACCTCATGGGCTGCTTGGATCGGCCTAGCTCGGGGCGCTACTGGCTAGACGGCGTGGAAGTCTCTGCCCTGCCGGATGGGGAGCTGGCCCGGATTCGCAACCAAAAAATTGGCTTTGTCTTCCAGCAGTTTCACCTCCTGCCCGTCTTAACCGCCCTGGAGAACGTGATGCTGCCCCTGGCCTATGCCGGGATCCCCGAGTCAGAACAGCGCCGGCGAGCTAAACAGGCTCTAGAACAAGTGGGCTTGGGAAGTAAACTCCACCAGCGCCCAGCCCAGCTCTCTGGCGGCCAGCAGCAGAGGGTGGCGATTGCCCGCGCCATTGTTAACCGGCCACAACTGCTTTTGGCCGATGAGCCGACTGGCGCCCTGGACAGGCGCACCGCCCAGGAAGTGCTCAGCCTTTTTGCCGAGCTCCACAGCCAGGGCATTACTCTCGTCGTAGTTACCCATGACCTAGAGGTGGCGCGGGCCGCCCAGCGCCTCATCCACGTTGCCGATGGACATTTGCTGCCCTAGACCTGGACCTGCCTGAACAATTGGGCTCTTGAGGACTGGCCGGCTTCCTCCTCTCTAGGACTAGCTAGCTTGCGCTAGTCTAAACACAATCCCCTGAGCCTCTAGCAAACTTATGGGACTCATTGAAGATATCAGCCGGTTTTTGGAAACCCGCCTAGAGGAATTCCTCAGAGCCCATCCGGAGATTGAGCTGCAGCTCCTTGCCGAGGAATTGCGCCAGCAAGAAGAAGAAACTCGGCAGCTGCTCCAGGAAAGCCTTGCCCAGCGGCAAGCTCTCCAGCGCAGCATTCTCCAGTTGGCAGAGGAAATCAAGACCTGGCACTTTCGCATCGAAAAGGCCGAACGGGCCAACCGCCCGGATCTGGCTGAGGGAGCGCGCCGACGGGAAGCCGAGCTTTTGGAGCAAGGGAGCCGGTTATTCAACCAAGGGAAGGCTCTGGAGGAGAGAATCCGGCAACTGGAAGCTCTGCTGCCGCAAATTGCCCAGCGCCGCCAAGAGGTGCGCAGCAAGCTGCAAGAAGTCAAAGCCGCCCAAACCCAGAAGGCCAGCGAGCCGGATCGGAAGTTCAACCCCTGGGGCAGTCTGTTTGAGGATAAGTTGGAGGAGGAATTTCGGCGGCTGGAGATGCAGCTCGAAGTGGAAAAAGAATTGGACACCATAAGGAAGAAGGTGCAGGAACAGCGGCGGCAATAACGGCTTCCTCGTGAAAAACGCTTTCTTATAGCCCCGGTGATGCTGTCTTTGAAACAAGTTCCTTCCCCCAAGAGCGGCCCAAGAGTGGTACGCTATTGCGCATGAAAGAGTTCTATCTAAATCACCCCACATTTGGTCTGCTCTACGGCCTGTGTCAGGTTAACGAAGGGGAGGCCATCTTCACCACCCTTTATGCCCAAAGGCTGTTTTTTCGGGTCTACTTCAAGCCCCCCGCTGACGACGACCCCTCTGCTGTGGAAGAATTGGTCTTTGACCCGATTAGCCGCAACGAAGCCCGCCAAGTTCTCGAAGAGCAGATGCGCTTGCTGCGCCGCGCCAACCGCAAAGACGAGCTGGAACATCTGCAGTTGGTTTACAAACGCACCTTTTCCTAAGCCGCTCTAGAATTGCGACAGAAAGCGCAGGTCGCTGCTGTAGAACAGCCGGATATCCTGAACGCCGTGCAGGAGCATGGCCACCCGCTCGACACCGATCCCTGCCGCAAAGCCGGTGTAGCGCTCTGGGTCATAGCCAACTGCCTGAAACACATTAGGATCCACCATGCCGCAGCCGAAAATCTCCAGCCACTTGGAGCCAAAGCGTACGTCCATTTCAGCCGAGGGCTCCGTGAAGGGAAAGTAGCTAGGCCGAAAGCGGGTTTCCTGCTGGCCTAACAGGCGAGTCACGAACTCCTTGAGGGTGCCCTTGAGGTCAGTGAAGGTAAGGTTTTCCCCTACTGCCAAGATTTCCACCTGGTGAAACACAGCCGAGTGGGTGGCATCGACCTTGTCGCGGCGCATCACCCGTCCCGCGTGGACAATGCGCAGAGGCGGCTGGTGTTGCTCCATGTAGCGCACCTGCACCGAAGAAGTTTGGGTGCGCATCAGATAACCCTTTTCTAGATAGAGGGTATCCTGCATGTCCCGCGCCGGGTGGTCGGCAGGGGTGTTGAGGGCTTCGAAGTTGTAGTACTCCGTCTCGATCTCCGGGCCATGGACTACCGTATAGCCCATTCCCACAAAGATGTCGAGCATGCGGTCAATGGTGGCCTGCAGCGGGTGAACCCGGCCCAGCGGCCGGCGCGGCCCCGGCATAGTGACATCCAAACGCTCTGCTTCTAGGCGGGCTTGGAGCTTGGCTTCAGCTAGGGTCCGTTTGCGCTCCTCCAGGCTGGATTGCAGGGCCTCTTTGAAGCTGTTGGCCAAAGCTCCGATAGCTGGCCTTGCTTCCGGCGGCAGCTTCCCCATTCCCCCCAAGATCTTGGAGAGCTTTCCCTTCTTGCCCAGGTAGTCGATGCGGATTTGCTCCAGGGCGTCTAGCTCGGCAGCCTGGGCCACTTGGGCAAGTGCTTCTTCCTGGAGGGCAAGCAGCTGTTGGCGCAGGATGTCCTGTTCCTCTTGCATGGAGTCGGTTATTCCCCCACTTGTGGTAGCCCAGCCAAGCAGCTAGGAAGGAGGATCCCTGCTGTGGGCTAGGTCACTTCTTCAACCGTATCATTTTTGCCTGCAGCGCCTCCTACTGCAGCAGCTCCCTCTGCCAATCGACAACTTTGCGAAAGCGAAAAGGGCCTGCCAATGCCCCCCACACCTGGCGGTGGGTAACTGGATCCATGCCCCGGTCGTGGCTGCAGAACTCGCTTTCGCTCAACTGCAGCGTGGTCTGCAAATAGGTGGTTTGGCCGTTGCGCACTACCCAACAGCGACACCCCGGCTCTGTGGTGCCGACAAAGTGGGATCCCTGCCTCTTCACATGCACATCACACCCCGGCAGGTAGGCCAGATCCGCAGGGCTCAATTGGCTGAGCTGCCCGGCTCTTTCGCGGGCACAGCCCCGCCACCGCTGGGGCTCCAGAGGACGGTAGTTGCGAATCACGATCCCGTCCCCTACTTGGGTAAGCTCCACCACCGCCTGACGATAGGGCTCCTCCAGATGGCCGCTGTAGGCCTGCTCCACATAAAAGCCGATCCCTGCCAACACACCGGCTGGCAAGGGGCGATAAGCCACCCGGATGGAGGCAAAAAAAGGCGGGTTCTCCCAGGCTTGCTCTTGGTTGCTGAAGTCTCCCGCTAGCCACCGCGCCATTTGCAGCAGCTCGGAAGAGAAGGTGGGCTGCAACTGGATCGCCATAGCCTCAAAGCCAGAGTAGGGGCCACTACACGGCTAAGTCTGGGGTTTTCCGGGCCGCGTTTTCCCGGTGAAAGCCTGCTCAGATTTTCTCTCAGCTTTGCCTTACCTAGGAGACTGGCGCAAGTATTAAATTATGTGTACTTTATGAGAAGGTTTACTTGGATACAGAAGCGGGCCTCTTGACTTGACTGCAAAGCCATGAGCAAGGCTGTCGTTGTTCCTGATATTGTAAACTCATGTAAAGTAGCATTGTTTTTTGTAAAAACCAAGGCCTCAAAGGATTTGGACAAAAAGGCCAGAGTTGCCCACTAGGAGCAGATCTGGGGCTGTTTGCATCTAGTAAAGACCCTTTACATTTTTTGATTCAATCCCTCCCCGCCCTCGCGGTAGAAGTAAGAACTGGAAGCAAGGCAAGCTGGCTTTTCCTCACTTACCTAGTGCAGGGTGTCAGCAGCAAAAAATCCTTGTTTCACCCCGATTCCCCACAGTCTGCCAGCAAGTGGCTTCATTCTTGAAGCTGGCTAGGCAAGGGGAGGTGAGGAGGTTCCTGCCGGTGGTTCTGTTGGGGCAAAGATTTGCGCTAACAGGGCTCTTCGGTAGGGAAGCTGCAAAAGACTGCTGGGTTCATAGAGCGCTTTTGCCCTCTAGTAGAGATTTAACCTCTTTTGCTTTCGCTAGGAGATTGAGAACCATGAACGACGTATTTAGCAAAGTTGTTGCCCAAGCTGACGCCAAAGGCGCTTTCCTGGGAGAAAACGAGTTTGCGGCACTGCAGCAGGTGATTGCTGACGGAAACAAGCGTTTGGACGCAGTGAACCGCATCACCAGCAACGCCTCCAAAATCGTGACCGATGCTGTCCGCGAATTGTTTGCTGAGGAGCCTAATTTGAATGCTCCTGGCGGCCCTGCCTATCCAAGCCGCAACGTGGCTGCCTGCTTGCGGGATATGGACATCATCCTCCGCTACATTACCTACGCCGTGGCGGCTGGAGACCCGAGCGTCCTGGATGAGCGCTGCCTGAATGGCTTGCGGGAAACCTACCAAGCTCTTGGCACCCCTGGCAGCTCTGTGGCCAATGGCATCCAGAAGATGAAAAAGGCGGCAGTGGCAGTGGTCAATGATCCCAATGGCATTACGCGCGGTGACTGCAGTGCTTTGATTGCCGAAATCGAGTCCTACTTCGATCGCGCCGCTGCTGCAGTGGTCTAGTATTCCGCAGCTATTTGCAAGCTAAGCTTTGAATCCTTTGTATTGTTGCCTTGACTTGAGCTGAGGTAAAGGAGCGTTTTGAGTCATGCAAACCCCAATTGTTGATGCCATTGCCACTGCCGATAGCCAAGGACGCTATCTCAGTAACAGCGAATTGCAAGCCATCAGCGGCCGTTTTCAGCGGGCAGCCGCCAGCATGGAAGCAGCTCGCGTCCTGAGCAGCCGTGCCGAGGAGCTGGTGCGCGGTGCCACTGAGGCCGTTTATGCCAAGTTCCCCTACACCACTCAGCCAGGGGGACAATGCTGCACCCAGGCGGGTAAAGACAAGTGTGCCCGCGACGTGCGCCACTATCTGCGCTATATCACCTACTGCTTGGTTACCGGTGGCACTGGCCCCCTGGACGAATGTATGCTGGCCGGGATCCGAGAGATCAATGCTGCTTTTGAACTCTCTCCCAGTTGGTACATTGAAGCCCTACGCTACATCAAGGCCAACCATGGCCTGACCGGGCAAGCAGCCACTGAAGCCAACGCCTATATTGACTACGCCATCAACGCGCTCAGCTAGTTCTTAACCCCAGAGCTGGGTTCAAGGCAGTAGGGATCCCCGGGGTGAAGGGGATCCCTCTCCGTAGGCTGCAGTGGCCGTGGCTCTGCAGGGAGGAGATCTTGAGGGGGTAAATCTTTCAGTTTCAAAGTTGGTCTAGCTGGTTTGTTGGATTTGAGGAGTTAGCATGAGCGGAATTACAGCGGCAAGCCGGATGGGGATCCGGGGCATCACAGAGACAACTCCTTTAGAGTTGCGCCCCAATGCTAGCCAGGAGCAGCTCAACGCCATCCTACGGGCTATCTATCGCCAGGTTTTGGGCAACGATCACCTATTTGCCTCCGACAGGAAGGAGCTGGCCAGTGCGGAATCGTTGCTGCGCCAGGGCAGCTTGACGGTGCGAGAATTTGTGCGTTTGCTTGCCAAGTCGGAAGCCTACAAGCGGCGGTTTCTCTACCCCAACTCACAAACCCGCGCTATCGAGCTTAACTTCAAGCATCTCTTGGGGCGAGCTCCCACCAGCCCAAAAGACATTGCCCGCCACCTAGATATCTATCACTCGGGAGGCCACAGCGCGGAGATTGACTCCTACATTGACAGCCCAGAATACCTAGAAGCGTTTGGCGATAACATTGTTCCCCATCCACGCGGCTTTGAATACCGCAAGGCCCACACTACCCGCGACTTTACCAACCTCTTTGCTCTTTACGGAGGCTATGCCAACAACGACCGCTCCCAGGGGCGGAGGCCGCGCCTGATGATTCCCCTGGCCACTGGGTTTACCCCAGCTATTCGCCGCATTGGGGTACGAGGACTGCTGCCACCCAGCCCCATTTCCAAGCACTTGGGGCCGCCCACGGGTCAGTCTGACCGCATGTTTTGCATTGAGGTAACGCGGCTGCTCAACCCACCCTCGGCCCTAGCGACTTCTAGCCGCGTGCGCAAATCCAACCAGCAGATCTTCGTTTCTGCCGATCAACTCTCGGCAACAATGCAGCGACTTCTCAAAGCGGGCGCCAAGATTGTCAGCGTCCGCAGCGCCTAGCTGTTGGAGTTTTGGCCTGTGGACTCCTTGAGCCCAGTAGCTCCTCCAGACTCCTATCCGTCGGCGGATCTCACCCCGGCTGGGCAAATTGCCAAGCTGCGATACGGGGATCCGGGAGAACGCTACTACGCGGCTTGGTGGCTGGGGCGCATGCGGGTGAGAGAGGGGATCCCGGCCCTCATCGAGGCGCTGGCCGATGAGACCGATCGCACGGCCCAGGGGGGATATCCGCTGCGGCGCAATGCCGCCCGCGCCCTGGGCAAGCTGGGATCCCCTGCGGCGATCCCGGCTCTAAAAGAGGCTTTGCGCTGCTCCGACGGCCAAGTGGTGGCGGCAGCAGCCCAGGCGCTGGTCGAGATTGCCCTAGCCAACTTCCTCGACCGGGATCCCGCCCAGCTTGAAGACTTGGGAGGAGCATTGCTGCAGGGGCTGCGCCGCGCGGAGCAGGGTCTCCAGACGGAAGCCCTTGCTGCCTTAGAGGCCCTCATCGAGGCGCTTGGACAACTGCAGGTGTCTGCTGCCCTGGAGCCGATTCGCCTCTACCGAGATCACCCCTCCCTTCGTTTGCAATGCGCGGCAGGGCAGGCCTGTTACCGCTTGACGGGAGATCCCACTTTTCTTGAGCCTCTGCTGTCGCTGCTGGCTCATCCCAACGTTCATCTGCGGCGGGCTGCCCTCCTGGATCTAGGGGCCAGCGGCTATTTGCCGGCAGCTCCGGCCATGGCGAGAGCGGCAGTAGAGGCTAACCTCAAGCTGCTTGCCCTCAAGCAGTTGGTGGAGGTGAGCCTCAGACGTGGAAAGGAAGACGGAACTAACTTGCACCAGGTGCTACGGCTAATCGACGAGCTGCTTTAAAGTTGACATCCAAAGGCTTATTTTGTTAAAACTGATACAGAATGAAGTTGGGTTTTACCCTCTGGGCCACGCCAGGGAAGCTGAAGCTGTTGTCCTACAGCTCCCGAGAAGCGGGCTACGGAAGTTGCTTTCCCCGTCAGATGGCCGCCGTCTACTTGGGGGACTCTTCATATGCAACTGACCTATCGCGGCATTGCCTACGTCTTTGTCCCTTCTGCCCCCGCGAGCTGCCAGCGGCAGGCGGTGCGAGTGCGGTACCGGGGCTTAGCGTGGGACTGGCCAGCTCAATCGGCATCTGTGGCGCTGCCACAGTCTTTTGCCCTGACGTATCGAGGCCTTGTCCTCAACCCAGTGGCGAAGACAGCGAGCAGGCCGCCGGCAGCTATCTCCCCGCATATGGAAACCCATCGGCAGAATCTGCTGCGCCGGCTGCAGGAGCGCATTCGTTCTGCCCAGCTCCGCGGGGATGAGCATCTGTTGCAGCAACTGGAACAGGAGCGACAACTCCTGGCCTGAGCTCTTCCTCGACCTCCCTCCACAGGTCAGGAGAATGCGGAATAATAGTGCTGCCCTATGCCGAACGAGGGGGGTAGCGGCTGTGAGCTTGCGGGTGGATTTCGAGAAGGAAGGGACGGCAGCATCTCGCCAGTTGCCCCCTGCCAAGGCGGCGGTGGGGAGCTAGGGCATGAAGGAAGGGATCCCAGGGGCCTCTTCCTCCCGCCGTTCCTTGCTCTCAGTAGCGGGGCTAGTGGCTGGTGCTACCCTGCTCAGCAAGGGTATGGGGTTTGTCCGGCAGGCTCTGATTGCGGCAATCTACGGCTCGGGGCTGGAGTACAGTGCCTTTGGGGTGGCCTATGTCCTGCCCGGTTTCTTGTTGATCCTGCTGGGCGGGATCAACGGTCCTTTTCACAGTGCCATCGTCAGCATTCTTAAAAAGCAGCAGCTCTCAGGAGAAGCAGCAGCCCGCTGGCTGGAGTCAATCTCCACCTTGGTGGGCTGTCTTCTCTTAACCGTGACCTTGGGCCTATGGTGGGGAGCAGACTGGGTAGTGCGCCTGACGGCGCCGGGATCCAGCCCCGCAGTCCATGCCCTTGCTGCCCAGCAACTGCGGATCATGGCGCCGCTGGCCTTGCTCTCGGGGTGGATTGGCATTGGCTTTGGGGCACTCAATGCGGCCGAGCACTACCTCTTGCCTGCCCTCAGCCCCCTAATCTCCAGCCTGGCAGTCATCGGGATCCTGCTTAGCTTGGGGTGGACAGGGATCCCAACCTTGCTGGCCTGGGGCGTACTTGTCGGGGCCATTGCCCAGTGGTTGGCTCAGGTACCGTTGCAGCAGCGGCTGGGGCTGGGGCGGCTGCGGCTGCGCTTTGAGTGGGGATCCCCGCAGGTGCGAGCCGTGGGCCTGCTCATGCTGCCAGCGGTCATCTCCTCTGGCATGATCCACATCAATGTCTACGTGGATCTCTTTTTTGCCTCCTTTGTGCCCGGGGATCGCACCATCGGCAACTTGGGCTACGCCCAGCTTTTGGTGCAAACCCCCCTGGGGATCCTTTCCAACATGGTGCTGGTGCCTTTGATGCCCCTCTATGCCCAACTAGCAGGAGAGAGAGACCGATGGCCCGAGCTGTGCCGGCGCATCCGGCAAGGGTTGATGGTGACCGCCATCCTCACCCTGCCCCTTGCAATGCTGTTGGTGGCCTTGGCCGAACCCATTGTCCAGGTGGCCTACCAACGGGGTCGCTTTACGGCGGAGGCAACCCAGGAGGTGGCGGCTCTGCTGATGGCCTATGGCCTGGGGATGAGCTTTTACCTGCTGCGGGATGTGCTGGTGCGCATCTTTTACGCTCTGGAGGACGGAACCACACCCCTGCGCATCAGTGGCCTAGCCATTGGCCTCAACGCCCTTCTGGACTTCCTATTTCTACAGGTCTTTGGGGCACCAGGCATTGCCCTGGCCACAGCAGGGGTTAACCTAGTAGCCCTGATTGGACTGGGGATCTGCCTTCACCAGCGCCTGCCAGGGATCCCCTGGCAAGAGATGGGACAAGCCCTACTGCCCCTGCTGGGGATCACCGTCCTAGCTGGTGGGCTTAGCCACTGGCTGTGGATGCAGCTACGCGCCTACGAGATCTTGGGATCCCCCCTGCTCACCGCCCTTGTCTGGGCTGGGCTGGCCGGTGGCCTGGGCCTAAGCCTAGTGGTAGCTGGAGCTCTGTATCTGCGGATCCCGGAGGTGGAGGGGCTGGCCCTCCAGATCTGGAGGCGGCTTGCTCGCCCCTAATTGATGGCCTCCAGGTAATCCCGCACCCGGTTGCGCCGCTTAGGCTGCCGCAGCTTCTGCAAGGCTTTGGCCTCGATTTGCCGTACCCGCTCCCGCGATAGATCCAAGGCGCGGCCAATTTCCGCTAGGGAGTAGGTGCGACCATCCCCCAGCCCAAAGCGCATGCGAATCACATCCCGCTCGCGGCTGGTGAGATCCTCCAACAGCTGCTGCAGATCGCGCTGGAGGGCCTCGCGCATCATCATCTCCTCGGGAGAGATGTCATCGGTCTCCAGCAGATCCCCTAGCTCGGTGTCCTTGTCTTTGCCCACCTTGGTTTCTAGAGAAACCGAGCGCGGCACCCGCACCAGCAGCTCCCTGACCTGGGGCACTGTCATCTCCAGCTCGGAAGCAATGTCCTCAATGGTGGGGGTACGGCCTTTTTCCTGGGAAAGCTTGCGCTGGGCCTTTTTGATCTTGTTTAGCTTCTCGGTTATGTGGACAGGCAAGCGGATGGTGCGGCTTTGGGTGGCGATAGCCCGGGTGATCCCCTGCCGGATCCACCAGTAGGCGTAGGTGCTGAAGCGGTAACCCTTTTTGGGGTCAAACTTCTCCACTGCTCGCTCCAGGCCCAGCGTGCCCTCCTGGATCAAATCCAGCAGCTCCAGGCCGCGGTTTTGGTATTTTTTCGCCACCGACACCACCAGGCGCAGGTTGGCCTTGATCATCTGTTCCTTGGCCCGCTTGCCGATGCGCTGGATCTGTTGCAGCTTTTCAGGCGTAAGGTTTGCCCACTCGGGGAACTGGTTGGCCCTAGCCACCCATTCTGCCAGAGTAGGCTCCCGCCCCAGCTCTTTCTGCAAACGCAGGCGCACATCCAAGAGCTTCATGTAGTCTTGGACTTTTTGGGCCAGCGCCACCTCCTCGTCTCGTCCCAAGAGGGGAACACGTCCAATCTCCTGGAGGTAAAGGCGCACCAGGTCGGTGGAGGGTCGAGCTGGCCCCTCTTCGGCGTACTCGCTTTCGGCAAACTCCGCCTCTTCCTCCTCCGTCAGGTCGAGGAGGTCGGTTGGGGTTTCCAACAAAGTGTCGTTGGCTTCAGGTTCGTAGATAGACATGTAAGTGCTACTGAGTGAAATAGCAACAGAGACAGTCAAGCAGCTGGACTAACATTGAAGAGGGGGCTAAGTTGAGGGTTCCCCAGGGACAGTGGCTGTGCGCTGTCATCATCCCCGCGGAGACAACACTCTCCTCTGGCTAAGTCCAACCCTGGAATCCTGCCCTCGGTAGGGAACGGCTGAGATAGCCACGAAGGAAGCCACCTGCTGGCGAAGTGTAAGCCCCTTATCATAACTTAATTATAGTTGCCTCTCTCAGCTTAGCTGCATGAGATTGGGCGCAGATTTCTCCCCCCTGAGCCGTCGTCACGGTTGCTGGAAAGCGCAGGGTTTTTGCTTGTCGTCGAGGTAGGATCTACCAAGCGTGGCTACTGCCGGAGGCAACCAACCTCTCCGCAGAACTTAAACTAGGAGGTAGAGGGTCAACTTCCACGAGCTATTTTTCTGCCCCTTCCCTGCTACAGTGGAGAGGCTACAGGTCAAGCCGCCCGACCAGATGGGGCTCGTTCCTGTCATCCCTATGAATTGGGTAGCTACATCACCCCCCCTCTCCCTGAAGGGAGAGGCCATTTCTACCCTAGCGCTGACGCTGCTTCTGGGGATCGGCCTATTCTTTTTTCTGCGAGCCTCAGGTAGAGATCGCAGCGAAACCCGCTTCTATTCTAGCAGCCGCAGCCTGGAGGAAATAGGATCCCTTCTCCGAAAGCACCTGGAAGGGCGGGCCTATCGCTTGCAGTTTGCCGATGCCGAGGGGATCGCCACCTTTATCGGTCAGGCTCGGCCCAGTGTGGGGTTGGCTGTTTTTTTGACAGGGCTAGCAGGAGTGGGTCTGGCCTGTTTGGCTCTGGTGCTGTCCATGCTGGAGCCGGCGTGGGGAGCCTGGCCCTGGACCCTGGTGCTGGCCGCTCCTTGGGCAGGCTGGTACTACTGGCGGCGCAACTACCGCCTGGAGCGGCTTCGCCTGAAGTTGCAAGAGGCTGACCCACCCCCTGGATCCCTGCTGTGGGTGGAGGGGCAGCGAGATGAGCTGGAGGTGCTGGCCGCCAGCTTGGGGCTGCAAGAGCGGGAGCCGGAGCGAGGGTAGAGCCCTAAGGCTCCTCGGAAAAGAGGGAGCCCGGGATCAGAGACAGTTGCTCCGCGGGGGCGGGGTTGCGGATCTCGAGGGGCTCAGGGTGTTGTTCAGGCTGTTTTTTCTTGGAGGAAAGGCGGCTTTTCCCTTGGTTGCGCAGGCCCAGGCCAATGCGGCTGTGTTGTTCCACTAGGGCCAGCACCTGCTTAGCCCGCTCGATCACCGGCTGGGGCAGGCCGGCCATGCGCCCTACCTCGATGCCGTAGGAGCGGTCGGCCCCCCCGGGCTGCACCTGGTGCAGGAAGATGATGCGATCCGGCAGCTCTTTCACCACCACCTGGAAGTTGGCCACGTTGGGCAGCAGGGTCTCCAGTTGGTTGAGCTCGTGGTAGTGGGTGGCAAAGATTGTGCGGGCGCGCACCTGGGTGGCAAGGTACTCAGCCACCGCCCAGGCAATGGAGAGGCCGTCGAAGGTGGCGGTGCCGCGGCCAATCTCGTCCAAAAGCACCAGGGAGCGCTCGCCGGCGTGGTTGAGGATGTTGGCCGTCTCGTTCATCTCCACCATGAAGGTGGACTGTCCCGTGGCCAGGTCATCGACAGCACCGATGCGGGTAAACACGCGGTCACACAAGCCCAGCTCCGCCCGCCGCGCCGGGACGAAGCTGCCCATCTGGGCCAGGATCTGGATGAGCCCGATCTGCCGCAAATAGGTGGATTTGCCCGACATGTTGGGGCCAGTGAGGACAATCAGATCCGGGCCGTGGGGGGATCCCAGACGCACCGAGTTGGGGACAAATAGGCCCTGGGGCAAAGACTTCTCCACCACCGGATGGCGCCCTTCCTCGATGACTAGGCGGCGATCTTCCGTGATCACGGGACGGGTGTAGCCCTGCTGCACGGCCACCTCGGCCAGGCCAAACAGGGCATCGACGGCGGCCAGGGTCTGGGCCACCTGGCGGATGGCGGCAGCTTGGGATCCCGCCTCTTGGCGCAGCTGCACAAACAGCTCGTATTCCCGCTGGTTGATCTCAGTCTGAGCGGTGAGGACGCGGGCTTCTTTTTCTTTGAGCTCAGGGGTGATGAAGCGCTCTTCGTTAGTCAGGGTCTGCTTGCGGATGTAGTCTTTTGGCACCTGCTGGGCCTTGGCGCGGCTGATGCTGATGTAGTAGCCGAAGGCTTTGTTGAAGCCGACTTTGAGGGTGGGGATCCCAGTGCGCTCGCGCTCGGTTTTCTCCAACTGGGCAATCCACTGGCGGTCTTGCTCCACCTGCTGCCGCAGCCTGTCCAGCTCCGGATCGACGCCGGGCCGGATTAGCCCCCCTTCGGTGAGCACAGGGGGAGGGGAGGGCAGGAGAGTGTGCTCGATGCGGCGGCCCAGGTCAACCAGGGCGGGATCCACCTGCTGCAAGCTCTGCAGGAGAGGGGTCTTGGCTTCGGCCACCAGCTCCGCCAGTTGGGGCAGTTTGCCCAAGGAGGAGCCCAGGGCCACCAGCTCGCGTGGGTTGGCGGTGCCGGAGGCGACGCGGTTGGCCAAGCGCTCCAGGTCATAGAGAGAGTCCAGCAGGGATCCCAGGCGGGTGCGCAGGGAGGGGTTTTCCAACAGCTCCTGGATGGTGTCCTGGCGGAGGCGGATTTGCTCAAGATCCCGCAAAGGCTGCAGCAGCCAACGGCGCAGGGTGCGTCCTCCCATGGCAGTGCGGCTGTGATCCAGCACCCAGAGCAGGGATCCGACAAAGGCCCCCTCGCGGATGGTCTGGGTGAGCTCCAAGTTGCGGCGGGTTTGGGGATCCAAGATGAGGTAATCCGTCAACTGGTAGGTGCGAGGGGGACGTAGGAGGGGGTGGCCCCCCTGGGGAGAAGGCTGCACCAGGTTCTTTTGCGTCTCCTCCAGGTAGTGCAAGAGCCCTCCCGCCGCCCGAATGGCCAGGGGCAGCCCCTCGCAGCCCAAGCCCTCCAAAGAGCGCAGGCCATAGGTCTGTAGCAAGTTTTCTCGCGCCACCGCCAGCTCAAAGGGCTCCGCCGGGCGCAGGGTATAGGTGTACTGGCCGGGCAGGCCCAGGGGAGCTTGGGGATCCCCAGGCCGAATTAAGCCCAGGCCTAGCCCTTCCTCGGTGGGCAGCAGGATCTCCGCCGGCTGCAGCCGGGCCAGCTCCTGTTCTAGCTGCTCTTGCCCCTCGCTCTGGCAGACCCAGAACTCGCCGGTAGAAATGTCGGCGTAAGCCAGGCCCCAGGGGGTTTGCTTGGAGCCTCTCAGGCGGACCACGGCGGCCAAGTAGTTGTTTTGCCGTGCCTGCAGCAGCTCCTCTTCGATGACCGTGCCGGGGGTGATGACCCGCGTCACTTCCCGCCGCACCAAGCCTTTGGCCTGATCCGCCGGCTCCATCTGGTCGCAGACGGCCAGGGCATAGCCTTTGGCCACCAACTGAGCAGCATAGCGGTCAAAGGCGTGGTAAGGGATCCCGCACATGGGCACCCGTCCTATGGCCCCTGCCTCCCGCCCGGTGAGCACCAGCTCCAGCTCCCGCGACACCACTTCCGCGTCCTGGAAAAACATCTCGTAGAAATCCCCTAGGCGGTAGAGCAAGATGGCGTGGGGATACTGCCGCTTCAGCTCCACATAGTGCTGCATCATGGGGGTGAGCAGGGCGGGATCCACCTCTAAGGCATCCCAAGTAGGCTCGGCGGAAGAACTCATGGCATCAAAACGTGGGCAAGCAATGGGCTGAAGGTTCGGAGTCTAGCCAACTCGGGCCGACCAGCTTGGGCCATTCTAGATCCAGGTCTAGATGAAGTTTGAGACGTTTCCCCAGCCCTTCTCCCCTGATTCCCATTTCGCGGTTGGTTGCCATGACCTCGCTCAGGGTAGTTGGATCCCCCCTGAGGTAAGTCCGAATGGCTGGGCAGAGGCGCTGCCCGGTCTTGTCCAAAAGCCCTGAAGCGCAAGAGGGAGAAATTTAGGCACAAGCTATTGAAACTGACTTGCAACATCCAAGAAGACTTGCTATTCTAGCGGCTACGTTTTGTTGAGTTTACTTTCAATAAAGCTCGGGAGGGAGGCCTGGCCAACTTGGCTGAGTTTTCCATCCCGCCCTTGCGGGCGGAGGGGGTTTCTTGGCCTCAGAAGGCTCTCTTCCTGGGCAAAGCTCGAGAGGTTTTCCCGGTGCTGGTCGATCGCGAGTGTCCGTATACAGAGGTTGAGGGGGGCAGAGGCTGGGGGCAAAGAAAGCGGCTGCTCTCGCCAATCGGTTTGACCTGTTTGCTATTGAGTTTCATTTTCCTAGTACTTTTGGTCTC
>NZ_JANSHI010000014.1:0-75974 GCF_047461615.1 Synechococcus sp. W65.1 | reverse complement strand
CGTGGAAGCAGGAAGAAAGCGTCAACCTGGAGCAAAAGTCCGCTTTTGTCCAGCGTTGTATAAGTCTTTCAGAGCGGTTCAAGAGGTTTCCGTCATCGAAGCCAGAGCAGCCTGCACATCGGCTAGCTCAACTTGATCGGTCAGCTCCGCTTGGCCAATCCGGCGCGGTAAGACAAAGCGGATCCGTCCTTGTTTAACTTTCTTGTCGGCCTGCATTGCCTGCAGCACTGCCTCCCAAGGGATCCCGGCAGGCCAGTGGCTGGGCAGCCCTGCCCTCTCGATCAGGTGCCGCTGCCGTTCGGCTTCGGTGGCACTCCACCAACCCAAGCGACGGGCAATCTCCCCGGCAGCTACCATGCCGATGGCAACAGCCTCCCCGTGTAGGTAGCGGCGGTAGCCGGTAACGGTTTCTAGGGCATGGCCGAGGGTGTGGCCGTAGTTGAGGATGGCCCGCAAGCCCCCTTCGCGTTCGTCCTGCTGCACCACCCAGGCTTTGCACTCGGCACAGCGCCGCAGCAGATAGTGCAAGTCTGAGGGGGCAAAATCGGTGTAGCGGCCTAGCCTGGGCTGCTCTTCCAAAAACTCAAACAGGTCGGCGGCCTGGATGACACCGTACTTGATCACTTCGGCCAGGGCAGAGGTAAACTCCCGCCGGGGCAGGGTCTGCAACACCGTTGGATCCATCCACACCAGGCGCGGCTGGTAGAAGGCCCCAATGAGATTTTTCCCACCAGGATGGTTGACGCCGGTCTTGCCGCCAATGGCCGCATCCACCATGGCCAAAAGCGAAGTGGGCACCTGCACCCAAGGGATCCCGCGCAGCCAAGTGGCGGCGGCAAACCCAACCATATCCCCGATGACCCCGCCTCCCAGGGCAATGAGAGTGGAAGAGCGCTCCAGGCCAAAGCTCAAGGCGGCGTCGTAGATCCTGGCCACCGAGCGCAGGGTTTTGTAGCGCTCGCCAGCAGGCAAAAGAAAAAGATGGGCAGCAAATCCTGCTTGTTGCAGGCCCTGCATCAACTTTTCGGCAAAGTGCTTGGCAATGCCCGGATGGCTCACCACCAGCGCCTTGCCGGCAAGTCCTCTGGCTCGCATCTGCGATCCCAAGTGGATGAGGTTGCGGCCCCTAGGGCCTTCTGGAGATTGGATGACGATGTCGTAGGAGCCGTGGGGAAGCTTGACAGGAATCAGACAGGGATCCATGGGCGGGGAATCCAGGGTGGCACACTCTGTTACTTCACCTTCTCCCACCTGCAGGTTAGGATGGGATCCGGCCTTAACTTGTAGTTGTGCCTCGAAGTCCTTATGATTGAGGTATAGCCTCAAAAAGTTCAAGAAGCGCTTTTGCCCCTACCGCAGGGAGGAGTTTCATGGCTGGCAACACCGGAGAACGACCTTTTGTTGACATTATTACCAGTGTCCGCTACTGGGTCATTCATGCGCTGACCATTCCCGCCTTGTTTTTGGCAGGCTGGCTTTTTGTGAGCACGGGCCTAGCCTATGATATTTTTGGCACGCCGCGCCCCAATGAGTACTTCACCGCAGAGCGTCAGGAATTGCCCATTGTAAGCGACCGCTTCAACGCTCTTGAGCAGCTGGAGAGGTTGACGCGCTAGAACGGGGTGAGGGCAGCAACTTCGCAACTGTTACAGTTTGTAAAAGAGGCAAGGTCTGAGCGATGGCAACTAAACCAGTTACTCAACCCAATGCTGACGAGCCTGTTTTTTACCCTGTTTTTACTGTCCGCTGGCTGGCAGTGCATACTTTGGCCATCCCAACTGTTTTCTTTCTGGGAGCCATTGCGGCAATGCAGTTTATTCAACGGTGAACCCCTATGGCTGATCAACCTGAAAAGAACCCTAATACCCAGCCGGTAGAGCTAAACCGCACCTCCCTATACCTGGGCTTGTTGTTGGTGTTTGTGCTTGGCCTGTTGTTTTCTAGCTACTTTCTCAACTGAAGCGAGGGTCATCCCTACTTCTAACAGTTGAGGAAGGACTCCAGGGATCAGTGCAAACCCGTTTTTGCTGGAAGCTAGGAGTGTAATCTCCTTTCGGTTCTTTTGGAGGTCAGTTGCTATGACCAGTCAAGCAAGGATCCCCCTGTGGATAGTGGCTGTGGTTGTTGGGCTGGGGGTGATTACGGTGGTTGGACTCTTCTTCTACGGCTCCTATACCGGTCTTGGATCGTCGGTGTAGTTTAGAGAAGTAGGGGAGGGCGAGGAGCAGTAATCCTCGCTCTGTTTCGTTCTACCTCGCGTGAAGGGGAGGAAGAGCTGTGCGGCGCAGCTCGCCGTCCTGTCTTATCCAGTGGGGTGGCACGGCGTCGTTAGACCAGAGCGCAAAGGTCAACCTTTGCGTACCTTTATTTTGGGGTGCCCCTTGGCTTGATTTATGGAGGGGAGGATCTCGCGGTAGGAGCCGTATTCTTTTGACCTAGCTGCACTTCAGCTAGGTTTTTTTACAGGATCCTAGAAACACCTGGGCAGCAGTGGTGCTGGGAAAAGCTATTTGCCTAGGAAAAAGTCAAGGACTGGGGAGGCGCAGGCAAAAACGGATCCCTTGACAAGGGTCTATATCTCTGTTAAGCGAGCATGAACTTTTTTAACGATCCGGACGGCGGCTGCTAGGAGGGGAGCTGAGGCCCCGTAGAATGAATCCCAAAATTCCAGGCAGGATCTTCGGACATGGATTACGTTCGCACCTTCAATGACGATCCCTGCGAGGGGCATCTTTCAACGCCCATTAGCGATTCTCCTGTCACCCGTCTGTTTATCAACAATCTTGCCATTAACCGCCGCGGCCTCTCTCCTCTGCTGCGGGGGCTGGAGATTGGCTTGGCCCACGGCTACTTCCTGGTGGGGCCGGAGATTCTTCTAGGCCCGCTGCGCGATTATCCTGGAGCAGCCAATTTGGGCGGACTGGTTACGGCAATGGCCATTGTGCTGTTGGGAACCGCCTGTATGTCGGCCTATGGCAGCGTTACCTTTGGAAACAAGCCAGAAACGCCAGGAGCTAATCCTTTGTCCACAGCCCGCGGCTGGGGGGATCTAACAGCGGGGTTCTTCCTAGGGGGTATGGGTGGTGCCTTTGCTGCCTACTTCCTTTTGGAGAACTTTGCCGGGATCGATGCCATCTTCCGAGGATTGGTGAATTAGTTGTCAAGCTTGTCAAGGTACTGGAGGGGAGCAAGACTATGACCGGTTCTTACGCTGCCGCTTATCTTCCTTGGATTTTCATCCCCATTGTTGGTTGGCTGCTGCCGGCAGTAGCCATGGCTGTGCTCTTTTTGTACGTTGAGCGCGACTAACTCTAGTCTCGGTGGGTGTTGGAAGAGGGATCCCTTATTCAGGGATCCCTCCCTTTTTGGCAGGAGGGTGGACTTTGGCAAAACGGCTGTTTCACCATGGAAAAGTTGCTGCTGGTAGAAGGCCAAAAGCTAAAACTGGGTTCTCAACACCATCGTCCTAACCAAGCCAAAAAGCAAGGTTACAATACCCGTTTTCTGGGCGGCTTTGGCGGCGCTGGCGTTCCCACCGCTGGCTCACCAGGAAACCCAGGCAAGTCCAGGCCAGGTAGAATCCTCTAACTTAAGGTGGCTACGGGCTGAGCTTCTACCAAAGGCTGCTGAGTCTGCAAGTCGATAATGGTGGCTAGCAGGCGTCGCGAGGCGTCGATGGCAAATTCTACCCGCAGGCGGTCTTCCCCGACTCGCCCAGGGGGCTGCAGGCGGGCCAGGCAAGCTGGCGCAGTACCAGGGGTCAGGGATCGGAAATCGGTTTGCCGGGTAAGTTGGCGGCTGCTCATGCGCCCCAGCTCGTCGTAAACCACCTCGGCTTGGGCCACTTGGGCCACTTCCCCCACATCGAGGCGAATTTCGGTCTGGCCGTCGTTGGCCACCTGCAAGATCAAGGGCTCGGAGCGCCGGCAGGGGTAGGGGCTGCCCCGCTCGAACAAAGGGTAGTAGATATAGCTTTTTTGCAAGGGATCCCAGAGACGGATGGCGTAGCTGTGGTGGAGGCGATCCTCCAGCTTCACCTGGCAGCCCACCTGCAGGGCGCCCAGGGCCACGGCATCGAAGGGGCGTTCGCAGCGGACTTTCTTTTTGCCGAAGTAGGAGCGGAGCAGCTCTTGGACTGCCGGCAGTTGGGAGCTCCCTCCCACCAGAAGCACTTGCTCAATTTGGCTTTTGGCCAACCCCCTTGCCTGGGCGGTGAGGAGGACATCGTCTAGGGACTGGCGGATTTGATCCAAGAGCTGGTGGGCTTCTAAAATCTCCTCCAGCGCCTGCCGATCCAAGCGCAGCTCATAGGCGATCAGGGCCTCGTCGTCAAACCAACTGCTCACGGCCTCGGGCTGAGTGGAAAGGGCAATCTTGAGCTGCTCTGCCTGCTCCAAAAGCGTAATCCAGCTCAGGGCCCCAAGCTGCTGTCGGCTTAGCCCCAGTTGCCCCAGCAGGTATTCGGCAATCCAGATGTCGATGTCCACCCCGCCTACGTAGGCATCGGCTTTGGCAATCACCTCCGCCTTGAGAACGGAGTTACCTGCCTGGGGGGCCAGGGTGCGCACTAGGCTGAGATCCAAGGTGCCGCCGCCGAAATCCACCACTAGCACCACGGATCCCGGCTGGCCGACCGCATAGCCCAGGGCAGCGGCAGTGGCCTCGTCCACAATTTGAATGGGATCCCAGCCACAGGCGCCGGCCACCCTCCGCAGCCAGTTCAAGTAGCGCTCAAAGGAGCCGACAGGGGCTGTAAACACCACCTGTTGCGGCTGCAGGCCCTCTTTCTGGACAGCTTCCATCACCGCCTGCAAAAAAGCCTGGGCTACCCTCTCAGCGTCGTAGCGCTCCCCATCCAGAACTCGCGGCGGAGGCACAAACTCTGCTACCAACTCCCGCTTGAAGCCCTGAAACAGCCGCTGCGGATCCACCGCTCCCCAACGACCGGCGCGCACGGTTTCCCCTACGAGGAGCTGGTTTTTGCCCTTCACATAGACCAAGCTGGGAATGGCCGAGTGGGCTTGCTCCTGCCGGGAAAGACCGGGAAAGCTGAGCAGGCGGGGCGCTGCTTGGACGGGATCCCAAACTGCCACCACCGTATTGCTGGTCCCAAAGTCAATGGCTAGCGTCGCTTTGGAGACAGGTGCCATCAGCTCAATCCTCCGGGCAGAGAGCGGCTGACTTTGGCAGGGCAGAGGATATAGTCTCCCCGGCGATAGCCAACAAAGCGGATGTAGACGGGATCCCCTGGCCGAATATCCGGCTGATCTGGCTGGTGCAGTTGCGGGTCGAAGGGGACAGATTCAAGAGGGCTGCCGATGGGCTCATACCCCCAGTGCTGCAGCAGGGCATCCAAGGAGCGAAAGAGAGCCGTTACGTTTTGGGCCGGCCAATCGGGCTTGCGGCGGGCGATTTCGCGAACGGTGGGGTAGCTAGTAAGCAGCGGCTGCAGCAGGGAGAAGAGGACTTCCGGTGGTTCGGTGAATCCCATTTTGTCATGTCCGTTTAGGCGCAGCAGGAATCCCAAATCCCACTGCAGGGCGGCAGCCAGCTTTTGTAGTTGCTCCAGACGCAGGGATCCCCACTTCCCCTGGCGCACTTGATTGAGGGCACGGCGGCTGATCCCTGCCCGTGCTTGCAAGGCCCGCCATGAGAAGAGGCCAACGGCCCGCATGCGTTCCTGCAGCCAATTGTCCAGCGGTCTCTCGGCCATTGAATTTTGCCAGGGATCCCTACGATCATGCCGCAACTTGGGTTTGGGCTCAGGGATCCACAAGGCTCAGGGAACGGCTTATAGCTTCCACATCCCGGTCGTAGCGCTCGCGCCGGTTGGCCGGGTACACGAATTCAAAGCCGGCTTGCAGGGAAGGTCGGACAAGCTTTTTGAGGTAAAAAATCCGCTGACCGTCTGGTTCGTAGCCAGAGATCACAAAGAAATCCCGACCGGCAACTTGGTAGGTAACCCGGCGTCGGATGATCGGCTGCGGCGCAGCTCTTCTTGCAAGGCGCTGGCAGGCGTTGCTTGAAAGACGTTGTAGCCGCCCCAAGCGCGCAGCTCAGCTCCCGATTCCCGATAAATACCTGGCCGTCGCTGTTGTCAGCTTCCCCTTGGGGGATAAAGTCTGCCGGGTAGTCGATGCGGTAGCCAAAGCGGGCATTGATGTAGGGTTGAAAACCTAACTGGGCCGAGATTCCATTTTCCAAGCTGAGCCCGGCAAGCAGACAGGCTAGGCACGCGGCAGATCTTCTTAACAAGGACTCCGTCCCGCTAACGCGATCGGTAGCCCTCTCCATACCCCTAAGTGTAGGCTGCTCTTGGAGAAGGCTGCGCCCAAAACCAAAATCCGAGGACTCCGGAAATCTTTTCCCTACAAAGAGGCCGGCCCATCTCCTTACCTGAGAGTTCTGTAGAATTGGGGAAGTTTATCTCCTATTGCCGGCTGCCAAACTCCTGCTAACCCTCTGCCATGACCCCGACTTCCCCAGCTACTGCTGCCCATCCTGCTGCTTTGGATCCCCTTGACCCGAGGGTGCGTCCGGATCCGCAGGGCCGGTTTGGGCCGTTTGGGGGCCGGTTTGTGCCGGAAACCCTGATGAGTGCCCTCACAGAGCTGGAGGAAGCCTTTGAGCGGCATTGGCAGGATCCCGACTTTCGCGCCGAGTTTCACAGCCTACTGCGGGACTTTGTCGGGCGGCCCAGTCCCCTTTACTTTGCCCAGCGGCTTACTGAACACTACGGCGGCCCCCAGATCTACCTGAAGCGGGAGGATCTCAACCACACCGGCGCCCACAAGATCAACAACGCCCTTGGCCAAGTGCTGCTGGCGGTGCGCATGGGCAAGCGAAGGATCATTGCCGAGACTGGCGCTGGCCAGCATGGGGTGGCCACGGCAACGGTGTGTGCTCGTTTTGGGCTGGAATGCGTCATCTACATGGGGGCAGTGGACATGGAGCGGCAGGCCCCCAATGTGCAGCGGATGCGCCTGCTGGGCGCTGAGGTAAGGGGGGTCGAATCAGGCACAGCCACCCTCAAAGACGCCCTCTCCGAGGCCATCCGCGACTGGGTAACCAACGTGGAGACCACCCACTACGTCATTGGCACGGTGGCTGGACCCCACCCCTACCCGAAGCTGGTGCGGACCTTTCACGATATCATCGGCCAGGAGACGCGACAGCAGTGTCAAGAGAAATGGGGAGGCCTGCCGGACGTGCTGCTGGCCTGTGTAGGCGGCGGCTCCAATGCCCTGGGGTTGTTCAACGAGTTTGTTCAGGATCCCCAGGTGCGGCTTATCGGCATCGAGGCTGCCGGGGAGGGCTTGCACACCTCCCGCCATGCCGCGACCCTCAGCCGCGGTCGCATTGGGGTCTTGCACGGGGCCATGAGCTACCTGCTGCAAGATGAAGAGGGCCAGGTGCAGGAGGCCCATTCCATCAGCGCTGGCTTGGATTACCCCGGTGTGGGGCCGGAGCACAGCTACTTAAAGGAGATTGGGCGGGCTGAGTACTACGCAGTTACCGACGACGAGGCGGTGGAGGCGCTGCTATTGCTGTCGCGCCTGGAGGGAATCATCCCCGCCCTAGAGACGGCCCACGCCCTGGCCTACCTGAAGACCCTAGCCCCTCAACTTGGCCCCCAGCAGCGGGTAGTGGTCAATTGCTCTGGGCGGGGCGACAAAGATTTGAACACCGTTTTCAAGTACTTGCAGCAGCGGGGGCGCAGCCTAGCCTAGGGTCTCGCCTAGAGGGACTCAAGGCGCCTACCGAAAATGGCAGCTTGCTGGGCTCCCTGCAGATCCCATGGAGGCGGAAGCTGTTGCATGAGTTCTGAGGCCCAAGTAGACCTGTGGCTAGCCGCCGTGCTGGGCAACACCCATGTGCGCTGGGGCTGGTTTGCCGGAGAGAACCTAATCAAGGTAGAGCAGTTTCCCACCCACCAGCCCTTGGCCTGGCCAGAAGAGACGGAGCTGTGGCTAGCTGCTGTCGGCTCTGCCCCTTTGCCGCCGAGATCTCCCTGGGTGCATTGCCTGGAGTTGTCGCAGGTGCCGCTGCGGGATCCCTACCCAAGCCTGGGGCTGGATCGGGCACTAGCTCTGTGGGCCGCTGGGATCCGCTACGGCTGGCCCTGTTTGGTCATCGACGCCGGCACTGCTTTAACCCTGACGGGAGCTGACCCTGAGGGATCCCTGGTGGGAGGGGCAATCCTGCCTGGCCTGGGGCTGCAGGCGCAAGCCCTAGCCGACCACACCGCCCGACTGCCCAAAGTGCAGTGGGATCCGGCAGATCCCTTGCCCCCCCGCTGGGCCAGGGACACCGTAGCCGCCATCCACAGCGGCATCCTTCATACGCTGCTAGCGGGATTGCGGGAGTTCCTTGCCGACTGGCGCCGCCGCTTTCCCCAAGGCCCGCTGCTGCTAACTGGCGGCGATGGCAAGCTGCTCTATCCCCACCTGCGCCCCCTCGACCCAGAGCTGCGCTGGGATCCTCACCTGGTGTTGTGGGGAATTGCCAGCTGCCGTCAGTTGCACCGCGCCGCCCAGCAGTTGCCTAGGGCAGAATAAAGCTATCAGCACAGGGGGATTTTCAACGGGATCCCATGGCCAACGGCAACACCTTCGGCGTCCTGTTTTCTGTCACCACCTACGGGGAGTCCCACGGTGGGGCGGTGGGGGTGGTGGTGGACGGCTGCCCACCGCGGCTGCCCCTGAGCGAGGCCGACATTCAGGCAGAGCTGGATCGGCGCCGTCCCGGCCAGAGCCAAATCACAACTCCCCGCCAGGAAGCCGATCGCTGCGAGATCCTCTCTGGCGTTTTTCAGGGCTTTACCCTGGGCACGCCCATCCACATCCTGGTGCGCAACCAGGACGCCCGCCCCCAGGACTACAGCGAAATGGCCACCACCTTTCGCCCTTCCCATGCCGATGCCACCTACCAGGCCAAGTACGGCATCCGCAACTGGCAGGGGGGAGGACGGGCCTCAGCGCGGGAGACCATTGGCCGGGTGGCTGCCGGAGCCATTGCCAAGAAGATCCTGCGCCTGGCGGCAGGGGTGGAGATCCTGGCCTACGTGCAACGGGTTAAAGACGTGGAGGCCCAGGTGGATCCCAGCTCAGTAACAGCCGAGCAGGTGGAAGCCAACATTGTCCGCTGCCCCGACCCAGAAGCAGCGGCGGCCATGATCCAGAAAATTGAAGCAGCAGCACGGGAAGGGGATTCCCTGGGGGGAGTGGTGGAGTGCGTGGCCCGCCATGTGCCCCGCGGCCTGGGCTGCCCGGTGTTTGACAAATTGGAAGCCGACCTGGCCAAGGCGGTGATGTCCCTGCCCGCCAGCAAGGGGTTTGAGATTGGGTCGGGATTTGCCGGCACCTACCTGACCGGCAAGCAGCACAACGACGAGTTTTACATGACTCCCAGCGGCTGGCGCACCCGCAGCAACCGCTCCGGCGGCATCCAAGGGGGCATCAGCAATGGCGAAGACATCGTCCTGCGGGTGGCCTTCAAGCCCACTGCCACCATTCGCCAGCCCCAAAACACGGTTACCCTCGACGGCCGGGAGACTGTCTTGGCGGCGCGGGGACGCCACGATCCCTGTGTCTTGCCGCGGGCAGTGCCGATGGTGGAGGCGATGGTAGCCATAGTTCTCTGCGACCATCTGCTGCGCCACCACGCCCAGTGTGGATCCCTGGTCTTGCCGGAGGTGCCCCTTCCTGTCACCGCCGCTTCCCAAGGCTAGGAGTTACCAGCCATGGCCAAGACCAAAACTGTCTGGGAGTGCAGCCAGTGCGGCGAGCGCTATCCTAGGTTTTTTGGCCGCTGCGACAACTGTGGCGCCTGGAACACGCTGACGGAGGTAGTCGTCACCCCCTCCCCCAAGTCTAGGCCACTGCAGCGTCTTGTTCCCCCGCCTAGCCGCACCAACGGGATCCCCCAGTTAGCTCTCCCCATCACCCAGGTGTGCTCGGATCGCCACCCTCGCCTTTCCTCCGGCTTTGGCGAGTTTGATCGGGTGCTGGGGGGTGGCATTGTGCCGGGATCCCTGGTGCTCATCGGCGGGGAGCCAGGCATTGGCAAGAGCACCCTCCTGCTGCAGACTGCCGCGCATCTAGCCAAGCACAAGCCCACCCTGTATGTGTCGGGGGAGGAGTCAGCCCAGCAGATTAAGCTGCGCGCCGAGCGGCTGGGGGTAGAAAGCGAGCAGCTCTACCTCTTGGCCGAGACCGAGCTGGAGGCCATTGTGGCCGAGATCCAGGCCCTACAGCCGCAGGTGGCGATCATCGACAGCATTCAGGCCATCTTCTGGGGGCAGCTCAGCTCAGCGCCGGGATCCGTTTCCCAGGTGCGGGAATGCGCCGGCCTATTGATGCGAGTGGCCAAGAAGCTGGGGGTGGCCCTGCTCATCGTTGGCCATGTAACCAAGGATGGATCCCTGGCCGGGCCCAAGGTGCTGGAGCACCTGGTGGATACAGTTTTGTACTTTGAGGGAGATCGCTTCCAGAGCCACCGCCTGCTGCGCGCCGTCAAAAATCGCTTTGGGGCAGCTCAGGAAATTGGCGTTTTTGAGATGACTGCCTCTGGCTTGGTGGAGGTGGACAATCCCTCGCAGCTTTTTTTAAGCAGTCGGGATCAGGTTACGCCGGGAACAGCTACTATCGTCGCCTGGGAGGGCACTCGCCCCTTGGTGGTAGAGGTGCAAGCCCTAGTCAGCCCCACCAGCTACAGCTCCCCCCGCCGCACTGCTACGGGCATCGAGCTCAACCGCTTCCTACAGATCTTGGCAGTGCTGGAAAAACGGGTAGGGATCCCGCTTTCCAAGTACGATGCCTACGTCGCCTCCGCCGGGGGCATCCAGGTGGCCGAGCCCGCTGCCGACTTGGGGGTGGCCGTGGCGGTGGCCGCTAGCTTCCGGGATCGCCAGGTGGATCCCTTCACGGTCTTGATTGGGGAGGTGGGGTTAGGGGGGCAGGTGCGCCCGGTGGCCCAGTTGGAGCAGCGCCTCAAGGAAGCGAGCAAGCTGGGCTTCCGCCACGCCATCATCCCCAACAGCCCCGTCTTGGCCGATGCGGGCCTGCGCCTGAGCCGAGTGCAGCGGCTGCTGGAGGCTCTGCTGGTAGCTCTGCCTAGCTCCGAGTCCGAAGCCCCACCTTGCCTTGTTGCTGAAGCCAGCTATGGGAGAACGTCCTAGAATGGAGGTTTACGAACGGCAACCGGATCCCTGGGCAGGTGGGCACACGATTAGCGTTGGCGAGGGATCGAGCTATAGCGCTGGTAGCCCTGTTTCTCTTCGTGGTGTACCTCATCGTCTCCAGCGTGAACGCCTAGGCAGAGCGATAGCTGCTCTTCCTAGGAAATCTGACCAAGAGGCTCCGAGTTAGCAGCCTGTAGGTGACTGCCCTATCGCTGTAGGGGGCAAAGCCGCCCTGGGGCAGGTGGCCAGGGGGCAGGGCTTTGGATCCAGTTTTTTGGTAGAATTCGGTAGCCCCTTGCGGCTGACGGGATCTAGAGAGCGGCGATCCGCAAGGTCGGCTGACTAAAAGGGTTGCAGGGTGAGGTCAACTCGTGCGAATTGCGGTTGATGCCATGGGGGGCGACTACGCTCCCGCGGAGATTGTCAAGGGCGCCCTACTGGCCCAACAGCAGCTGCAGGTGGAGATTGCGCTGGTAGGTCGGCTAGAGGCCCTCGAGCCTTTTTTACCCCGGCCCCTGCCACCTAAGGTTACCCTTGTGCCTGCCGAGGAAGAGGTGGGCATGGCCGAAGAGCCTCTGGCGGTGCGCAGAAAGCCGAAAGCCTCCATCAATGTTTGCATGCAGCAGGTGCGCGCTGGGCAGGCGGATGCAGTGGTGGCCGCCGGCAACACGGGTGCGGCAATGGCGGCCGCTTATCTCCACTTGGGTCGCCTGGCAGGGATTGACCGCCCAGCCATCGCCGCCCTTTTGCCTACCCTCAAAGGAAAGCCGGTGCTGTTGCTGGATGTGGGTGCCAACGTGGATTGCCGGCCCCGCTTTTTGGAACAGTTTGCCCGCATGGGATCCCTCTACTGCCAGTGCGTCCTGGGGATTGAGAAGCCGCGGGTAGGCCTGCTCAACATCGGCGAGGAACCCAACAAGGGCAACGATCTAGCCCTAGCCACCCACCAGCGCCTGGCCCAGTTGCCAGGGATCCACTTTGCCGGCAATGCCGAGGGGCGAGACGTGTTGACCGGGGACTTTGACGTGGTGGTTTGCGACGGCTTTGTCGGCAACGCCCTGCTCAAGTTTGCTGAGAGCGTCGGCCAGGTGATCACTCAGGTGCTGCGGGAAGAGCTGCCCCGGGGCTGGCGCGGCAAGCTGGGTTGCTGGCTGCTCCAGCCTAACCTCCAGCAGGTAAAGCGGCGCATGGACTACGTGGAGTATGGGGGCGCCTTGCTGCTGGGGGTTAACGGCATCTGCGTCATTACCCACGGCAGCTCCAAGGCGCCAATGGTGTACCACGCCATTCGTCTAGCCAAAGAGGCGGCAGAGCAGAAAGTCTTGCAGCGACTGCAGGCGGAAATGGTTGACCCTCGCGAACCTGAAGCCAGCACCGAGCAGCGCCCTGGGAACACCTCCGGTCCCTTGCCGTTGGGATCCCTAGAGCGAGGGGAAGGGTAGGGCCCATGCCCAACAACCGCCTCCCCAGCGTACACCTTGTGGGGGTAGGGGCTGCTCTTCCGGATCCCTGCCTGAGCAACGATGACCTGAGCCGGATTGTTGCCACTTCTGATGAGTGGATTTGGCCTCGCACCGGCATTCGCCAGCGGCGCATTCTGCCCCCGGAGCTGAGTGTAGTGGATCTGGCGGCCCAGGCGGCAAGAGCTGCTCTGGATCAAGCTGGGATCCTGCCACAGGAGCTCGACTTACTCCTGCTAGCCACTTCCACCGCTGTCGATCGCTTTGGCTCGGCCCCGCGGGTGCAGGCAGCCCTGGGGGCAAGTCGGGCAGTGGCCTTTGACCTAACGGCAGCTTGTACGGGGTTTGTGTTTGCGGTGGCCACGGCGGCCCAGTTTCTGCAAACTGGGCTGTACCGGCGGGCGCTGGTGGTGGCAGCCGATGTGCTCTCTCGCGCCGTCGACTGGACAGACCGCGCCACCTGCGTTTTGTTTGGGGATGGAGCAGGGGCAGTGGTGCTGGAAGCGGGAGAGGTGGGAGCCGATGGGATCCTCAGCATTGAGCTGCGCAGCGATGGCAAGGGCAGCGAGCTACTTAGCTTGGCCATGGCCACTGAAGCTAAGCCCCTGGTGGGATCCCTGCGGGTGGGGCAGTACCGCTGTTGCCCCATCGTCATGAACGGCCGCGAGGTCTATAAGTTTGCCGTCCAGGCGGTGCCGGAGATTATCGAGAAAGCCCTCCTTCAGGCTGGGATTCCAGCCGAGGCAGTCCAGGGCTACTTCATCCACCAGGCCAACCAGCGCATCCTCGATGCCGTGGCCAAGCGCTTGCAGCTGCAGACCCAGCAGGTGGCCAGCGTCCTGGAGCGCTACGGCAACACCTCAGGCGCCTCGATCCCCATTGCTCTAGCCGAATGGATTGGTCAAGGGCGGTTTGGCCATGGAGATCTGGGGGTGATGGCGGGCTTTGGCGCCGGCCTCACCTGGGGAGCCATTGTCTTTCGCTGGGGCCGATGAGCTCGGGAGGGGTGGTGATGACCATTGCCTGGATCTATCCTGGTCAGGGATCCCAAGTGGTGGGCATGGGAAGGGATCTCCAAGACTGGCCAGGAGCTGCCCAGAAGTTGGCTTTGGCGCGGGAGGTGCTGGGGTGGGATCCCTTGGCCCTTTCCGAAGAGCAGATCCACCAGACCCGCTATACGCAGCCGGCCTTGTTTACCGTGTCGGCCCTCTTGAGTGACTACCTCTATGCCCAGGGCCAGACGCCTGGCTGCACTGCTGGCCACAGCCTGGGGGAGTACAGTGCCCTCTATGCCGCTGGAGTGTTTGATTTTGAAACCGGCCTGCGGCTGGTGAGCCTACGAGGCCAACTGATGGAGCGGGCAGGGGATCCCCCTGGCAGCATGGCAGCGGTGATTGGGTTTGATCGCACCAAGCTGGAGCACCTCTGCCAGATGACCCCCAACGTTACCATTGCCAACGACAACAGCCCAGAGCAGGTGGTAATCAGCGGCTCGGTGGAGGGGGTGCAGGCTGTCTGTGAGCAGTTGCAGGCCAAGCGCACCGTTCCCCTCAAAGTCAGCGGCGCCTTCCACTCCCCTTTTATGCAGGCAGCAGCAGAAGAGTTTGCCCACCGGTTGCGGGAAGTTGAGTTTCAGACACCCCGGGTGCCGGTCTATAGCAATTGCACCGCCACGGCCAGCCGCGATCCCCAAGCCCTCAAACAGGCGCTGCTGGCCCAGATGACAGCCCCTGTGCGGTGGCGAGAAACGGTGCTGCAGATGGCTGCCGACGGCGTTCAAGAGGTGTGGGAGATTGGCCCTGGCAACGTGCTGACGGGCTTGGTGAGGCGGACAGCGCCCAGCTTGCGACGGCGCAACATCAGCAGCCTCAGCGACTACCCAGCGGGCAGCTAGAGCCCAAAGCGTTGGGATAGAGGCGGCTACTTCTGTGCTATGTGTAGTCGAGGGGGACTTGGGGGCAACCATGGCAGGCAACTCCATTCGCTTTGGCACCGACGGCTGGCGAGCAGTCATTGCCGAGGGCTTTACGTTTCAGAACTTGGCCCTTGCCGCCCAAGCCAGCGCCCAGGTGTTGGCCCGCACCTATCCTGGGGAAGGGATCCTCATTGGCTACGACAACCGTTTTCTCTCTGAACGCTTTGCGGCCCACGCAGCTGAGGTGGTGGCTCGACTGGGGATCCCCGTCTACCTCTCCGCCTGTGCGGCCCCAACGCCGGCCTTTAGTTGGGGAGCCAAAGAGCAGGGCTGCCATGGCGCCCTGGTAATTACCGCCAGCCACAACCCGCCCCACTATTCCGGCCTTAAGGTCAAAGGTGGCTTTGGCGGCTCTGTGCCCCCAGAGGTCACCGCTGCCATTGAGCAGGAGCTGGGCAGCCTGCAGCCCCTGGGATCCACCCGCGCCCCTATTCACACCTGGGATCCCTGGCCCGGCTACCTGGCTCAGCTTAGTCGCTTTGTGGATCTAGAAAAGCTTAGAAGCTCCCCAGCCAAGATCTGGGCGGATGTCATGTTTGGTTCCGGCGCCGGTGGCCTCAAGCGGCTGTTGGGGGAGAAGGTGATTGAATTGCAGGCGCGGCGGGATCCCTTGTTTGGCGGAGTCTCACCGGAGCCGCTGCCGCAAAACCTGCAGGCTTCTGCCCAGCTCATTGCCGCCGATCCTGCCCCCTTGAAAATCGGCTTGGTCTTCGATGGCGACGCCGACCGCATTGCTGCCCTCGACGGACAAGGCCATTTTCTCAGCCCCCAGGTACTCATCCCCATCCTCATCGACCACTTGGCGGGGCGGCGCGGGCTGCGGGGGGAAGTCGTCAAAACCCTCAGTGGCTCGGAGCTGTTTGTCAAGGTGGCCGGGCGCTATGGCCTGCCGGTTACGGAAACACCCGTGGGCTTCAAGTACATCGCCGAGCGCATGCTGAGCACCCAGGTGTTGTTGGGGGGAGAGGAATCGGGTGGCATTGGCTACCTGGGCCACATCCCCGAGCGGGATGCCCTGCTTTCGGCGCTGTACTTGATCGAAGCCGTTACCGAAACCGGGCAAGACCTGAGCGCCCTCTACAGAGCTTTGCAGGAACGAGAGGGGTTTAGCTCGGTTTACCAGCGCCGCGACCTGCCCCTAGGGGATCAAAGTCAACAAACCCAGCTATTCCAACGGCTGCAGAGGGATCCCCCCTCTGAGATTTTGGGACAGAAGGTGATCAAGCATTTCGACAAAGACGGCCACAAGTTTACGCTTGCCGACGGCAGTTGGGTGATGATCCGCGGCAGCGGCACTGAGCCTCTGCTGCGGCTGTATGCGGAAGCCAGAACTGCAGAAGCAGTGAACCATCTTTTGGATTGGGCGGCTGGGCTGCTCAGCAAAAAGGTGGGAGAAAACTGAGGCCTCCCACCATCTCTACTTCTGCGCAATAGTGGCTCAGAGTTCGCGCCACTGTTTTAAGAATTTAAGAAGTTGCTTCTGTTGTCTTGGCTTTGGCTCGGTCAAAAGTGCCTGGCGGCTCGTAGACAAATTCAAACAGGTTGCCATCGGGATCCTTGCCATAGAAGGAGGCGGTGCCATCTCGGTGGGTGTGGATCTCGCCCACCGGGATCCCCTGGGATTGCAGGCGCCGATGGTGCTCCTCCAGCTCTTCCCTAGTGCTGAAGACAAAGCCAAAGTGGGGCCCTGCCGCCCGGTAGCCTGGCCCCAACAGCGCCAGCCCGTCGTCCCCAGCTTTCATATAGGCCCAGTCGGGATCCTTCCAGACATTGACCATCCCCAACTTTTCGTAGAACTCTACCGCTTTGGAGACGTCTCGGACACGGATGGCAACATGTCCCAGTTGCCTAAGTGCCATATCCTCCTCCCTGCTCAATCCCTATAGCCCAGCATAGCCTGCGCAGGGGATCCCCTTCTCCCCAGGAACGGGGAACTTTGTGTGATACAGAGCTAACCTTGCAGACAACCGGCGCTTATCCCATTGGCTGCTTGGCCAAGAAGCGCTCTAGTTCGTCTAAGGCCTCTGCATCCATTTTGGTTTGCATGGGGCAGAACTTAGGCCCGCACATCGAGCAAAACTCTGCCGTTTTGTAGATATCTGCCGGCAAGGTCTCGTCGTGGTATTCGCGAGCTCGCTCTGGATCTAGGGACAACTCAAATTGTCGATTCCAATCAAAGTTATAGCGGGCTCTAGCCATCTCATCGTCGCGATCCCTGGCCCCAGGCCGATGGCGGGCAATATCCGCAGCATGAGCAGCAATTTTGTAGGCAATGAGGCCATTGCGCACGTCCTCTGCATTGGGTAAACCCAAGTGTTCTTTGGGGGTGACGTAGCAAAGCATTGCCGCCCCATACCAACCGGCCAAGGCCGCCCCAATAGCAGAGCTGATGTGGTCGTAGCCGGCAGCAATATCAGTAACCAAAGGTCCCAAGACGTAGAAGGGAGCCTCGTCGCATTCCTCCATTTGCTTGCGCACGTTAAACTCAATTTGATCCATCGGCACGTGCCCTGGCCCTTCCACCATCACCTGCACATCGTGCTCCCAGGCCATGCGGGTCAACTGGCCCAGGGTTTTTAGCTCGGCCATCTGGGCCTCGTCAGAGGCATCGTGCAAGCATCCTGGTCGCAAGGCATCGCCCAGGCTAAAGGAAACGTCGTATTTCTTGAAGATCTCGATGATGTCGCGGAAGCGGGTATAAAGCGGATTTTGCTTGTGGTGGACCAACATCCAACGGGCTAGGATCCCGCCGCCGCGAGAAACAATGCCCGTTAGCCGGTTGCGCACCAGCGGCAAATGTTGAATGAGGATCCCAGCATGGATGGTCATGTAGTCCACCCCTTGCTGAGCCTGCTTTTCGATAATGTGCAAAATATCCTCTTCTGAAAGCTTTTCGACATTGCCATGGACGCTTTCTAGAGCTTGGTAGATAGGTACCGTGCCGACAGGAATTGGCGAGGCTTGGATAATGGCCGTGCGAATTTCATCCAAATTGCCGCCGCCGGTAGACAGATCCATAACCGTGTCGGCGCCGTATTTGATGGCCAACTTTAGCTTTTCCAGTTCCTCAGCCAAGCTGGAAGAGGTGGGGGAAGCGCCGATGTTGACGTTGACTTTGCAGCGGGAAGCAATCCCAATGCCCATCGGCTCGAGGTTGGTGTGGTTGATGTTGGCGGGGATGATCATGCGACCCCGAGCTACTTCCGAGCGGATGAGTTCCGGGGGCAGCTGCTCCCGGCGAGCCACATACTCCATCTCTTCGGTAATGATGCCCTGGCGGGCATAGTGCATCTGAGTAACGTTTGCTTGCCCACGACGGCGGGCCACCCATTCGCTGCGCATGGCCTAACTCCGGTGCTTGCTTGCCTACGCTGGTACGAATCAGATCAGGTTCTGAGGAGGGGAGCCCCCAGATACCTCTAGCGTGCTGTGATCCTATCACTGAATTTTGGGACTTTCCGAAATCTAACAAAGGCTCAGAGGGAACGTTGAGGCCAACGGGCTATTGCGCAGAGGAACTCTCACTTGGCTCCGGCAGGTAGAGTCGGTCTTCTGAGGCATCGTATTCAAAGAGCTCTGCATAGCGGCCCCAGTCAATGGCAGTGGCAAACTGCCGCTCGGCCTCTTCATGCGGGAAATGCTCGTCCCAGAGATCCAAGAAGAAGTCCGCCCGCATGGAGCGGCTGTTTTTTTCTTCCAGAGTCTGCAGGATGCTGCGGAACACGGGCACCCGTGCCAGTAGCTGTTGCCGGAAGAGATCCTTGCTGCGCAGGATGGTGGTGTTGGCAAAGTCTTGGCCAATCTCGGTGAGTTGGACCACCCTGCCGGTTACCTCGGCAAAGCCCAACAGCACTGCTGCATCCAGAATCGGCAGCAGGTCGTCTACTGCCAGTTGCAGCCGTTCAGCCAGCTCGGCAATTTCCACTCTTGCCTGCGGCCATTCCACAATGAGCTCCAGCAGACCGCTGATGCCGCCCACCCGCGCGTGGGGTAGAGGCAAGGCGTAGGGGGAGGGGGCCCTGGGGACAGCCACCTCACTGGTTACCGGGATCTCCGGATTGGTCATGATCTCGTAGATGTAGTCCACCAGGGACTTAAATCGGGGATCCGTACGTTCATGGGGTCGCGGCAGGTCGATTTTCACCTCTCCCCGGATCCGCCCTGGTTTGGAGCCCAGGATCACTACCCGATCCGCCAAAAACACCGCCTCTTCGATGTTGTGGGTCACGATGAGAATGCTCTGGGAAGGGAAGGCGTGGGTGTTCCACAGCTCGTCGATCTCCCCCCGCAGGTTCTCCGCTGTCAGCACGTCCAGGGCGCTGAAGGGCTCGTCCATGAAAAGCACCTTCGGCTCCAAGACAAAGGCGCGGGCAAAGCCCACTCGCTGCTTCATGCCCCCCGAGAGTTCCTTGGGGTAGGCATTCTCAAATCCATCCAGCCCCACCAGGTCGATGGCCTTGAGAGCCTTTTGCCGCCGGATCTCGCGCGGGATCCCTTGCGCTTTTAGCCCCAGCTCCACATTTTCTTGTACTGTCAGCCACGGCAGAAGGGCAAAGCTTTGAAACACCATGGCCACGTCGGGGTTGGGGCCGCGCAGGGGTCGGCCATTGCTCCACACCTGCCCTTGGCTAGGGGGGATCAAGCCGGCCATGATGCGCAGCAGGGTACTCTTGCCGCTGCCGCTGCGCCCCAGCAGAGCCAAGACTTCCCCTGCCCGCACCTCCAAATCAATCTGGCTTAAGACTGTAAACTCTCCCTTGCCCTCGGGCAAAGGAAAGCGCTTGTAGACGTTCTCAACCTTAATCAAAACAGGGGAAGTTGCCGAGCTCATAGATTGATAAAGAGATTGATAAAGACTAAAGGTGATATTTTTCCTCTGCCAATTGATACAACCGCCGCCAGAAGAGGCGATTGATGCCTACCACAAACAGACTCATCATGCCAATGCCCAAGGTAATCCGGGGCCAATCTCCCCCTGCGGTTGCTTCGGCAATGTAGGTGCCTAGGCCCGTAGCTTTTAGAGTTGTCGCTCCCCAGGTTACAATCTCGGAGACAATGCTGGCATTCCAAGCACCGCCGCTAGCTGTTATTCCTCCAGTGACCCAGGCGGAGAAGATCCCTGGGATGATCAGCTTTTGCCAGAGCTTCCATCCCTGCAGACCCAAATTCATAGCCATTTCTCGCAAATCGGTGGGGATGCTCTGGGCGCCGGCAATGGAGTTGAAGAGAATGTACCACTGCGCTCCCAGAGACATCAGCAAAATGCTGCCCCACTCAATGCTGATCTGGGCGCGGATGAAAAGCAACGTGGCAAAGGGAAAAAGAAAATTGGCCGGAAAGGCCGCTAGAAACTGCACCACCGGCTGCAGCAGCTTCGCTAGGCGTGGATTAAAGCCAATGGCCACCCCAATTGGCGTCCAGACCACAGTGGCTAAAACCAAGAGCACGCTAACCCGCAGCAGCGTGAGGATCCCCAGGCCAAAGACTAGCATCACCTCCCCAAAGCCGACGGTGGTGGATACGAAATAGACAATCCAAACCCCAAGGCCGCCAATAGCCAACCAGGAGAGCCGGGTCAATAGCCGCTCACGGCGCCGCTCAGCCTCGGGGCTGAGGGGATCTCCCCAGCGGGGGCGGGTCAGGTAGGCCAACAGCCGATCCACCCCCTCTGCCAAAGGGGAAAACCCCCTGCCAATTAGCCGCGGGATCCGGGCGGTGGTGAGCAGATCATACAGCCAGGACTCCGGCACAGCCGCCCCGGCGCTCTGTTCCAGGCGAAACTTGTCTGACCAAGCAACCAGAGGCCGCCAGAAGAGCTGATCCACCAGCAGGATCACCACTGCCATGGTTAGGATCGCCCACCCCAGTTTGGGCAAGTCCTCGGCTTGAATGGCGGCTTCCACGTAGGATCCCAGGCCCGGCAGCGTATACTCCTGGTTGAGCACGCTAATGGCCTCGCTGGCGGCCACAAAGAACCACCCCCCGCCAAAGCTCATCATGGCGTTCCAGATGAGACCGACCATTGCCGCCGGCACTTCCAACTGGGTAAAGCGCTGCCAGCCTGAGAGGCGATACAAGGTAGCAGCTTCCACGAGCTCTTGCGGCAAAGTGCGCAGGGACTGGTAGAAGGAAAAGGTCATGTTCCAGACCTGGCTGGTGAAGATGGCAAAGATAGAAGCCGCCTCCAGTCCCAGCAAGCTGCCAGGAAAAAGGGCAATGAAGCCAGTGACAGTAATGGAGAGAAACCCCAACACCGGCACTGATTGCAGGATGTCTAGCAAGGGGATCAAAATTCGCTCTGCCCAGCGACTTTTCGCAGCTACGTACCCGTAGATCAGGGTGAAAAGAGTGGAGAAGGCGAGGGCAATGAACATGCGCAAGGTGGAGCGGGCGGCATAGTAGGGCAGCTTGCGCGGATCCAAGTCGATTCGGGGCACCACAGCTGGCGGCTGAAACTGCTCAAAAGCCCCTGCCCCCACCTGGGCCACTACCGCCAGGAGAACCAACGTGCCGAGAATGATGGCTCCATCGGCAGCCCCTGCTGGCAGCCGTCGAAGCACCTCCGGCGAAGGAAAAGTCCGCATCTCCCTCGAGGCAGCCTACGCCCGCACCCAGTGTACACCTTCCCGCCTAGCCAGAGCGGGAAGCTACCTGACTGGGAGTCTAGTGGCGAAGCTTGGGGCGGAAGAGGTGGGCGTGGTCAGGGCTGTAGAGCCGCGAGCGAGCCAAGCCACCTCCTGCCAGACCCCGCAGCACTGGGCTGATGAGATAGAGCACCGTGCGCTCTAGGCCAGCTTGGCGGCTAAGGGCAGCCATCTCCGCCAGGGATCCCAGCCAGATCTGCTCGTCCGGCCACCCCAAACGGTAGCAAATGGCAACGGGGGTATCGGCGGGATAGTGGGCTAGGAGATCCGCCTGGGCCTGTTCCACGTGGCGGGCGCTCAGGTACAGACACAAAGAGGCGCGGTGAGCCGCTAGACTGGCTAAAGCTTCTGCTTCCGGCACGCGCGTTCGACCGCTGGCACGGGTGAGGATGATGGTCTGCACCACTTCCGGCACCGTCAGCTCTACCCCTAAACGAGCCGCTGCTAGCTGAAAGGCGCTCACCCCCGGCACGATCTCAAAGGGGATCCCTGCCTCAGCCAACCGAACCAGCAGCTCGTGTAGAGCGCCGTAAAGACAGGGATCCCCATCCTGCAGCCGCACCACCCGCAGCCCTGCCTTGACCCGTTCCACAATTTGCGGCAGCAACGTCTCTAGGGTAAGGGAGCGCGTGTCGATGGCCTCAACCCCAGGGCGACAGTGGGCTAGCATTCCCTCTGGCACCAAAGATCCGGCGTAGAAGACTACATCCGCTTGCGAGAGGACTCTCTGGCCGCGCAGGGTTATGAGCTCTGGATCCCCGGGGCCAGCGCCAACAATGTGGACAGGCCAGTAGGGCGAAGGTGACTTGGGCATTGACTCTCTTTCTTTACTCTCGCAGCGTGCCTCCTAACAGTAGGAGCTAGGGGGCTGGGACGAGACGCTGCTGGAGGATTTGGGCTGCCAGCAGCATATCCAAGGGAGTGGTCAGCTTGAGATTGGACTCCTCCCCTTCCACGATGTAAACCGGCCAACCCAGCTTCTCGAATAGGGCCGCATCATCAGTTACCTGCCAACCTTGGGCCAGGGCCTCCCGATGGGCTTGCCACAGCAACGGCAGGCGAAAGCCCTGGGGCGTTTGCGCTGCCCACAGTCGACTGCGCTCTGGCGTCGCTTGGATTTGGATCCCCTTGGGGCCGCTCTCGGTCACTTTAATCGTGTCTTTGACAGGGATCGCCGCAACCAAGCCATCCACCTGCTGTAGGGCAGCGCTGCAGCGATCAAAGAGCGCCGGCGTAGCCAGGCAGCGGGCTCCATCGTGGATCAGCACCCGTTCTACCGTTCCCAGGCTATAGAGATACTCAACTCCCCTGTAAACCGACTCCTGCCGCGTGGCCCCTCCCACCAGAAGCTGTACTGGCTTGGCCGGAGCAACTGCCGCTACGATGGCCTCGATGGCTGGCCAGTCGTGGGGCTGGCAGAGAATGCCAATCCACTCAATGGAGCAGGCCCGAGCTGCAGCTTCCAGCGTCCAAGCCAAAATTGGCCGCCCCAAAAGCGGCAACAGCAGCTTGTTGACCGCCGCCCCCATCCGCTTGCCACTGCCGGCCGCCGGGATCAAGAGGTGCATGAAGTTGCAAGAACATCGAGCCGCCTTCCAGTTTAAAGCAAGGGGGGGCCTCCCTTGGCCCCCTTCAGGATTGCCGGCACAGCAACCCTCGGCCCCGCCTCAAGGCTGCTCCAAATTGGCTGCAGCGCTTACAAAATCCGGGTAGGCCACGTTACCGTGCTCGCCCACATCCAAGCCGGCCAGCTCCTCTTCGGCACTGGTGCGCAGGCCAACGGTTGCCTTGAGGATCAAAAACAGGATCAAGCAGGTGATAAAGGGCCAGAAGAAATAGGCTAGAGCCCCCACGACCTGCACCCCAAATTGCTCCCAGGTCACTCCTGACTCGGCATGGGCAAACCAAGGGATCCCTGCCGCCAACAGCCCCCAGAGGCCACAGGTAGCGTGTACTGAAATGGCGCCCACCGGGTCGTCAACTTTCAGCACCGTATCCAAGATCACCACCGAGATCACCACCAGAATCCCGGCAACCGACCCAATGATCAAAGCTCCCAGCGGGTGGACGGTGTTGCAAGGAGCGGTGATCCCTACCAAGCCAGCCAGCACGCCGTTAGCGGCAAAGGTCATGTCTGGCTTGCCAAAATGCACCCAGCAGGTGATCATCGCGCCAATGGCTCCTGCCGAAGCTGCCAGCAGCGTGTTCATAGCGATCCAGCCAACATCAGGGCTGGCAGCGGTGGTCGAGCCAGCGTTGAATCCAATCCAACCCAAGGTGAGGATGAACACCCCCAGCATCCCCAGGGGCAGGTTGTGCCCAGGAATTGCCCGCGGCTCCCCGTCAGGGCCATACTTGCCAATGCGAGGGCCAACCACCATTGCCCCGGCCAATGCGGCAGCGCCTCCCACCAGGTGCACCACCCCTGACCCGGCAAAGTCGATAAAGCCCAGGTTTTCCAACCAGCCCTTGGTGCCGCCGTTGTAGTCGCCGAACAGGCCATTCCAGGCCCAGCTCCCCGAGATGGGGTAGATCAGCCCAGAGATGACGACAGAGTAGATGAGGTAGGCCACGAACTTGGTGCGCTCCGCCATGGCCCCGGAAACGATGGTGGCAGAGGTGGCGGCAAAGACCATCTGAAAGACGAAGAACGTAAAAGGCCAGTCCCCTGCTTCGTGGGCTTGCTGCCAGCTAAAAGCAAACCAGCTCCTGCCGAAGAAGCCGCCACTCTGGCCAAACATCAGGCCAAACCCAATGAACCAGAAGGCGCAGCAGCCCATGCAGAAGTCCATTAGGTTTTTCATCATGATGTTGGCAGCATTTTTGGAGCGGGTAAAGCCCGTCTCCACCATGGCAAAGCCAGCTTGCATGAAGAACACTAAGGCTGCCCCCACCAGTGTCCAGATGGTGTTGGCGTTTTTCTGGACAGCTTCGGCATCCTGAGCGAAGGCGCTCTCCTGACCAAGTAGAAAAACCAGGGAAATCGTCAGCGCAGCAGCTAAGCCCCACTGAGCTGGTCGCCAGAGCCGCTGCACTACTTGGCCTTTGAGCCTTTGGATCATCATTGTAGACATGTTTTTCGACTCACCTAGCAAGACGGTACTTTTGGCAACGCCATTACAACAAAAAGATACGCCCTGCCACCTCCCAAGCCAAGATGAGGCTGAGGTGAGAGACTGCAAAAACAGCTCCTTCACAGGGCGTCTTGGTTCATTTCACCGGTGCGGATGCGGATGGTTTTCTCGACGGGGCTGATGAAAATCTTGCCGTCCCCAATTTCGCCAGTGCGAGCTGCTGCAATTAGCTTCTCCACCACCGTATCCACCAGGTCATCATCGACCACGATCTCCACCTTTAGCTTCTGCAGGAACTCGACGGTGTACTCGGATCCCCGATAGCGCTCAGTCTGTCCTTTCTGCCGACCAAACCCCCGCACCTCGGTTACGGTCATGCCGACAATTCCGGCATTAACCAGGGCTATCTTCACCTCATCAAGCTTGAAGGGCCGAATGATAGCTTCAATCTTCTTCATTTGCTTTCTCTGCCCCAGATAGCTCGGCTCACTTCTAGCATCGCTATCCCCCGCAAGTTGTAACTTCAGATACAGTCTTGTGACGGCGAGAGGAGCTTCCCTCTGGGACTATTAGACGAAGGCTGAGTCCTGGAGGCAGCCAGCTTGGCTGTAACGAGAGCCACCGCCAGCCACCACAGCATCTGCACCTGAGGGCGGTACCAGATGGTGTCCACCAGCCCGTGGGCCATCATGCCAGTGCAAGCCGCTAAGCCTGCGGCCACCCACAGGCCCTCGGGATCCCGGGAGCTAAGCAACCTGTTCCAGCATCTCCAGCCGTGATCCCAGAGCACCAGCAAAAACCAGGCAAAAGCCAGGGATCCAAGAAAGCCGGTCTCCACGGTAAGTTGCAGCGGCACGGAATAGGCCCCGAGGGCGCTGAAGTTGCCCCGCTGGTAAAGGGGATAGACGCGGCTAAAGGCAACATTGCCGGGGCCGATCCCCAAGATGGGAAAGTCGCGGATCATGTCCAACACTGCCGCCCAGACGTTGAGACGAAAATTGTTGCTGGTATCCAGCCTTCCCCAAAAGAGACTCCGAACCCTTAGCCGCAGGGGGCGTACCGTCAAGATCGCAAGCAGCAGCGCAGCTGCGCCCCCTCCCAACAAGGTCGGCACTGTCCATCGTCGCCAGCGGGCCGGCAGGCGGGGGGTGTGCCATTGCGCCAGCAGCACCGCCATCATTCCCAGCGCTGCTAGGCCGCCAATCCAGGCGCCGCGACTGTAGGTCAGGACCAAGCAGAGGAGGTTGACGGCTGTTGTAAAACCAACTAGGAGCTTTACTCCCCAGCCTGGCCAGAGGAAAACTGCGGCCAGACCTAGAGGAACAAGCGGAACCAGGTAGCCCCCATACAGATTGGGGTTGCGCAGATAGCTGTACACCCGCGTCAGGCCCGCCAAGCCCGACTCCGGATCTACCCAGGTGGCCAGTTCTGCTGCCCCGTAAAAGTATTGCCGCAGGCCATAGACCCCCATCGCCAAGCTGACCAAAAGCAGGGATCCGACAATCCAATCCCGGAACTGGGGCTTGCGCAGCAGACGATGCAACAACAAATAGCCGGCTAGGTACAGTGTCAGTTTCAGCCAGCCCTCCCGTGCTGCGTAGGAAACCGGGGAGAGAATGGTTGCCAAGGTGGCAATTCCCCAGAAAAGGCCCAGGGGCAGGTGCAGCGGCAGACCCATCGGCATTTCCACCAAAGCGCCCAGGCCCACCAGAGCGGCCATGGCCAGCAAAATTAGCCCCAGGATGCCAGTGGAGCTTTGCGCAGAAAAGACCCAGTAGAGCAGCACCAAGCCCAAGCCAAGCCAGTCGCCAGCTTGGACAAGTAAGCTACCTTGGCCCCAGTTTCTTAAGGATCCCAACAGGCCGCCCAGAAAGCTGCCTTGCCACCAGGACTCGATGGGAAAATCCCGCAGCAGCAGAGCTTGCCACGGTTGCCTTGCTTGTTCCACAGCGCCTCTCCTGCCCGCTAGGCACCTCCTCTTCTTTTCCAAAGTCTATATCCCCAACGGCCAGGGGCAGGAAACCAAAGGCCAAAGGCTAGCTTCTTGTGCTTGGTTGGGATCTCTCCACCTCTTCAGAGTTTAGGGGCGCCGCTCCCGACTGACCTGCGTTGAAGGCTTGGGAATTGCAGTAGTGAATTTGCACGCGGGTGGGCCGTCCTAAAGCCAGAGCGGATCCCAGGCAGCGGGCCAAAACTTGGACTTTGAACTCCAGTTCGCCCCTGCTGTCCATTGCTTGCAATCCTCCCTCGGATCCCATCTCTCAGGATTAATTTAGGAAAAGATTGATGACGGTTCTTCAGTGGGAATACAGAATTTGCCCACCTAGGGAAAAGGTAAAGATCTGCAAAGCTGACACCTTGTTCCAGAGAGGGAAGAAGCTTGAACTTGGCCAGGCTTTCTCTGGGAGGTTTCGGACAAAGCATGATTTAGGTAAAATAACGCCTAGAGAAACTACGGAAAAGGGCAGTATGCCCGTTTACCTTTACTGGGGGGATGACAGCTATCGCTTGATGCAGGCGGTGCAAGAGCTGCGCGATCAAGTGCTGGATCCCAACTGGTCAGCCTTTAACTACGATCGCCTGCCTCCGGAAGCCACGCTTGCTGGTCTCAACCAAGCCATGACGCCGCCTCTGGGATCCAATGCCCGCTTGGTTTGGCTGGAAGAGACAACGCTTACCCAGCATTGCCCGGAAGAGCTATCCAAAGAACTGGAGCGGACGTTAGCCTATTTGCCTCCCACCACCCATTTGCTCTTGACCACTAGCAGCAAGCCGGATGGGCGGCTCAAATCTACCCAGCTCCTAAAAAAAGTGGCCATTGTCCGCGAGTTTTCCCAACTGGCCCCCTGGGATGAAGAGGGCATTCTCAAGCAGGTACACAGCGAGGCCCAGCAGCGGGATCTCAAGCTCAGCCCAGAGGCAGCCCAGAAGTTAGCTGAGGCGGTGGGCAACGATAGTCGCCGATTGGCAATGGAATTGGAAAAGCTGGCTTTGTTTACGGCAGGCCAACGGGATCCCATCTCCCCTGAGCAAATCGAGGCCCTGGTTCCTGCTAGCGCCTACAACAGCTTTCAACTGGCCGCCTCCCTGCGCCAGGGCAACTTGGATCGGGCCCTGCAGATCCTGACCCATCTGCTGGATTCCAACGAGCCAGCCCTGAAGATTCTAGCGGTTTTGGTGGGCCAATTCCGCACCTGGCTGTGGGTGCGGCTGCTGCTTGAAGAAGGAGAACGGGATCCCAAAGTCATCGCCCAAAAAGCAGAGATCGCCAATCCCAACCGGGTTTACTTCTTACAGAAAGAGGTGGGATCCCTAAAAAGCTCGGCGCTGCTGGGGGTGATGGAGCAACTTTTACAACTGGAATATCAGCTCAAGCAAGGTCAGCCAGAGCGAGTAGTGTTTCAAGAGGCTCTGATTCAGATCGTGGCTATTCTCCAGAAATCTTGAACTTCTCCGCCCTTGTTGCTCAGTCTAGGGACAGTTCTGACAATTCTCTGAGCTTCGGTACTCAAAGCAGATAGAGCAGGATAAATAGCACAATCCACACCCCATCCACAAAGTGCCAATAGATCTCAGCGGCCTCGACGCCAAAGTGATGTTGGGCACTGTAGTGCCCTGGCTTCAGGGAGCGCCAAAGCACCGCCAAAATAAACAGCAACCCTGCTGCCACGTGCAGCCCGTGAAACCCGGTCAAGACATAGAAGGTGCTGGCAAACAAATTGGTGGTGAGGCCAAACTCCAGGTGGCTGTACTCGTAGAGCTGCCCAGCCAGGAAGATGGCACCCATCAGGGCAGTGAGAGTAAACCACAGTCTCAGGCCCTTGACATCATCGGCCTTGATGGCCAACCCGGCTTTGTGAATAACCAAGCTGCTGGATAGCAAAATCACCGTGTTGATGCTGGGCAAAAGCAACTCCAACTCCGGCGTCCCTTCCGGTGGCCAGACTGGGGCGGTAAGGCTGTAGGCCAAGTAGGCCATGAACAGGCCCAAGAATAGACAGCCTTCCGCTACCAGGAACATCAATAGACCAAAAACGCGATGATCTGGGTGCTCAGCATGAGCGGCGTGAGCCTGAGGGTGACCGAGCATCACAGCATCAGAACTAAGGGATCCTTGCATATTCTTGCCCAATCAAACCGTTCGCGTTAGCGGGACGTAGTCCTTTTCTTGAATTCCTCCCAAGACCATGGGGGCAGGCCAGCCGAGATCAAGACAGGAATAGGGATACCCAGCCAGCAAGCCACTGGCTAAGAAGAGGTAGTCTCCGCTTCTGCCAACGCCAGCTCCCGCAAGCGCTTCAACTGGGCAGCAAAGTAATCCAGGGTTTCCTTGTTGTGCAGGCCGTAGTCGTAGGGACCAGTCAGCAGAACGGGATCCCCGTAGAAGTTTTGGGGGGGCGGTGGGGAAGAGGTCGTCCACTCCAGCGTCAAGGCCTGCCAGGGGTTGTCTCCGGCCTTGGGACCGGCCACCCAGGAGTAGATGGCGTTAACCAAGAAGGGCAGCGTGGAAATGGCAAGAATAAAGGCCCCCACGGAGCTAATCCAGTTGAGGTCGGCAAATTGGGGATCGTACTGGGCCACGCGGCGGGGCATCCCCATCAGGCCCAGCTTGTGCATTGGCAAAAAGCACATGTTGAAGCCGACAAAGGTTAGCGCAAAATGCACCCGCCCCCAGAACTCGTTCAGCAGCCGCCCGGTCATCTTGGGGAACCAGTGGTAGATGCCGGCATAGATCCCGAACACGCTGCCACCAAACAACACATAGTGCAGGTGGGCCACCACAAAGTAGGTGTCGTGGACGTGGATATCCAGGGGAACTGAAGCGAGGATAATGCCGCTCAACCCCCCGATGACAAACATCGAGATAAAGCCAAGGCTAAACAGCATGGCCGACCGGAAGTGGATTTTGCCGCCCCACAGAGTGGCTAGCCAGCTAAACACCTTGATCCCCGTGGGAACAGCAACGGACATAGTGGCAATCATGAAGAACACCCGCATCCAGTCCGGGGTGCCGCTGGTAAACATGTGGTGCGCCCAGACGATCAACCCCAAAAAGCAAATAGCCAAGCTGGAATAGGCGATGGCCTTGTAGGCAAAGATAGGTCTGCGGGCATGCACCGGCAAAATCTCGGAGATGATGCCGAAGACCGGCAAGATCATGATGTAAACCGCCGGGTGGGAGTAAAACCAGAACATGTGCTGGTACACCACCGGATCCCCGCCACCGCTGGGGTTAAAAAAGGACGTGCCCGCCAACAGGTCAAAACTCAGCAAGATCAACGCGCCGGCCAAAACTGGTGTTGCAATGAGGGTGAGAACAGACGCTGCTAGCATGGCCCAGCAAAACAGCGGCATGTCCTGCATCCTCATGCCGGGCATGCGCATTTTCAGGATGGTGGTGATGAAGTTAACTGCGCCTAAGATTGAAGACGTCCCCGCCAGCAAGATACTCAGGATCCAGAGCTCTTCCCCCACCTTGCCGCTAACTAAACTCAGGGGCGGGTAGGAAGTCCAGCCAGCAGCCGGAGCCTCTATGAACAGGCTAGCCAAAAGCAGGAGCCCGGTAGGCGGAACCAGCCAAAAGGCCACTGCATTGAGCTTGGGAAAGGCCATGTCCCGCGCCCCAATCATCAGCGGCACGAGGTAATTGCCGAAGCCCCCCACCAAAGCCGGCACAATCCACAAAAAGATCATGATCGTGGCGTGCAGGGTAAAGGCGCCATTGTACCGCTCAAAGCCAAGAAAGTCCGCCTCTGGGGTAGCCAGCTCGGCTCGTACTGCTACAGCCAGCGCTCCCCCCACCAAGTAGAAGAAAAAGGTGGTCACCAAATACTGGATCCCGATGACCTTGTGATCCGTAGAGAAGGTAAAGAAGCGCCACCAAGGTTCTGCAGGCGGATCCAGGCTGCCCCTGGGGGCAGCAGCGAGGCTAGGATTGTCCTGTAGCTGAGTCATGGCAAAAAAGCTCCTAGTTTCAGCCTGTTCCCGTTCGCGTCGGCGGGACGGAGTCCTTGTGGAGTTTGAAAGAGGTCAAATCCGCAGGCGAGACCCCCAAACGTTGGTGGTGGACTTGGGCAAAAGCCGAAGCAGCCGCAGGGGAATCAGCCGGAGGGTGATGGTGAGTGGGGGGAGAATCTGCAGCAAGAGCTAGGGCACTGCTGTTGCCACGAGCAGCTAAAAGTTGCTCCTGCTGCCAGCGCTCGAAGTCTTCTGGTCTTTCCACAATCAATTGCGTAGCCATCACCCCGTGGTAGGGGCCGCACAGCTCCGCACAAATGATGGGGTAAGTCCCCAACTGGGTAGGCACAAACTCCAGGTGGGTCTCTCGGCCTGGAATGAGATCCTGCTTTAGGCGAAATTGCGGCACCCAGAAGGCATGGTTGACATCAAGGGCCGTCATATTCAAGCGCACCCGCCTGTTGAGGGGAAGGTGCAGCTCACTAGTCACCAAGCCCGATTCATAGGTAAACAGCCAACCGTATTGCATGCCCTGCACCTGAACGACCAGATCCGGCTGGCCCATCTCTTTCCCAGGTAGCACCACAGGGGTATAGGCATAGCCCGGCTCCCCTGCCTTGGCTTCCTCGGAAGAGCCCATCCCCATGGCCGCGTGCATATGCCCGCCCACATGGGTGCCTCCGTAAATAGCCTGGTAGACATCTATGCTGGCTAGGCCCAACCAAAGGATGATCAGAGCCGGCACTGCTGTCCACACGATCTCCAACAGCACATTGCCGTGACTGGGATCCCCGTCGCCGTGATCCCTCCGTCGCTTGCGGTAGCGGATGACACAGTAGAGGAGTACCCCTTCCACCACTAGAAAGATGCCGGTGGCGATGGTGATGGTGCTGTTGAAGAGGCTATCGAAGAGGGGAGCTGAGTTGGCTGCCGCTTCGGGGAGGAGATGGTGATTCTGGCCATACCAGAGGCTGGCTAGGGCTAACAGAACCCCAATCCCCACCAAAAGGATATTTTTGAGGGCACTCACAGCTGCTCATCCCCCTGCTACTGCCTGCCCACTCCAGCAGATTCTGTCAGCAGAGCCAGAGCAGGCTTGTACTCATTTCCATTCAACTTGCAGGAGCTGGAGAGAAGTGCCTGTCCTTAGGGATCTTTTCGGGATCTCGGTCGGAGCGCCGGATCCCTAGCTTTGCAGCGGCCATCTACTGAGGAAGCGTAGCTCAGCACAAAGAAATTCTTAAAAAGCCTTCGCCAACCGCAAAGCCACATTTAGAATCCGTTGCAGAAAGACCTCCCCTCTGCCTCTGAGTGGCTACTAACCCAGCTAGTGGGCAGCTAGATAGGCTGAATTCGGTAACTGAAATTACCATTGGCTGTTGGTCTTGACTTTTTAGTGCAGAGTGTTGACCTCTCTCTAGAGGCAGATCTGATTGAAGTATTTTTTCAGCTGCAATGGACCCCTCAATTCCTCGATCTCACCTCCTCTCTTCTTGTCCCGTTCGCGCCAGCGGGCCGGAGGCCTTTCCCTTGCCAGGGAGGGAGCTTTCTCTGCGCATGGGGCGAGCTCTGCTGGGTCTAGCAGCGGCCACTTGGCTGTTGATGGGGCTAGGCAGTGCCACTCGAGTCATGAATGCTGGACTTGCCTGTCCAGACTGGCCTCTCTGCTATGGGGAGCTGCTGCCCACCGAGCAGATGAACCTGCAAGTGTTTCTGGAGTGGTTTCACCGCCTGGTGGCTGCCGGTGTGGGCTTGGCCACGCTGGTGCTAGTGGGGTTTGCCTGGCTGAAGCGCAAGGCCTTGCCCAATTGGCTGCCCTGGGGTCTGAGCTGGGCTTTTGTCTTGGTCGTGACCCAAGGGATCCTGGGCGGGCTGACAGTGACGGAGCTGTTGCGTTTTGACATTGTGACGGCTCACCTGGGCACGGGCCTGCTATTTTTTGCTACGCTGCTCACCCTCGGGTTGCTCGTTTTGCCGCGCTTTGCTTCTTCCATTCGCGCTACTCGGCCGGAGGCCTTGGAGGGGAGAGCTGCAGTTGGCTATTTGCCTTGGCTGGGTTTGGTGGCGGTGTTGCTGGTGTATGTCCAGAGTCTTTTGGGGGCCTTGGTGGCCTCGCGATGGGCTTTGCACCAGTGCTTGGCTGCGGGCGAGTTGTGTGGGGTCATGAACAGCCACTTGCTGGGAGTAGCTCCAGCCACGCTAGCGGTGGTGGGGGTGGCGGCGGCCACAGGTCGGCGGCGGGTCCCAAAGATTCTCAAGCTGCTGGGCTATGGGTCGGTGGGGCTTTTGCTCGCCCAGGTGGGAGTTGGTGTTCTCACCTATCGCTACCGGCTGCAGGTGGAGCCCTTGACAGTAGCCCACCAGATGGTTGGGGCAGCTTTGCTGGGGTGTTTGCTGGGCTTTACGGTGCTGGCCTGGCGCCTGCGCAACAGTGCCCCTAGGCAGGGAGAAGACAGGGCTCTCACCGCGGCTGTAGCAATCACTGATGAGTACTGTAGCAATCACTGTTCGCGCCAGCGGGACGGAGGCCTTTGAGTAGTTCCATGGCAGAGATCCTTCAAAGCTACCGCCCAGCCGCTTGCCAAAACGCCACGCCAGGGGCTAGTCAGTGCCCAAGCCTAGGCCAACTTTTGCGCAGCTATAGCCAGTTGGTGAAGCCGAAGATCATCGCCTTGCTGTTGGTGACCACGGCTGGCGCCATGTGGATGGCAGGCGATACGGATCCGTTCAAGTTTGGCGTCACCCTCCTAGGGGGTGGGATGGCGGCAGCAGCAGCCAATGTCCTCAACATGGTGTACGACGCCGATATCGACCGGCTGATGGAGCGAACCTGCCACCGTCCTCTGCCTGCTGGCCGCATTCAGGCGCGCCACGCTCTGGTGTTTGCCGGGATCCTTACCCTGGTCTCCTTCAGCTTACTGGCCTATTTCACCAACCTGCTGGCCGCTGGTCTGGCCATGGCAGGGATCCTAGTGTACGTAGGGGTCTATACCCACTGGCTGAAGCGCTCCAGCCCCCAGAACATCGTGATCGGCGGAGCTGCGGGGGCGATCCCACCTTTGGTGGGCTGGGCAGCAGCTACGGGCAAGCTGAGCTGGGCCGCCTGGGTGATGTTTGCCATCATCTTTCTGTGGACCCCGCCCCACTTCTGGGCTTTGGCGATTTTAAAGCGAGAAGACTATGCTCGCGCCGGCGTGCCCATGCTGCCGGTGGTGGCCGGAGAAGGGCCAACTGCCGCCCAGATTCTTCTCTACGCGCTGCTGGTGGTTCCGGTTAGTTTGTTGTTGGTCTACCCCTTGCGCGTACTGGGATCCTTGTACCTAAGCGCGGCAGTGCTGCTGGGATCCCTTTTGGTTTGGAAAGCCATGCAGCTGTTGCGGAGGCCGCAGGATCGGGAGCGGGCAGCCTCTCTCTTCACCTTTGCCAACCTCTACTTGCTGCTGTTGTGCGGCGCCATGGGCTTGGACAGGTGGTCGTTGACCCACGCCCTCTGGGAGCAAGCCCTTGCCTCCCTCCAGGGGATCTATGCCCCTCTAGTGCGCTGGCCGGCCAGCTTGTAGAAGGGGGATCCCTGGGTTGACAACTCACCGATTACCCTAGTTGGCTCAGCCGGCAGCATTGCGGGGCTTGCGAAAAACTGTTCTATTGCCCACCCTTGTTTTGCGATACTGCTTGCTACGGGTGGGTATGTTTGAGAGCAACAGCACGATAGCGATGCAGCCTCTGGTCAAAGGGCGGCCTCAACGTCTTCGAGGCCAGCCAAGCTTAGCAGGGTTCCGCCTCTCCTGGGGCCTTCTAGTCAACTTGCTCTGGGCTATGCCTGCCCTTGCCCAAGCGGAAGTGCCTGACCCTGCCCCCTCCCTCCTCTTAGATAGCCGAGCCATCCGCACTCCCAACCTGCCTCCCACCCTCTCTGTTCCTCCCGGAGCCCGCCCTGCTACTCCCCCCCCAGTCCCGCAGGGGGCCACCAGAGCGGAAGAATTAGTGGCGCCTCAATCCCCTTTGGAGGTGCGCATTGAGCGGAGGGAGGGCCTATCTCTCCAAGAGGCGCTGGAGATTGCCGTTGCCCAAAACCCGGCAGTACAGCAAGCAAGGCTAGCCGTCAAACGGGCTGAAGCCGGCCTGGCCTTGGCGCAAGCAGCCTTTGCCCCTACCCTCTCCACGCGCGTCAACTACCAGTACAGCGAACCTCCTGCCCCCGGCAGCGGGCCCAGCCGCCCATCCCATACCCTCTCGGCCAGCGTGTTGCGGCTAGACTACACAGCCTTCGACAACGGGGTCAGGGCGCAAAACCTGAAGCTTGCTGAGGAAGCTCTGCGCGTTGCCCAACTGCAGCTCGAGCAAACCCTGCAGACAGTGAAACAAGCGGTGGCCAACGCCTACTACGACCTGCAGAGCGCTGATGCCCGCGTGGCCATTAGCCAGGCTGCGGTTGCCAGTTCTGAGGCCACCCTGCGGGATGCCCAAGCCCGCGAACGGGCCGGTGTGGGTACCCGCTTCGAGATCCTCCAGGCAGAGACTGAATTGGCCAACAACCGACAAGCCCTGCTGACAGCCCAAAACGACCAACAACTGAGTCGTCGCCGCCTGGCCGAACTGCTGAACTTTCCCAGTCCCACCGATGTGCTGGCTGAAGAGCCTATCGAGCCGATGGGAGAGTGGGATCTGAGCCTAGAGGAAACCATTGTTGCTGCCTTTGCCAAGCGTCAAGAGCTGGAGCGCCAGCGCCGAGAGCTGGAGCAAGCCCAAGCTCGGCTGCGCCTAGCCCAAGCCAGCAACGGTCCCCAAATTAGTTTGTTTGCCAGTCTCGACGCGGCAAACGATTTTAGGGCCGACCGCAACAGTTTCGATGTCGGCTATTCGGTTGGCGCTAACTTTAACTTGACCTGGTTTGATGGGGGAAGGGCGGAGGCCCAGGCTCGCCAAGCCGAGATCGACAGGCAGGCGGCTGTGAGCAATTTCGTTGGCACTCGGAATGAAATTCAACGCAGCGTAGAAGAGGCCTTCCTCACCCTCAGCTCTAGCCGGGAACGGATTGAGACGGCCAAAGTGGCAATCGCCTCGGCAGAAGAAAGTTTGCGGCTAGCACGGCTGCGCCTTCAGGCTGGTGTAGGCACACAGACAGAGGTGATCAACGCCGAGGCTGCCCTCACGACTGCTCGGGGCAATCTTGCCAATGCGGTGATTGCCTACAACCGTGCTCTGACCCAGCTGCGGCGGGCCATCGGCAGCCTCTAGGGATCCCTAGAGCTTGCGGGAGTAGTACTCAACTACCAACAGCTCGTTGACGGGCGCGCAGATTTGCTCGCGCGAAGGCAGATCCTTAATGCGGCCGCGCAGCTTCTCCTTGTCAAACTCCAGGTAATCCGGCAAAAACAGCCCTGGGTACTCGGCGTAGGCAGCCACTAGCCTGCGGGAGGACTCTTTGTTCCTAACTGTAATCACATCGCCCACCTTGCACTCATAGCTGGGAATGGTTACCTTGCGGCCGTTAACTTCAATGTGGCCGTGGGTCACCAACTGCCGCGCCGCCGGAATCGTCGGGGCCATGCCAAGGCGAAACACAATGCAGTCCAGACGCATCTCTAGAAGCTGCAGCAGAGCTAGCCCCGTAGATCCCTTGGAGCGGCGTGCCTTGCGCATGTAGCGGATCATCTGCCGCTCGCTTACCCCGTAGTTAAAGCGGACTTTTTGCTTTTCTTCTAGGCGGATGGCGTATTCAGACTTTTTCTTGCGCTCTGCCCCATGCACACCTGGGGGGTTGGTGTTTTTGGGGCGCTTGCGAGTCAGGCCAGGCAGGTCAAGCCCTCCGAAACGGCGAATGATCCTCAAACGGGGTCCTGTATAGCGAGACATGCAGGCTTTCTCCAAAAGCAGCAGATAAAAGTTAAGTGAAGCGCCAAAAAATTGGCGATCTCCTATATTAAGCTCTCAGCCCCTTTTTAGGGCAAGGGAGCCGCTGCCATCAGTCGCGGCGAAGCTTCAATTGGGTGCGGATGAAGGCGCGATCCTCGCTGAGCAGGCCGTTGAGGGTGCGCCGCTCCCCCAAGATGGGATCCGGATCCAAGCCAATGGCCTCTAGATCTGCCAGCACCATCAGCTCCACCAGTTGGGCAAAGGTTATCTTGGGCTGCCACCCCAGCACCCGCTTGGCCTTGGAGGCGTCCCCCAAGAGCAGATCCACCTCCGTTGGGCGGTAGTAGCGGGGATCGATCTCAATGAGCACGCGATCCTTGTAGACTCCCTGTTCTTCCAGTCCGGATCCCCGCCAGGTAATGGGCATGCCCACCAAAGCAAAAGCCCGTTCTGCAAACTCCCGCACGCTGTGGGTTTCGCCAGTAGCCAGCACGTAGTCATCTGGCTGGGGCTGCTGCAGCATCATCCACATTCCCTCGACGTAGTCTTTGGCGTAGCCCCAGTCCCGCTTGGCATCCAGGTTGCCTAGATAAAGCTTGTCCTGCTTGCCGGCTACAATACGGCTGACGGCACGAGTGATCTTGCGGGTAACAAAGGTCTCGCCTCGCCGCGGGCTTTCGTGGTTAAACAAAATGCCGTTGCAAGCAAAGAGGTTGTAGGCTTCGCGGTAGTTGACCGTCTGCCAGTAGGCGTAGACCTTAGCACAGGCGTAGGGGCTGCGGGGATAGAAGGGGGTGGTCTCTTTTTGCGGGATCTCCTGCACCAGACCAAACATCTCCGAGGAGCCGGCCTGGTAAAACTTCACCCGGATCCCAGTGCGCTGTTGATAGTCGCGGATGGCTTCCAGGAGGCGTAGGGTGCCCATGGCTACTGAATCAACAGTATATTCCGGGGCATCGAAACTCACCCGCACGTGGGATTGGGCCCCCAGGTTGTACACCTCCGTCGGCTGCACCTGCTCCAAGATCCTGCGCAGGGTGGTGCCATCGGTGAGATCCCCGTAGTGGAGAAACAGCCTAGCCGTGGGATCGTGGGCATCCACGTAGAGGTGGTCAATACGGTCGGTATTGAAGGTGCTGGCCCGGCGGATAATGCCGTGGACTTCGTAGCCTTTTTGCAACAACAGCTCGGCCAGGTAAGAGCCATCCTGGCCAGTAATGCCAGTAATCAAGGCACGTTGGGTCATGGGGTTAGCACCCGTAGGACAGCAAATTGCCCGGCTCAAAACCTAGAGCTGCAGCTCCTAAGGCAAAAATTATAAGGCACGCCTTCTGTAGGGGAACTAACGCCTAGGAAGAGCCAAGCTGACGCTCTTTAACCTGCTGCAGGGCTGGGCTCAGGGCCACCGGCCACGGATCCGGCTGGCGCAGTTGCCGCACCCCTGGCGGTAAGCGCAGCACCGAGGCGCGGCTAGTGCGGGCGATGGCTTCTAGATCAGGCAGAGGCTCCAGCAGCACGCCCCGGCGCATGATCTGGCGCAGCAGCGGTTCGTAGCCAGGGGGTGAGGTCTCGTCAGCGTGGCCGAGCAAGTCTCCCTCTGGGCCGCGGAAGATTTGCTTACGTCCTGGCAGGGTGGCTTTGGCAAAGGAGGCCTTAGCCACGGGAATCCCGTTGATCTCCACCAATTTGTACACTCCGTTCACCCCCTCGCCGGTAACCAGGCGGGTGCCAACCCCATAGCCGCTAATCGGTGCCTGGGAGCGGTGCAACCGCTCGATCTCGTATTCATCCAGATCGCCACTGACAAACACCGGCGCCCCCTGGGGCAGGATGGCTTTGACCTGGCGGGAGAGGACTTCCAGATCTCCGGAGTCGATGCGCACGCCACCAATTTCGCCTCGGGATCCCAGTTGATCCGGCTGGGTGGCTGCAAAGAGCTGGGCGGCGGTGCGCGCCCCTTGGATGGGATCGTAGGTGTCGATCAGCAGAACCGCTTGGGGAAAGTAGCGCCGGAAAGCTTGAAAAGCGCGGGTCTCATCCCCCGAGAGGGCGGCAATGGCCATCACGAGAGAATGGGCCATCGTGCCCGCCGGCTTGCGTCTCAATTTCAGGGCTGCCAAGACATTGGAGGTGGCATTGAACCCCGCCGCCAGAGCTGCCCGCGCTGCCCACAGGCCTGCTTGGGGGCTAAAGGCCCGCCGTGTGCCAAACTCCAACAAAATGGCCTCATCTCCAGCAGCATCGCGCATGCGGGCCGCCTTGGTGGCAATCAGGGTTTGGTAGTTGAAGGTCGTCAGCAGATAGGTTTCCACCAGTTGCGCTTGCCAGAGAGGAGCCTCCACCCGCAGCAGAGGCTCGTTGGCAAAGACGGCTGTTCCCTCGGGTACCGCCCACACATCCCCCTCAAAGCGGCAGCTAGCCAGCAGCTCCCAAAAGCGTTGCGGTGCCTCGGCAAAAATGCCCGTCTCCCGTAGTGCCTGCAGGGCTTCCGGCGGAAAGTGCAACTGCTGTAGGTATTCCACCGCTTGGGCTAGCCCCATGGCGATGAGGTAGCCATAGTCCGTGGGCAAGCGCCGCACAAATAGCTCAAAGGCCGCTGGCTGATTCTCCAGGCCCTCCCCCACGTAGCAGGCGGCCATGGTGAACTGGTAGAGATCTGTCAGCAGGCCATAGTCTTGAGGCTGTAGGGAGGAAAAGTCTGGGCTGACCATGGAATCCTCAAGCAAGCCAGGGAGGCAGCATGCAAAAAGCGGTTGCCCAAGTTGGAGCTACCATGGTAGCAAGTTCAGCCTGCCAGGGATCCCTAGAAACGGGAAGCGCCATGGACACCTCTGCGCCGCAGTTGACAACTCCGGTGCCGCCACCTCTGCCTCTCCCCTCCCACTTTGATCCCGGGCGGGTGGGGGAAATTTGGCGGGTGTCCTACCAACAGCGGGCGCTGGAAGCGGAGCAGTGGGCCCGGGAGTACCGCATCCCACCAGCGGCAGCAGATCGAGTACGGGTGGGCCTGTTGCTGATTGATGTGCAAAACACCTTCTGCATTCCTGGCTTTGAGCTGTTTGTGGGGGGGCCCAGCGGCCTGGGGGCCGTGGAGGACAATCGCCGCCTGTGCGAGTTTATCTATCGCAACCTGGCCCACATCACTCAGATCGTGGCCACCTTGGACACCCACACCGCTATGCAGATCTTCCACCCCATCTTTTGGGTGGATGCCCAGGGATCCCACCCCGAGCCAGCTACAGCCATCTCGGCAGATGAGATCCGCTCGGGCCGCTGGCAAGTCAACCCTGCCATGGCCGCCAACCTCACCCAGGGGGATCTGAGGCGGCTGCAGGCCTATGTCCTCCACTATGCTGAGCAACTGGAGAAAGGGGGAAAATATCCCCTCGTGGTCTGGCCCTACCATTCCATGCTTGGCGGGATTGGCCATGCGCTGGTGCCGGCAGTGGAGGAGGCAATTTTCTTCCACGCCATTGCCCGCTGCAGCCAGCCTCGCTTAGAGCTCAAGGGATCCAACCCTTTGACGGAAAATTACTCTGCCCTCAGCCCGGAGGTCTTGACAGGGCCGGAGGGGGATCCCATCGATGAGAAAAATGCATCCCTTATCCGCCACCTCCTGGAATTTGACGCCCTGATTGTCGCTGGCCAAGCCAAAAGCCACTGCGTCGCCTGGACGGTGAGCGACTTGCTGCAGGAGATCCAAGCTAGGGATCCCAGCCTGGCCAAGAAGGTCTACCTTCTGGAAGATTGCACCTCGCCGGTAGTGATCCCTGGCTTGGTCGATTTTAGTGAACAGGCGGAGGCAGCCTTTGCCCGCTTTGCTGCAGCGGGGATGCGGCGAGTGCGCTCTACCGAGCCCCTCTGGAGTTGGCCTGACTTTCCCCGGCCTCTTTAGGATGCGGCAGGACAGCCTGTACGATCGCGTCGGCGGTGATCCCCGCCCCGAAGCCAGTTCCCTGCGCCCCCCCACTGGCGCTCGCGACTTCCTACCGCGGGAGGTTCAGCGGCGGGAAAGGCTGGAGGCGCAGCTAACTCAGGTTTTTCGCCGCTACGGCTATCAACGCATCATCACGCCCACCCTGGAGCGGCTGGAGACGCTACTGGCTGGAGGATCCATCCGCGGCGAGGCCGTGCTGCAACTGCGGGATGGGGAAGGAACGATGCTGGGGCTGCGCCCCGAGTTTACCGCTTCTATTGTGCGGGCGGCGGCTACCCGGCTGGCGGGCGGGCCCCTGCCCCTGCGGCTTTACTATCACGGCAACGTCTTCCGCAATAGCCGGCGGGAGGAGGGATCCTACACTAGCCAAGAGTTTTTCCAGTCTGGGGTGGAGCTCATCGGTGCAGGCGGGTGGCTAGCAGATGCCGAGATCTTGCTGCTTTTGGCCGATTGCGTGCGCGCTGTCGGCCTCAGCAACTGGACGTTACTTTTGGGAGATGTGGGCTTGACCGAGAGCCTGCTCAACCCTGTTGCTCCCAAGGCCCAGGCGGCAGTGCGCCGCGCCATAGCCCAGCTTGACTACGTCTACCTGGAGTCCGCCCCTTTGCCAGAAGCAGCCCGCCAAATTGGCTTGCAGATTCTGGGGCTGCGCGGCCAGCCTGACCAGGTTCTACCTCAGCTTGCCCAGCTTCCGGTGCCGTCGGAGCGGCTGCGGGATCTGCGGCAGTTGTGCCAGATCCTAGAGGCCCATCAGGTGCGGGTGGTGCTAGACCTTAGCTTGCTGCAGACTCTAGCCTACTACACCGGCATTGTCTTCCAGGCAGTGGTGGGGGGAGAGGTCATCGCCCTGGGCGGGCGCTACGACCGGCTCTATGCCCTCTATAGCCCGCAGCAACTCGAGCAGCCAGGGATTGGTTTTACCCTCCTGCCGGATACCCTGCTGCGGCTTTTGCCCCCCGATCCTCAGGCCGAGGCTGCAGCCTGCAAGCGGTTGGTGGTGCCGCTGGTGCCGGCAGGGATCCCGGCAGCCCTAGCCTTGGCTGCCCGCTGGCGGGAGTCAGAGGCGGTGGAGCTGGAGTTGCTGGATCGGACGCCCGAAGAGATCGAGGCCTACGCCCGCCAGTGCCGGATCCCCGAGATTGCCTGGGTGCAGGCTGATGGCAGCTACCACATCTCCCACGTGGACTAAATATCCAGAGCCGCCAGATCCAACTGGCCGCTGTGGGCTTCAATAAATTCCCGCCTGGGGCCGACGGCATCGCCCATCAAGATGGTGAAGATGCGATCCGCCTCGGCGGCATCCTCGACGGTGATTTGCTTGAGGACGCGCGTTGCCGGGTTCATGGTGGTTTCCCAGAGCTGCTCCGGCATCATTTCCCCCAAGCCCTTGAAGCGCTGGATGGTGTACTTGGCGTTGGCCGGTAGGCTGCGCAGAACTTGCTCCTTTTCCGCCTCGTTGTAGCAGTAGCGCACATTGTTGCGGCCCCACTCAATCTTGTAGAGGGGCGGACAGGCAATGTAGACGTAGCCCTGCTCCAAGAGCGCCTTCTGATAGCGGTAAAAGAAGGTAAGCAGCAGGGTGCGAATGTGGCTGCCGTCCACGTCGGCGTCGGTCATAAGGATAATGCGGTGGTAGCGCAGCTGGCTGGGATCAAACTCTTCCCCCTTGACCCCCAAGCCCAGCGCCGTGATCATGGCCTGAATCTCAGCGTTTTTGTAGATCTTGGCGGGATCGGCCTTCTCGATGTTGAGGATCTTGCCGCGCAAGGGCAGCACTGCCTGGAACTGGCGATCCCGGCCCTGCTTGGCGCTGCCCCCTGCCGAGTCGCCCTCGACCAGATACACCTCCGACTCTGCGGGGTCGCGGCAACTGCAGTCGGCCAGTTTCCCCGGCAGCGTGGAGGACTCCAAAGCCGACTTGCGGCGCACCAATTCCCGGGCCCGGCGGGCCGCCTCGGCGGCGTTGAAGGACTGGATGGCCTTGTCGACAATCCCCCTAGCCACGTTGGGGTTGAACTCGAGGTACTCCGTGAGGGCCTCCGAGACAATGGTCTGGACAATGCCCCGCACCTCGGTGTTGCCCAACTTGGTTTTGGTCTGCCCCTCAAACTCGGGGTTGGGCACCTTGACCGAGACAATGGCCGTCAACCCCTCCCGCACGTTTTCGCCCGCCAGGTTGGGATCAGAATCTTTGAGTTTGTTGAGCTTGCGGGCTTGGCTGTTGATGGTGAGGGTGAGGGCAGTCTTCAATCCCTCCAGGTGGGTGCCCCCTTCGGTGGTGCGGATGTTGTTGGCAAAGCCAATGACCGTATCGGTGTAGACATCTCCACACCACTGCAGGGCGGCTTCTACCTCAACCCCATCCCGCTCCCCGTGGATGTAGATAACGTCGGCGTGGAGGGGGGTTTTCTCGTGGTTAATAAAAGCCACGTATTCCCTAATGCCACCAGTAAATTGATAAACTTCGCAGCGGACGGGATCCCGCCGCAGATCGCTGAAGGTAATCTTCAAGCCGGCATTGAGATAGGCCAGCTCCCGAAAACGGCTGGCTAGCAGATCGTAGTCAAACTCCCGCTCGGGGAAAATCAGGGCATCTGGCTTAAAGCGTACCTCTGTGCCTCGCTGGTGAGATCCCGGAGGCTGCGGCTCAGCCTTTAGGGATCCCACGACTGCCCCCCGCTCAAAGCGCTGAAAGTAAACCTTGCCATCTCTCCAGACTCTGGCCTCTAGCCACTCCGAGAGGGCATTTACTACTGAGACGCCAACGCCGTGCAGCCCCCCGGAGACCTTGTAGCCGCCTCCCCCAAACTTGCCGCCGGCATGCAACACGGTCATGACCGTCACTAGCGCCGGCTGCCCTGTTTTCGGGTGGATGTCTACCGGGATGCCGCGGCCATTGTCCAGCACCGCCACTGAACCGTCGGGGTAGAGGGTAACCTGAATCTCGTTGCAGTAGCCGGCCAGGGCCTCGTCGACCGAGTTGTCCACCACCTCATGCACCAAGTGGTGCAATCCCTTTGGCCCCGTGGAGCCAATGTACATACCAGGCCGCCTGCGCACAGCCTCCAAGCCCTCTAGAACTTGGATCTGCTCTGCACCGTAGTTTTCTGTCATTCCCAACTCCAGCTAAAAAGCAATCGCAGCCTCGCTAGCACAAGTCCGGAAAAATTGACTCTTGAGGCCAGAGAAGAGGCCATTACCCAAAACACTGCCGCCATGATAGCACAAAAGCCTAGAAGGGCAAAACAGCGGCCTTCGAGGGCTGACTTAGCCAGGGGATGCAGGAGGGCTAGCTGTCTGGGCCAAGAAAGCTCTCCACCAGGCCCGGTGGCGGCTGCACCTGCAGTTGGCCTTTTTCCAGATCCACCACTGGCACCAGAGCTTTCACGAAGGGGATCAACACCTGCCGCTGGTCGGGAGTAGAGACCTCCAAGACATCTTGGCCACCAGCCCAGATGGCCGAAACATGCCCCAGCAGCCGCCCTTGATGGTAGACGGCTAGACCAATGAGATCGCGGTAGTGGTACTCCTCCGGCCCCAGGGAGGGGCGCTGGGAAGCAGGCACCAGCACCTTAGCGCCCACCCAAGCCTCTGCCGCTGTGCGATCGGGGATCCCTTCTAGCCGCACCAGGTACAGGCCCTTGTTCGGAAAAAACCGCCCCTCAACTAGAGAATGCAGGAGGGGCTCGGGGTCGCTATCCCGCTGCAGCCAGCGGGGCCCTGGCTGGGTGAGGCGCTCCGGAAAATCCGACCAGCACTTAACTCGCAGCCAGCCCCGTAGGCCGTGGGCCGCCACCACCTGTCCCACCAGCAGCCAAGCGCGATCCCTAGACATGGCGCTAACCAAAGCCAGGCCGCCACAAGAATACTAATCCTGGACGCAGACGACCTGCTGCGTCTGGGCAGATTGCTCAGCAGCTTCGGCCACAGCAAGGGCGTGGAGCATTTTCTCAGTATCCACGTAAAGAGGGCTGCCCTGCCGTAGGTGATCCAACACCAGGCGGGTATCTTGCTCAAACAGGCCGCGGCGGGAGCCGGTCTCCAGGGGGTGGGCGCTGCCGGGACGCAACAGCGTCGCCTCTTCGCCGTTGATTAACAGGCCACCGCGCTGGCCATGGAACTCCAGTAGGCGCTGGGAACACCACAGCGAATCCCCTTTGCCGTAGGTCAACACCGCCAGCAGCCCGTTGGCAAAACTCAGTTGGGCCGTGCAGTAGCAACTGCTGTAGCGGTGGGGCAGGTCTGGACCGTCGTAGCGCAGTTGACAGCTCACCCGCTCTACTTTCCCCAACAGGTCCACCAGGCGGTGGATGCGGGAGACAGCCCCCGTGAGAGGAAAGCCGAAGAGGTCGGGCCGATAAGTCCAGCGGTCAGGGGCAGGGTGGGTGGCAGTGAGGGTAATGTAGCGAACGGCAAACAACTTGCCCAGCCCTGCCAGCTCCCGTCTCAGCAACTGGTGAACGCCGCTGAGGAGCTCGATGTGCTCCACATGCAACAGCAACCGCCGTTCCGCGGCCAATTGCACCAGCGAACGAGCTTCGGCAGCGCCGAAGGCCAGGGGATATTCCACAACGGTGTGGATCCCGGCTTCCAGGGCGGCACGGGCGATGGCTGCATGATCCCGATTGATGGTGCTAACAAACACCAAATCCAGCCGCTGCTCGCAAAACAGGGAAGACCAGTCGGAATAGGCAAGAGCCCCAAACTCAGCAGCAAAGGCGGCACTTCGCTGGGGCGTTCGGCCAGCAACAGCCACAATCTTCACCTGCTCATCTTTGCGCAAGGCCTCTGCCCGTGAGCGAGCTGCGTAGCCAGTGCCGATGATCCCCACCCGCAAGGTCTGTCCCCTCTCGTAGCCCGTTTCTGTCTGTAGCATCCCATAGAGCCCCACACCAGGGATCTTGCCCTCTCCAGCTTGTCCGGGAAGATCCCTGCTCCCCCGCCAAAGCTCTAGCCCCTTAGCTTCCAAACACGCTGACAATGCGGCGCATCGCCTCCTCCACGTTGGCGCGGCTGTTAAAAGCCGACAGGCGCAGATAGCCCTCGCCAGCGCTGCCAAAGCCAGATCCGGGGGTGCCCACCACATGGCAGGTGTGCAGCAGCTTGTCGAAAAACTCCCAGCTACTTAGCCCGTCGGGGGCTTTTACCCAAACGTAGGGAGCGTTGACGCCGCCGTAGGCCTGGAGGCCGGCTTTGGCCAACTGCTCACGAATGATGCGGGCATTCTCCAGGTAAAACTGCACCAGAGCCCGCACCTGCGCCTGCCCCTCCTCAGAGTAGACAGCCTCAGCCCCTCGCTGCACAATGTAGGCTACACCGTTGAACTTGGTGGACTGGCGGCGATACCACAGGCTCCACAGATCCACCCAGGAGCCGTCGGCAGCCTGGCCTCGCAGCGACTTGGGCACCACCGTAAAGGCGCAGCGGGTGCCGGTAAAGCCAGCCGTTTTGGAGAAGGAGCGGAACTCGATGGCACATTCCCTGGCCCCTGGGATCTCGTAGATGGAGTGCGGGATCCCGGGCTCGGTAATGTAGGCCTCGTAGGCAGCATCGAAGAGGATGAGCGAGTTGTGGGCGCGGGCATAGTCCACCCAGGCCTGCAGATGCTCCCGCGTGGCCACGGCGCCGGTGGGGTTGTTGGGAAAGCAGAGGTAGATGACGTCCACCTTTTGCTCGGGCAGGCTGGCGGTGAAGTGGTTTTCCGCCGTCAGCGGCAGATAGACCAGGCCCTCGTATTCGCCCCGCTCGTTGGCTGGCCCCGTATGGCCCGCCATCACATTGGTGTCCACGTAAACCGGATAGACAGGATCCGTGATGGCAATGGTGTTGTCGTGGCCGAGAATATCCAGAATGTTGCCGCAGTCGCACTTGGAGCCATCGGAGATGAAGATCTCGGAAGCGTCGATGTCGCAGCCGCGGGCCTGAAAGTCGTGCTGGGCAATGGCCTGGCGCAGCCACTCGTAGCCCTGTTCCGGTCCATAGCCGCGGAAGGTAGCCCGATCCCCCATCTCCTCCACGGCCCGGATCATGGCGGCTCGACAGGCTGCCGGCAGCGGCTCGGTGACATCGCCAATGCCCATCTTGATGATCTGAGCTTCGGGATGGGCGGCGGCGAAGGCCTGCACGCGCCGGGCAATTTCGGGAAAGAGATAGCCAGCCTTGAGCTTGAGGAAATGGTCGTTGATCCTGGCCATAGGAGTTGAGCGCTGCAAAGAACCGTCGGCCCTCCAGTGTAGCCGAAGCCAATTCCCCGCTGCTTCACCGGCTCACAGCCCTAGCCTCTCCAGGCTGAAGGCGCCCACTGGCGAGGTCAGTTGAAACTCCCCCCGCTCTTGCGTCAGGCCCACCGGGCGACTGGGGAAGGCCACCAGGATCCCTTCGAGGCGCAGTGACCCCGCCAGGGGATCGTAGGCCAAGCGCAGCTCTAAATCCCGCAGGTCGCGGCGTACCTCAAGGCGGCGGATCCCTGCCTCCGTCAGGCCCAGGCGGAGCCGCCAGTGGTTTTGCCACTGCGTGCCGAGGGTGGCATCCAGGTCAAGGCCGTAGGTGGAAATTCCTCCCGACCGGGGATCGTAAACTGCCTGCAGCGCGTAGCTAATCCCCGGCTCATAGCTGTCTAGACCCGAGCGTTGATCCCGGTTGAAGGTGGTGCTGCTGCGCCCCCGGTACTCCAGCCGAATGGGTTGCCATTGCCCCTTGTTGAGGTCGTAGGAAGTTTGCACCTGGACGTTGAACAGCTCGGGCACGGTGTTCCAGGTAAAGTTGGCGTTGAGGGTATCCCACCTTTGGGCAACGAAATCATAGCCAAGGGTGGTGTCAAAGCGCAGCAGGTTCCTCACTTGCGCCTGCAGCTCCTGCAGGTTACGGGAGGCAATCGCTTCCAAGTCCTCCGGCGTGTCGTCGGGAAAAGTCAGGGCTATGGGCAGCTCGCCGGGCAGGTCATCTTCAAAGGCAAGGTAGCCGGGAGGCACGTTGGGCAAGAAATTGCGCGGGGTGAAGAAGCTAATGCTGGCGTTGAGGCGATCCACATCTCGGGGGCTGGCGGAAAGGGTTTGAAAGGGAGCGGAATTGTTGCCGTAGAAGGTGCGGCTGTAGCGCAGGTCGATGGTGTTCCATTCAGCAGGCTTGAAGCTAAGGCGGGGGTTGAGGCTGACGATGGACTCCTGGTTGGGAGTGGAGTACAGGACTTGAGTGTAGTCAATGGAGCCGGGCACGAAGGTGATCCAGGGGGCAGGTTGAATGTCGTTGAACTGAAGGCTGGAGCGCAGCTCGTAGCGATTGAAAAAGTTGAGGCCAGATCCCCCTTCTCGATTCGGCTGTTGCTCTTGGGTCAGGGTGAGGGCGCTGCTGAGGAAGATATCGGGACTGAGGCGGAGGGGATCGGGGTTGAAGGCCAGCTCGAAATTGCGGCGCGGCTCGGTGTCGCCGTTGGAGCTGCTGTAGGCGCGGTAGGCCAGGCGGTAGGTGCCGCCCCAGCCAGGGGGGGTGAGCTGGGTGCCCAGCGTCAGCCGCACATCGGCAAAGTCTGGCCCGTCTTTGACGCTTACCCGCTGGTTGTAGTCCAAGCGCAGATCCGACTGCAGCCAAGGCACGCCCCCATAGCGCTGCAGGTGACTGAGGGTGAGGGGAAAGGTGTAGGTGCCGTTCTCCTGGGATCCGCTGCGGTTGATGTTGAGGGTGGTGGTCGAGAGATCCCCCTGGAAGGTGGCATTGAGGCGGAGATCGGCGTTGTCGTTGCGCCCGCCGGCAGGGCGGTAGGTGTTGTCCAGGTTGAGGTTAAGCTGTCCCCGCAGTTGGCCTTCTTGGCCGAAGATGTTGGCGGCGTAGAAGTCGAAATTGTGGTCAAGGCGGAGGCGGCCGGAAAAGCGCTGCTCGTCGGCCTCGGTTACCAGGTAAAACTGGGCCCGCCCATAGTTGACGCTGTCGGGGATGGGGAGGATGTAGTCGTGGACAAAGCCAAGGCCCAGGCCTTTCTTCTGCAAGACATCCAGCCGCAGGCCGCCAAAGTTGTACTCGTTGAAGCGGTAGGCCCAACTGGACTTGACAAACACTCCTTCCGCCTTGCTCCGCCCTGGCAGCACCCACTGGTGATCTCGCAGGCTGTAAATGAAAAGGGGCAGGTAGGCAATCTGCAGCCCCGCCCGCAGTTCGCCCTCCTTGCTCAGCTCGCCGCCAGCAAAGACGCGGGCATTGTAAACGATAACCTGGTTGTCGGGAAACACCTCCACCCGATCCCCTTGCACGTAGTGGGTGATGGGCGGCTCTGGTGAGGTGGTGAGGGTTGCCTTCTCAAGGAAGATCTGATCCCCCAACAGGGCGGTGGTCTTTTGGCTGCGCACAAAGATCTTGGTGCCCGGCTCCTCCCCAGGCAGGATCACCAGCGAGTTTTCAAATTGAGCCCTGCGACCGGGAATATCCAAGTCCAGGTTTTGCCCTTCAATTTGCCGAATCCCGCGCCCCTGCGGCCCAGGAGGCCACTCCATGCGAAAAGGGCCCTCGCTGCGCAGGCGCCGTTCCCGCCGGTAAAACACCAGCCGCTCGCCGCTGATGCGGGTGCCGTCAGCCAGCTGGATCTGGGCGTTCCCCTCGGCAATGCCCACATCTTGTTCAGCAAGGTAGCTGAGCACATCCCCGCTGACATTGACTTGATCCGGGTCAAGAGGGATCTGCCGTTGGACAGTGGTGGCCAGTTGCTGGCGAATTTGGGATCCCTGGCCGGCAGGGGGAGCAGCTTCTGGGCTTAGGTCCCGCAGCAGGGGGAACCGCTCCAACAACTGGGGAGCTAGGAGGGATCCGGCAGTGGGGGTGAATACCTCCGTCCCGCTTTGAGCTGTTCTCTGAGGGCTAGTATTCAAGTTCCCACCGGCTGGCGAGGTCAATGCCGTCTTTTGCCCTTGAGCAGTGGCCAGGCCCTCGACAGGGGAGAAGCCCCTTGCTTCGTTGGGCTGCTCTTCTACCTGCAAGTCAGCAGCTCGGGAAGTTATAGGCCAAAAGGAGCGAAGGGAGTCCAGAGTAGGAATAGCTGTAGTAGGCCGGGAAGACGGTGTTGCCTGGGCCTGTTGCGCCTGCTGCCGTGCATGGGCTGCTGCCCCCTCGGCCAAGAGCCGCTGTAGCCGCTGCCGGCTGAGCTCTTTTGGCGTGAGGGCCTTTTCAGGAGGGGTGCTAGACGGCGGGGAGGATGGAGCGATGGGATCCCCCAACAAGCTGGCGCCGGTGGGAGCAGCCGGTTCTGGATTGGGAGCTCGGTGAGCCAGTTGTAGCTGCTGGGCCGAGGTTTGCGCTGCCCAAAAGCGCTGATAGCCCTCTAGGTTGGTAGGCAGGGGATCCGGCTGGGCAAAGACCGCCCTCCCCGTTCCCACCCACAGGGAGCTGCCCCAGCAAAGGGCTAGCCACCTTGCCCATGGGCTGAAGCCTTGCAAGAAGCTACCAGATCTCACCGCAAAAACCGCCACAGCAGACCGAGGCCCACCCCACCGAAAATCATGTTCGGCAGCCAGGCAGCTAGCCAGGGATCGACGTACCCAACTCGACCCATCGCACGTCCCAGGCTCATCAGTACATAGTAAACAAACACCAGAACAATCGCTAGCGCCACACTGCCGTAGCGGCCAGTCTGCCGCACCGTCTGCAAGCCCAGGGGCGCCGCTACCAAGACGGCAAAAAAGCTGGCCAAAGGAATGGCGAACTTGAGGTGGTATTCCGTCAGGCAGCGGGCCACATCGGCAGCAGGACGTTGCTCCTTCCGGTATCGCTGACATTGCTCCCACAGCTCTGCTGCCCGTTGCTCCTGGGGCACCTTTTCGGCATACACCAGGCCCACCAACTGGTTGACAATGTTGAGCTCCATCTCTGCCACGTGGCCTTCGTAGTAGGTGCGCCCCTGCTCGTCATAGCGACGGATCACCACCCCTTGCAAATGCCACACCTGGCCCACCCGTTGGGCCCTTTGGGCTGAGATCACTTGCGGGTAGCGCAGATGGCCCGTCTCAGCCTTGCGATCCAAAATCAACAAGTCCTGCATCAAGCCTGTCTTTGGGTCCATCGAGCCAACGTGAAACCAGAGGTCGCTGTCCACCCGGACCACCTCTCCAGGGTTGAAGGGAAGAGCATCCTGGGCCAGGATGAGGTTGGTGTTGAGGGTCTTCACCTTTTGGTTGGTCTGGGGCACAATCACCTCATGGGTAAAGAGCGCTAGGCCGCTAATCAGCAGGCCAATGCAGAGCAGGGGAATTAACACTTTGCGGTAGGGGATCCCAGCCGCCCGCAGCGCCGTCATCTCGCTATCAGCTCCCATCCTGCCCAGGGTAAGCAGGGTGGCAAAGAGGGCAGCAATGGGAAAGGTAACCACCAAAATAGCGGGCAAGTTGAGGAGGAGAATGTGCAAAATTGTTAGAGGAGGAGCTCCTTTTTTCACCAGCAAATCGGCATAGATAAAAAGCTGGTTGCCCAGCATCATCACTGCGCCCCCCGCCACTCCCAGGAAGAAGGGGCGGATCATCTCCTTAAAAAGATAAAACTCCAAAAAAAAGCCTCCAAGCCTCAGGGATCCCCAAAAGCTCCCCTCCCCCGCACTAGCTTTGCGCCGTTTACCCTTGGTCAATTGGGTGGACATTTGCCTTGACCACCTCAGACTGGAGTGCAACTTTAACCGCCCCAGCCGGCATAGACGACGGAAGGCAAGAGCTGGATCCCTTCAGAGAGCATCGGTGAGGCGAAATTGAACCATCCCCTGCCGCTCTCCGTCCCCTTCGACGGTGTACTCATCCTGCTTTATATTCAGGGTGACCAGCTTGCCGCTGAGGCGGTTGGCGCCTCGGCACAGGTGATCCAAAGCATCGCGGCCGGGCAGCCCCTCGGTAGTTTTGCGGGGAATTGGATTGAGCTCGCCGCGATCGCAAAGCAGAACAGGAGCCTGCTCAGCGGTAATTCTGAAAATCTGTTCTTGGTCGGAGTACTCCGCCCGATCCCCTTCGACAGCGCGGTTGGCTTGCACAATGACCACCTGACCAAAGAAACGGGCGTTGCCGCTGGCTTGCTCAATTTCCACGTGGTTGGCGTAGATCACCGTCGGTTGATCCACATCCGCTTGAGTCTGGGGGTTTTGGAGGCGCCGCGCCAGCCAGTCTCCCTCGATCTGCTCGATCACCACCTCTCCCCGCAGCTCCACCTTCTCAGGGGTGATGATGGCCTGGTTGGCCTTGGCTTTCCGCCCCCGCTGGATAAACTCGACGGCCCCACTGAACTCCGAGGTGCCGGTGCGGGAGTTGTAAACCAGGCGGGCAGCCCGCACCTCCGTTTCAGCCTGGCGCAGCTCCTCCGTCAGGGATCCGCTGCCGCCAGCCGGCGTGGAGGTGGCCATCTGCCGGTAGAGCACATTCTCTTCAAAGACGAAGATCTTGTCGCGGTGGTTGCCCTCCAAACGAGCAGCCGTGAGCACCCGCCCAGGCTCGCGCAGGGTAACTCCCCCTGTCAACAGGCTTTGGGACTCGCGACGGCGGTAGATGCCCTGAGCTGCCTGGATGGTGGTTTCCCCCTGTTGAACTTCCAGGTTGCCTTCCCCGCGGGCAACTTGCGTGTTGCGGTCGTAGGTGAGGCGGTCGGCAATGATGGTAACTTCCTGGTTCTGGGGGTTTGGAGTTGCCGCGGAAGCGGGAGCAGCCTGGGCCAAGCGCAGGTCGGCCAGGAGGGGATCCCGGCTGCTCCCAGCAGCCACCTCCTGCAACACCACGCCACCCGAGAGAATGCTTTGCGCCTGTTGGCGTAGGTAGGTGCCTTGGGGGGCGCGAATCTCAAGACCCCCTTCGCGGATGCGCAGGTTGCCCTTCCCCTCGGCCACCTGCTGGCTGCGGTCGTAGGTGAGCTGGTCAGCGGTAATGGTGGTGGAGGTGGCACCGTCCAGAGCCTCCCCCGGCAGGACAACGAGCTTGCCCTGCTCGGCCCTGAGGAGGGCAAAGGGAAAGTTAAACGAGCCGGAGCGGCCTTGCAGCACCATTTCTTGCCCTTTGACGGTAAACGCTGCTGGCACTTCTATGCGCTCTGCAGGGGTAATCCTCAAGGCGCTAGTCAGGAGCAAGCTGCCGTCGTCACTTCTAACCTCCACTTCCTCCTCCAGGTACAGCTCGTCGGCAGTGGCATCGTAGCGGGCTCGCTTGGCCCGCCAAGTCACCTGCTTGCTGCTGGCAAAAAACGGACTCGGCGCGCCTTCCCCGGCATCGACACCGTCTCCATAGAAGTAGCCCCGCGCTCCCTGCTCGAACACCTGTTGCCCGGCAGCCAGCTTTACCTGTTCGGCGATGAGTCGCCAACGACGGCGTCCCCCCTGCTGTCCGACAATGTCCACCTTGCGGCTGACTGAAAGAGGCTGATCTGGGGGAAAAGGCTCCACTTTCACTTCTTCAATTTCAAGAGCCAAGGCCCAGGCAACCAAAGCCGCCAAGAGCCCGCTCCCCAAGAGCGCTACCCCCAGATTGGAATGGAAAAATTGCCGCATCCTTACGACTTCTCCGCTTTGATCCCCAGCTCCTCAACCTGGCAGTTAGGCTGTAGCTTAGCGCAGTTTGCCAGCAGCAGGAGGATCTAGATCACAACCCCCGTCTTCCCCTTAACTAACCCAAGCGGCTGAGGATAAAGCCCAGCCCCAGAAACAGCCCCAGCCAAAAGTGGAGGCCAACAGCAATGAACTTGGAATGACTAATCCGCTGCGGCTGATTGTGATAGGTGCCCAGCAGCCGGGAAAGCCGCACGGCAGACGGGATCCCGGCACAACCCAGAAGCGTCCAAGCTGGGAAAATCCCCAGCCCCACAAACAGCAGCAGCAGGCCAAAAACACTGCCGCAGATCCAGGGGACGAGGCGGGCGGAGCGGCGGGTGCCCAGGCGAACCACTGGCGAGCGCTTGCCGGCAGCGCGATCATCTTCCACTTGATGGAAATGGGAGCAAAACAGGATCAAGCTGGTTGCTATCCCCACCACCACCGAGGCTGCCAAGGCCGGCAGCGACCAAGTCCGACTTTGGCTGTAGTGGGCAGCCAAAACCGCCAGTGGCCCAAAGCTCAAAAAGCAGAGGATCTCCCCAAGACCTTGGTAGCCCAGGCGCAGCGGCGGCCCCTGGTAGGCATAGCCTAGCCCGCAGGCCAGCAGTACCAACAGCAACACCGTGGGATCCCCCTGCCGCCAGCTCAGCCAGAGGATCCCGGCTAGCCCCAGGGCCAGAAAGGCGTTGCCGACCCAGAACACCTGCGCCGGCTTGCCCGTCAGGTTGACTAGCGAGTGGAGCTTGTTTTTGTCCACTCCTGTCTGGGCATCGAACACGTCATTGCTGAGGTTGACCCAAGCCAGGAGGCAAACGGCCGCCCCCAAAAACACCAGCAAAATCTCCACGTCCATTGCACCCACCTGGGCGTAGGCAATGGCGGATCCCACCCAAATGGGCATGATGGCCACGCTGTAGATGGGGGGCTTGAGGGCAGCCATCCACAGCTGTCGCCGCAAGGAAGAATCTCGGCTGCTCTCTTCCCCAAGCTGGCCTTGGCTAGCCTTTGGATTTGTCTTGGGCGGCTGCGGCTGGGCAGGCATGGTGGCATTGGCTTGGTTCCGTACTTTTAGGTTAGGGGGCTCCTGTTCCCATCTCCAAAGATCTAAGGAACTTTGCAATCTGTGAAGAAGCTCCTCAAGTTTCGCCCCTGGCTCCTCTCCTTGTCTTGTTCGCGGAAGCGAACCGTAGGTTCAAGCGCCCTGCCAAGTCTCTATCGACGCTTGTCTTGTTTTCGGCCAAGGTGAGATTATCTCCCTCTTTTTTGCGCATGGCTTCCTCTCTTTTCCCCTGGAATGTCCACGGCGCGGCAAGAGCCGGGCGGCCGCCGCTAAGCCCTGCTGCTTGGCCAGAGAAGGAAAAGCCCCTCCTAGAAGCCTGCCAACAGCTAGCGCGGGCAACGGGGGTTCCTCAGATTCTCAGCTTGGCCTGGCCCTTCCCCGGGCTCAATCCCCTGGCGGCCCTGGCCCAAGAGTTGAGCTTGCTTCCTCTCCAGCACCTTCCTAGCTATTGCTACTTTGCCCACACGGTGCAGGGGGAACGGGTGCAAGTGCTGGGGTGGGGATCCCTGCGGCGGGCTGATCTTGCCGGAGAGAAGCGATTCCAGGTGGCGCGAGACTTTGTGCAAGCCCTGCAGCCTCATGTTCACACCGCTCCGGCTCCAAGTAGCCCCCAGGAGCGCCTCCTGTGCTTCTGCCGTTTTGGCTTTGCCCCCCACAGTGGCGGCGGAGCAGCGCTGGTTCTGCCGCGCTGGCAGCTACTGCAGGTGCAGGGGGAGGTGACGGTGGCGCGGCTCAACCTAGAAGTTGGCCCCGACAGCGACTTGGCAGCCTTAGCTGGCCAGATCGCCACCTTTTTTGCCCACATGCAGCGCCTTGCCCAGGCCCCCTTGCCCGCCTGGAGGCCCCAGCCCCCTCTGGAGGTGGCACTGGCAGAAGAGGCCCTCTTGGCGCGAATTGAAAAGGCCCTGCAAGTCATTCGGGCGGGATCCCTTGAGAAAGTGGTGCTGGCGGAAGCGGTAGACCTGGCGTTGCCCTCTCCCCCCGCCATCCCTTCGCTGCTGGCCTACCTGGAGGCCTATCATCCCGACTGCAGCGTCTTTGCCTTTGCCTCAGAAAGCAAGGGGGATTTGCCTCCCCAAGTCTTTTTGGGAGCCAGCCCAGAGCGACTGCTTTCGGTGTGGCAAGGCCGGGTGCAGATTGATGCCTTGGCAGGCTCGGTTGCCCGCGGCTCTACCGGGCCCCAGGATTGCCGCTTGGCCGAGGAGCTGCTCCGCAGCCCTAAAAACCGCCGCGAACACCAGTGGGTGGTGCGCTCAATTCAGGAGGCTCTGGGCTGGCTGGGGATGGATCCCTGGATCTCCCCTCAGCCACGGCTGCGCCGTTTGGCCCACATCCAGCACCTGCAAACTGTTATCGAAGCGGAACTTCCCGACCACGTCCACCTGTTTGACCTGTTGGCCCAACTCCACCCCACTGCCGCTGTAGGAGGCTACCCCCAGCAGGCAGCACTGCAGTGGCTGGCGCAGCTAGAGCCCTTTGATCGGGCAAGCTATGCCGCCCCCTTGGGCTGGGTGGACTTACAGGGCAATGGCGAGTTGGTGGTCGGGATCCGCTCAGCCCTGATTGAGGGAAAGCGGGCCCGCCTGTATGCCGGCGCTGGCATCGTAGCCGACTCCAAGCCCGAGCAGGAGGTGGCTGAGATCCGCCTCAAGCTGCACGCGCTGGTCCAGGCCCTGGCCCTCCGGCCGCCAGATCCCCTGGGTCCTTAGCCGAGAGCTTGCCAAGCCGCTACAACGGTCTTCCGAACAGTTAAAGTTAGAGAGCTGGCCTTGTCCGCAGCATGGTTACCCTCAATCCCACCTATTCCCTGCCCAGGGCCGGATCCCGCGCCCAAGTGGGTCTCTGGCCCGGCGTTATCGAGCATTACCGGGAGTGGCTCCCCGTCAGTCCCAACACCCCCGTAGTGACGCTGCATGAGGGCAATACCCCTTTGATCCCTGCTCCTGCGCTGAGCCAACGGCTGGGGCGAGACTGCCAGGTTTACCTGAAGCTGGAAGGCCTCAATCCCACGGGCAGCTTCAAGGATCGGGGCATGACCCTGGCGGTGTCCAAAGCCAAAGAGGCGGGGGCAGAGGCCATCATCTGTGCCAGCACCGGCAATACCTCGGCAGCAGCCGCTGCCTATGCAGCCAAAGGGGGCTTGCGGGCCTACGTGCTGATCCCTGATGGCTATGTGGCCAAGGGCAAGCTGGCCCAAACCCTGATGTATGGGGCGGAGATCATTGCCATTCGGGGCAACTTTGACCAGGCACTGGCCATGGTGCGGCAACTGGCGGAAGCCTACCCGGTGGCACTGGTCAATTCTGTCAACCGCTTTCGGCTGGAGGGGCAGAAAACTGCCGCCTTTGAGGTGGTGGATGCCTTGGGAGATGCCCCCGATTGGCTCTGTATCCCGGTAGGCAACGCCGGCAATATCACCGCTTATTGGATGGGCTTTTGCCACTACTACCAGCGAGGCAAGGCCAGCCGTCGCCCACGGCTCTACGGCTTTGAGGCTGCTGGCGCCGCCCCCATCGTCCTCAACCGTGTCGTGGAGCACCCAGAAACGGTGGCCACGGCCATCCGCATTGGCAACCCTGCCAGTTGGGCGAAGGCCAAGGCGGCCGTCCAGGTCAGCGGTGGCCGGGTGGACAGTGTAACTGACGAGGAGATCTTGGCCGCCTATCATCTGTTGGCAAGAGAGGAAGGGATCTTCTGCGAGCCGGCCAGTGCCGCTGCGGTGGCTGGATTGTTGAAATGGCGGGATCAGGTGCCTGCCGGCGCCCAGGTGGTGTGCGTGCTCACCGGCAACGGCCTTAAGGATCCCGACACGGCCGCCCAACAGGGATCTGCTCCCATCCACACGGGGGTTGTCCCCGATTTGGCTGCTGTGGCCCGCTTGATGGGCTTTTAGGGCTGCCGGATTCGGGTAGCGGGAGCATGACCCCCTTGCCCAACACACTCCTAGGCAAATGAACTTGCCGCTGTTGCGAACGGGGACTACCAGTACAGCGCCAAGGCCCGCTTGCGCTCTTCGGGCTGTACACCTTGGCTTGCAGCAGCCTGGCTTTGGTCAGCCTGCTGAACTAGCGGAAAGTGCCGCTCTAGCAAGGCAGGGACAGCTTGCGGAGAAACACCGCTGTAGCAAACTTTGTCGGGCAGGAACACCAGGTTTGGACCCCGCTGGCAATCTTTCAGACAGCCCACCCCCTCCACGCAAATTGAGCCAGAGTAGGCAGCCAAGTGGAAGTTCAGGGCCTGCATAACCGCTCCGGCTCCGCGCCGATAACAGTTGGATTTTTGGCAGACCAGCACCTTACCTTTAGCCTTTGGAGCACCTGGCTCAGGATCTGCCTCGGCCCCGGAAGCTATACACCCTGCCCTCTCCCCGAGCGGAACCACGCGGTAGAGCACCCATTTCTCCCGCTCCTTGAGCAGATCGACTTCCCGCTCCCCCGCAATCTGCACCCTATCCCCTGGCTTGAGGGTACGGTAGAGGGCGGAACGCAGCGGCTGGGGGATCTTGCCGACAAACACTTCTGCTTCGGCCTGCCAGCGCAAGTACTTGAGCTTGCCATCCTTGTCGGGAAGAAATCCCAGGAACTGGCCCTCTACCTCAAACGGGATCCTTTGCTTAGCAAACTTGCTCATCTTGTCCGCCAGCCTCTGCGTTGAGGCGCCAACAAGCCTCTAGGCTGTCCAACAACTCCTGCCGCCGCGCCGTGTATTGGCGGATCACGCTGCGCACCTGCACCACAGCCAAAGGCGAGTCCACCTGCACCTGCAAATAGCCCTCTCCCGTACAGGTTGCTGGGATCCCCAACTCCACCAGCCGCCGCCGAATGCGCCAGCGCTCCCCTAGCGGGATCTGCAAGCAATAGCCACTTTCATAGGGCAGGGGGTTCATGGCCAGAAGCAAAGCCTCGGCAAATAAGTCTAAATGCAGCTAGGCAATAGTGATATAAGTTTTCAACAAGACGTTGCAAAAATGAGGCCTGCCTGCAAGCAGCAGGCCCCCTTGACCGGCAAGCCTGCTCTGGATCTAGGCTAGGCTCTGGCGTCCATCAAGCCAAACACTAGGCTGTCATTGGCCAGGAAGTGATTGAGGTGAAAGGCCCGATCCTCCGTCTTCAGCAAGATCTGCTCGTAGAGGTAGCGGGTGGCGCGATCCCCTAAGCTCTCCGCCTGAGCAGCCTGGCGCCGCAGCAGATCGATGATGGCCTGCTCCGCAGCCAGATCGTTCTTCAACATTTGCCGGGCCTCGAAAGCGCCATCGGGCTCAGGGGTAAAGCAGCAGAGCTTGGCCAAGCTGCTAAAGGTAGCCACTGGCACACCCCCCAAACCAGCAAGGCGCTCTCCCAGGTCGTGGACGTGTTCCCTCACCTGCTCGCAGTGATCCTTGAACAGTTGGTGTAGGGGGTAGAACTCAGTGCCCTCCACCACAAAGTGGTGCTTTTGGTATTGCAAGTACAGCCCTTGGAAGCTGGCCAGAAGGGCGTTCATCCCCTCGCAGATTGGCTGGGTGACCTCCGGGCCGAGCAGGACAGCGTTGTTGCGGACGGTGTTGAAGGCCTGACGCAAGGTTGAGGTTTCAGACATAGGGCAGGGTTCTCCAAAGTGAGGATACAGCTATCTACCCAGACTACCCAATGGAGTTGATTGAGTCGACGCAGGGGTTTTCGGTGTTGACTTTTCCCCAGCATAGGGCAAACCAGTAGCTCTTGTGAATAGCTCTCAATAAAGCTTCTTGAACAAGCGCCAGGGGCAGAAACTGTGGGGGAGAGGATGGCACACTGGATTAGGGATCCCGTACCGACCCTCACTGGGGAAAGATCATGTCGCGGACGGAGGCGAGAATGCCCTCCTGGATTGAAAGACTTATTCACGTGACCCAGCGGGCTGTTGCGCGTGCTCGGGGGCAAGAGGGGAACCCAGAAGGTTGGGCCGGCTACCTGCTCCAAGAGAGCCTGCTAGAGGCGGAGGCCGAAATGGGCCATTGCAACGTCCTGGTGATTGGCAAAAGCGGGGTGGGCAAAAGCACTTTAGTTAACGCGGTGTTTAAAGACGAGCTGGCCCGCACTGGAGTTGGCAGCCCTGTTACCCGCCACATTCGCAAGTACTCGAAGCAGGGTTGCCCAATTACCATCTACGATACACCTGGCATGGAATTGGCGGGAGAACAAAATACCCAAATCCGTCTCGAGGTGGCCCAACTCATCGACGAGCTGCGCTTTAAGGATCCCAAACATCACATTCACATTGTTTGGTATTGCATCCACCACGAGCTAAAGCGGCTGGAGGAAACCGAGCGCGAGTGGCTAAGAGAGTTAGAACTCAAAGATGTGCCAGTCATCCTGGTCTTGACCCAATGTCTGGAATACCCAAATCCCGAAGAGAGCGAGTTTTTCCAGTACTTGCAGCGCCAAAATCTGCCCGTTCGCTACATCGTTCCTGTTTTGGCCCGGGACAAGGTCATTAACCGACACCTCACCATACCCGCCCATGGGCTGGAGCACCTGATTGGCTGTACGTCGGAGCTACTGCCGGAAGCCGCTCGCCTTGCTTTCATCCGGCAGCAGTTGTTGCGGGTAGATCTCAAAGCTGATGCTGCTTTTAAGTATGTGTCGGCCTATGTGGCTAGCGCAGCGTTCATCGGGGCCGCACCCCTTCCTTTTGCGGATGCCCCTCTACTGGTAGCGTCACAAGTGGGCATGATTGCCAATATTAGCTTTATCTTTGGCTACAAAGCTTCTCCTTCTTTTTACTACTCTCTGATAGCGAGTCTGGCGGGCATTGGGGGCGCAGTGGTCACTGGGCGGGCGATTGTCTCCAACTTGCTAAAGATGATTCCTGGCGCGGGATCCCTTGCAGGCGGCATTATCCAATCCACCACAGCAGCCACCCTCACCCTTTCCCTGGGCTTGGCTTACATTGAGCTGATGAAAGCCATTGCTCGTGCTGAAATTCGAGGGATCCAGCTCTCCCAAAAGGAAGTGCAGGAGATCTTTGTGCGCGAGTACCGACAATATGCGGCCTCTAGGCGCACTGCTCTAAAAGAGTGAGGGCCGCTCCTATTGGCTAGGCAGCGAACTGGAGCTGTAGATGGATTGGGACTCTGCTGCAGGCAAAGGGGGGGAGCTCTCCAGCCCAAAGGTGCCATTGACTAGGTACAAAGGGCGGCCCTTGACCTCTTCAAAAACGCGGCCCAAGTACTCTCCAATCACGCCTAGGCTAATCAACTGGATCCCGCCCAAAAACAAGATCATCACGGCCAAAGAGGCGTAGCCAGGCACGTCGGATCCAAACAGCAAGGTACGGACGACGAGGAAAAGGCCATACAGCAGAGCGGCTAGCGAGATCCCCAAGCCCAGATAGCTCCACACCCGCAGCGGCCAAGAGCTAAAAGAGGTGATGCCTTCTATAGCCAAGTTCCACAGCCGCCAGTAATTCCACTGGCTTTTGCCGCGAAAACGGGGGGCGCGGTCGTAAAAAATGGCCACCTGGCGGTAGCCCACCCAGGCGAAGATCCCCTTCATGAAGCGGGTGCGCTCCCGCAGTTGCTTGATAGCATCCACCACCTGCCGATCCAAGAGGCGAAAATCCCCCGTATTGCGCGGGATCGGCACCTGGCTCAGCTGCTCGATCACCCAGTAAAACCCGTTGGCCGTTAGGCGTTTTAGCCAGCTTTCCCCTTGGCGACTGCGGCGCACAGCGTAGACCACCTGGTACCCTTGCCGCCATAGCTGCAGCATCTGGGGGATCAGCTCGGGTGGGTCTTGCAGGTCAGCGTCGATGGGAACAACAGCCCTGCCGGAGGCATAATCCAGACCCGCCGTGAGGGCAATCTCCTTGCCAAAACAGCGGGAAAGGTTGACCACCTTGATGCGAGGATCGCGGCGATGGAAAGCAATGAGCTTTTCTAGGGTGTCGTCCTGGCTGCCGTCGTTGACACAGATAACCTCGTAGGGGATCCCCAGGGGATCCAAGGTGAGCTGCAAGCGCTCAAACAGGGACTCTAGGTTGTCTGCCTCATTCTTGCAGGGGATGACAACCGAGAGCTCAGGAGTAAGGGGAGACATCGGAAAAAAAGTAGGGATTCTTTCTCTAGCAACTCTTGTGTTGAGCGCTGGGCCAGGGGGGACTTTAAGCCACTGTTGCCGCTTTTGGCCTCCCACCTAATTGAGCCTTTGACCCGCCCACGAGATTGGCTCTTGCCATCGGCCTGGTAAGTAATCTAGGACAAGGATGAAAGCTTGTCCACCAAGATTTGTCGACAAACTCAATCCTTACCCTCACTGGCTGGCCGACATCTCAGCCACAATCGAGCGCAGCTCGCCTTCGGAAAGGCGGTAGACCTTGTTGCAGAATTGGCAAACCACCTCCGCCCCCCCATCGGTTTGGATCATCTCCAGGAGCTCATCCCGCTCTAGCATGCGCAGTGCCCCCTTCACCCGCTCGGAATTGCAGGGGCAATGGAAGCGGACAGGGAGCACCTCTGGCGCTAGCTTGAGATCCAAGTCACCTAGCCAAATTTCTAGCAGCTCCTGCAAAGCTTTACCGCGGGCCAGTTGGGGGGTGAATTCCTCCACCTGGCTTAGCCGAGACTCTATCTCCGAGATCAAGTTGGCCGGCGCGCCTGGCAGGAGCTGCACCAGCACTCCACCGGCAGCACGGACTCGCTGGGAATCGAGGCTCACCCCCAGCAGAACCGCTGAGGGGATCTGCTCAGAGGAAGTGAGGTAGTAGCTGACGTCATCTCCCACTTCTCCTGAAACCAGCTCTACAGTGCTGGTGTAGGGCTGGCCGTAGCCTAAGTCCCGCACGACGTGCAAATAGCCGTAGCGCCCAACCGCCTGGCCCACATCCAACTTGCCCTCAGGGGTGAGGGGAAGTTCAATAGCCGGGTTGCTCACGTAGCCGCGCACTGTACCGTCCACGCCGGCATCGACGTGAATGCCACCAAGGGGGCCATTGCCCCTAATTTGCAGGCCAATCCGGGCTTGGGGTTCCTTCAGGTCAGCCGCCAGCAGTAGGGCTGCACTCATGGCTCGCCCCAGCGCCACTGTTGCTACATAGGAGAGCTGGTGCCGCTCCCGCGCTTCCTGGACTGCCTGAGTGGAAACAACGCTCACCACGCGAATGTTGTCTTCTGCCGCCGTACCTCGGATTAGGTAATCCGGAGGAGAGGGGGGAAGACTTTCAGAGATGGCTTTTGGGTTTTGCCATTGCTCTGAGCCGCAGGCGCCTTTCATCACAACCTCGATACTCCTCTCAGAAGCCAGCTTGCCGGGATCTCCTAGCGGCTGGGGCTCGCTGCAACTTCCTAGAAATCAAAGCTAGCTTGCCCCATACCATCATAGGCAGCTTATCCCCAGGGCAAAGAGAGTTTGCAATTTTTCCCTCCCCTTACTAAGGTGTGCCATCCTGAGGATCTAGGCCAATCCAACACGACTCCTTGCCTTTTGGCCTTTTATGGTGGATCACCTCACCGCCCAACTCTTACAACATGCAGCCAAGCGCCGCTGGCAAGAACACGCCTATAGCCGATTTTTGCGGGACTGGCGCCGACAAGTGGTATTGCTGCGCCGCCAGCGTGCTGGAGAGTTTGGCCAACCGCTAGGGGATCCCTCCTGTGCCTTTAGCGCTCGATCGGCATGGTTGCGCTGCGCGGTCAATCCCCAGGGGCCCTGTCAGGGCTGCCCCCACTACCTGCCTCTTATCCCTCCAGCGCCGGCCTCCCGCCACAGCGGCTCGGAGTAGCTGCAGGATAACCCCAGGGCGCGACAAGCGGCGTTTTCCGTGCTCTACACCGCTGGCGCAAGCAGAGGGGGGAGGATACGCCCGGGCCCATTTGTGCCAGAATAAAGGACGATAATTCCATCGGCAAAGGCGGGATTCATGGCCCTCTACCTTTCGGCAGAGCACCTCCACGCCATCCGCCAACACGGCGAACAGGCCTTCCCCTACGAGGGCTGCGGCATTCTAATTGGCGAGCTCAAGGGATCTGACAAGCTCGTCCACGAGCTTTGGCCGGTGGCCAACAGCTGGGATCAGGCTGAAAACCCCTTGGCGGATGGGGAGTCCAGCCGCCGTCGTTTCTTGATCGAGCCAGCTGACTTCAAGCGAGCCAGCGACTATGCTCGTGGCAAGGGCCTAGGGATCCTAGGCACCTACCATTCCCATCCCAACCACCCTGCCCTCCCCTCCGAGTTCGATCGGCAGCATGCTTTCCCCTGGGGCTTTTCCTGCGTGATCGTCAGCGTGCGCGAGGGCAAAGCAGAGGAGGTGGCCAGCTGGGTTTTGGACGAGCAGGAACAACTGCAGCGGGAGCCCATCCAGGTTTGGGCGGAGGCATCCCCTGCCTTGCTCTAAGCCTCTCTTTGGCTGGGGAGCAAAGCGGTAGTCTGGACTGGAGAGTTGGCCAGAGGATCCCAGAGCCTCAAGTGTTCCCTCAAGATCGCTAGACTCTTTTCCCGAACCCCTATGGCAACCAAGATCTTGATCCCTGCCCCCTTGCGGCCTTACACCGACAATCTGGAAGCGGTCGAAATCGAAGGTAGCAGCGTTGGCGAGGTGATGCGCAACCTAGTTACCCGCTACAGTGAGCTCAAGCGGCACCTCTACACGGAGGATGGCAAGCTGCGCAACTTCGTCAACGTCTACCTCAATGACGAGGACGTGCGCAACTTGGCCCAGGGCGATGACACCCCTGTAGGCGAAGAGGCTGTCATTAGCATTGTTCCTGCCATTGCCGGAGGGTGGTGACCATGTTGAACCTAGACACCAGCCAAGTCACGCTCTCCCGCGAGGAGATGGAGCGATTTTCCCGCCATTTGATCCTGCCGGAGGTGGGCCTGGAAGGGCAGAAGCGGCTAAAGGCGGGCAAGGTGTTGTGCATTGGCACAGGCGGTCTTGGCTCGCCCCTGCTGCTTTACTTGGCCGCAGCCGGCGTGGGGCGGATTGGCATTGTTGACTTTGATGTGGTTGACGTGTCCAACCTGCAGCGGCAGGTCATCCACGGCACCTCCTGGGTGGGCAAGCCCAAGGTGGAATCGGCCAAAAACCGCATCCTGGAGATCAACCCCTACTGCCAGGTGGATGTCTACAACACCGCCCTGAAGGCTGACAATGCCCTAGAGCTGTTTGCCAACTACGACGTGATTGTCGATGGCACTGACAATTTCCCCACCCGCTACCTGGTCAACGATGCCTGTGTTTTAACGGGCAAGCCCAACGTCTACGGCTCCATCTTCCGTTTCGAGGGGCAGGCAACGGTTTTCAACTACGAGGGCGGTCCCAACTACCGCGACCTCTACCCCGAGCCACCCCCGCCAGGCTTGGTGCCCTCCTGTGCTGAGGGGGGGGTGTTGGGGATCCTCCCGGGCATCATCGGCCTCATCCAGGCAACTGAGACCGTGAAAATCCTGCTGGGCATCGGCACGACGCTAAGCGGGCGGCTACTCCTTTACGATGCCCTGAAGATGAGCTTCCGCGAGCTAAAGCTGCGCAAGAATCCTGACACCCCGCCCATTACCCGGCTCATCGACTACGAGCAGTTCTGCGGCATCCCGCAAGCGCGGGCTGGAGAACAGGCAGAAATCCCCGAGATCACGGTAGACGAGCTGAAAGCATGGATGGATGCCGGCAAGGATTTTGTGCTTGTCGATGTGCGCAATCCCAACGAGTGGGAGCTGGGCCGGATTCCAGGTGCTCACTTGATCCCGTTGCCCCAGATTGAAAATGGAGATGGAGTGGAGCAGGTGCGGCGGCTTCTCAACGGCTCGGAGCTAGTCGTCCACTGCAAAAGTGGGGTGCGCTCGGCCAAAGCCTTGAAGATCCTGAAGGCAGCCGGGATCGAGGGGAAAAACCTGCGCGGTGGTATCCTCGCCTGGGCTGAAGCCTACGATCCCTCCATTCCCAAATACTAGTAGTCCATAGCTCTGGCCCTCCCTGGTGGTCCGCCCTAGGATAGACTGGAGGGCTCTTTTTACCCCCATGAGCGCCATTTTGCCAGCGGAGACGGAAACCCTCTTCCACTCCATCCCCGAAGCCCTGGAAGACCTTAGGGGTGGCCGCATGGTCATCGTGGTCGATGACGAGAATCGGGAAAACGAAGGGGATCTCATCTGTGCTGCCCAGTTTGCCACGCCAGAGGTGATCAACTTCATGGCCACCCATGGGCGGGGTCTTATCTGTCTAGCCATGCAGGGATCCCGCCTCGACGAGCTGAAGATCCCGCTGATGGTGGGGCAGAACACTGACAGCAACCAGACTGCCTTTACGGTCAGCATCGATGCCGGGCCAGAGTTAGGGGTTTCCACAGGCATTTCCGCTGCCGATCGCGCTCGTACCATCCAGGCGGCCATCCATCCCCATACGCGGCCGGAAGACCTGCGCCGACCGGGGCATGTCTTTCCCTTGCGGGCAAGAGAAGGTGGGGTACTCAAGCGGGCCGGGCACACCGAAGCAGCGGTGGATTTGGCCTTATTGGCAGGGCTTTACCCGGCAGGCGTGCTCTGCGAGATCCAAAACCCGGATGGCTCCATGGCTCGCTTGCCCCAGTTGGTTGAGTTTGCTCGCAAGCACAATCTTAAGATCATCACCATTGCCCATCTCATCGAGTACCGGCTGCGCACGGAGCGGTTGGTCCATCGTGGGGCTACCGCCACCCTGCCGACGGAGTTTGGCCAGTTTCAGGTCTACGGCTACCGCGACACCCTCAACCAGGTAGAACACCTAGCGCTTGTGAAGGGGGATCCGACCCAATTTGCCGCCGAGCCTGTCCTGGTGCGTGTGCAAGCGGAGTGCCCCCTGGGGGATGCATTGGGATCCCTGCGCTGCGACTGTCGTCGCCAACTGACTGCTGCCCTGAAGATGATCGACCACCAGGGCAAGGGGGTGCTGGTGTACCTGCGGCGCCCAGAGCTTAGCCTCATCGAGCAAATTCAGTCCTATGCCCGGCAGGATCTAGGTCTTGCCGAGACGGTGCCAGCAGGGGCAATGGACCTGCGCGATTACGGCATTGGCGCCCAGATTTTGCGGGATGTGGGGGTGCGAAAGATGCGTCTTATCAGCAACACCTCCCGCCACATCAGCGGCTTGAGGGGATTTGGCCTGGAAGTAGCCGAGCGGGTGCCCCTGCTACTGGAAGAGTCGGATCTCAGTTTGCAGATGGAGCCCTCCTGCTCTCTTACCGGAAAGTTTGAACCGCAGCTCCACTCCGGTCTAGGACGGTAGGGCAGTGGAGAGTCGAGGGCCCTAGCCCAAAGACGGCGCAGGATCTGCTCTCGACGCCGGAAGCGCTAGAAGAGCTCCTTGCGGCAGCAGGTGCTGTGCCAGAACGGGGACTTCGGACTGCAGTCGCAAGAAGCGAACGAAGACAGGGATCGCTGGCCAGGAAAGCCGCGCCAGTACCCCTTGGGAACTGCTCCGGCAAACCTTAGGGGATCTCCTCTCCTACCGGGAGTGGCGACGCTCCGGCTTCGTCTTGCTGCAGACCATTCAGAATCGTTACAGTAGTTTACGTTCCTTAGCAGAGCAGGTTTCCCCTATGGCCCTCCTTCAGCGGTTTCTCGGGCTGCTGACTTCTGTCCTGCGTCACGACAGCGTTGGCCCGCGGTGGTCTCAGGTGGGCTGGACAATCCTGCGGGGGGTGGCAGGGCTCTTCATGATCCACAACGGCCTCGATAAACTGGCGGATGTCGAAGGGTTTGCAGCGGCTTACGTAGAAGTCATCGGCTTGCCCTTCCCAATCTTTTTCTCCTATGTAGCTGCCTACACTGAACTGATCGCGGCTCCCCTGGTAGCCCTCGGCCTGTTCACCCGGCCTGCCGCGTTGAGCTTGGTAGCAACAATGGCGGTGGCCATGTTTCACCACATCAAGGTGGCTGGTTTCAGCGTTTCCTACCTGGAGCTATCAGCTATCTACGCGGCCATCTTCTTGGCCTTTGCTGTGAATGGTGGCGGCTGGTTTTCGGGGGATCAGCTTTTGGTGAACGCCATCGAATCGTGGCTAAACCGCGCTAGCCGAGAAAAGCTGGAGAGCTTGCAGTCTTCTTTGCAAGCGGCTACAGAGCAGGTTAGGGCAGCGGAGAAAGAAGCGGCCGAAGCCCCTCCGCCGCCTCCCTCCTGAGCTGGTCCCTTCCCTCAGGTCTGCGGGTGAGGGCTAAGCGCGACCAGCAGCCCGCTCCATCAGGCGTTGATGGGTGGAGCGCACAGGCTCTCCCGGCCTAGGCCGTCGCTGCACGTAAGTGCCGTCAGGACGCAGCTCCCAAGCCTGCCGGTTGTCTGTCAGGCAGATGTCCAGAATAACCTTCAGCTCCTGCTTCAACACCGGATCCTCCACGGGGGCAACCACCTCGACGCGGCGATCCAGGTTGCGGGTCATGTAGTCGGCGCTGCCGATGAAGTACTCCTCCTGGCCGTTGTTGTAGAAGTAAAAAATGCGGGAGTGCTCCAAAAAGCGCCCAATGATGCTGATGACGCGGATGCGCTCGCTCAAGCCTGGGATCCCTGGCCTTAGGCAGCACATGCCGCGCACAATGAGGTCAATCTCCACCCCTGCCTGGCTAGCCTCGTAGAGTAGCCGAATCATTTCCGGGTCAGTGAGGGAGTTGATCTTGATGATGATCCGCCCCTGACCCCCTGCCTGAGCGTGGCGCATCTCGCGGCGAATGAGAGCTTCCATCCCCTGGCGCAGCGTGCGGGGAGCTACCAGGAGCTTGCGGAAGTGCCGCTGCCGCGAGTAGCCAGTGAGCACGTTAAACAACTCGGTAACATCGTGGCAGAGCGTCTCGTTGCAGGTAAACAGGCCTAGGTCGGTGTAGATACGGGCAGTTTTGGGGTTGTAGTTGCCGGTGCCGATGTGGACGTAGCGGCGCAGGGATCCCTCCTCTTCTCGCACCACCAAAGCCAGTTTGCAGTGGATCTTCAGCCCTGGCAGGCCATAGGCCACGTGAACCCCGGCTTTTTCCAGCTTCTTGGCCCAGAGGATGTTGTTTTCTTCGTCAAATCGAGCCTTCAGCTCCACCAAAGCGGCCACCTGCTTGCCATTTTCGGCAGCTTGGATGAGGGATCCCACCACTGAGGAGTCTCCGGAGGTGCGGTAGAGGGTTTGCTTAATGGTGAGCACCTGGGGATCGTTGGCCGCTTCCTCCAAAAATCGCTCTACGCTGGCGGCAAAAGACTCGTAGGGGTGGTGCACCAGCAGATCCCCTTCCCGAATGACGGCAAAAATATCCACCGGCTCCTCGCTCACCGAAGCAGTGCGCAGGCGGGGCGGTGTGACGGGCCCCCAAGGCGGATCCTTCAAGTCGGGCCGGTCTAGGTTGAGGAACGCCATGAGCCCGCCCAGGTTCAGAAGGCCATCCACTTCGTACACCAAGTCGGCATCCAGGTGGAGTTCCTCACACAGCCGCTGGCGGATGGCAGGGGGCATCGACTTGGCAACCTCCATGCGCACCACCGAGCCGAAGCGGCGCTTGCGCAGCTCTTCCTGAATGGCGGCAAGCAGATCGTCAGCCTCGTCCTCCTGGATGGCTAGATCAGCGTCGCGGGTGATGCGGAAGGGATGGTACTCCAGCACCTCCATGCCGACAAACAGCGCCTCCAGGTGGTGGGCAATCACCTGCTCCAGCGGCACAAAGCTCACCCCATCCCGTAGGGGCACAAAGCGGGGCAGGGTGTTGGGCACTTTGACGCGGGCAAAATGCTCCTTGCCCGTTTCTGGATCCCGCACCACCACCGCCAGGTTAAGGCTGAGGTTGGAAATATAGGGGAAAGGATGGCCCGGATCCACCGCCAGGGGGGTGAGCAGGGGAAACAGGCGGCGATCGAAATACTCCCGCAGTTCCTGCCGCTCTGCCTCCGTCAGGTCGCTAAAGTTGCGGATGTGAATGCCTTGCTCTGCCAGCTTAGGCACCAGCTCTTGCCGAAAGCACTCGTGCAACTTTTGAATCAGGGGCCGTAGGTGCTGGGAAATCTGGCGCAATTGCTGCTGGGGGGTGAGGCCATCGGGGGTTGGCAGCAGCACGCCTGTTTCCAACTGGCGGCGGATCACTGCTACCCGCACCATAAAGAATTCGTCCAGGTTGCTCTCGAAAATAGCCAGAAACTTCAGCCGCTCCAGCAAGGGAGTGCGCTCGTCCAGGGCCTCGTGCAACACCCGGGCGTTGAACTCAATCCAACTGAGCTCGCGGTTAAAGTAATGCTCGGGCAGGGCATAGCCCTCTTTGATGGGGGCAGTTGGGATCCCACCCGGGTCAACCCCAACTTCTGCAGGGCAACTGCCTGGGCCAAGCTCAGAGGAAGGAGGGTTTCCTGGAGGCAACATCGTCATAAGGCGGGATTGGCGAGGGGGCAGCCGACCCCATCCTATCCTGCTGACTCTCCCTCAGGGGTTCTGCTCGCCCTGGACAAAAGAGAGGCATCCCCAACCGGCTGGGGCGGACGTTCCGGCAGCAGACCCTGTGGACGAGTGAGGAGAATAACCTGCAGGAGGAGCCCGATGAGCAGAATGCGCAAGGGGCCGGCCCGCGTGGCCCACTGGGGCGGCAGACGATTGGTGAACAGTTCACTGGCCGACCACACCCCCCAAATGGCCAGCGCTCCCAGCAAAGCACCGCGGTTGTTGCCGCTGCCCCCGGCAATCAACATCACCCAGACAATGAAGGTGGCAAACTCGGGCTGAAAGGCTTCCGGGCTGATGAAGTTGACAAAATGGGCATAGAGGGCCCCTGCCAACCCCATAAGCATGGATCCCAGGACAAATGCCTGGAGACGAAACTGGAGGACATCTTTGCCCGCAGCTAGGGCTGCCGGCTCGTCCTCCCGAATGGCCCGCAGCACCCGTCCCCAAGGGGAGCGATAGGCCCGCTCGCTTAGCCAGTAAACGCCTGCCAAAACCAAGAGCACCAAGCCCAGGTACAGCAGCGTATCCTGCCCCGGGATCCAACCGCGAAAGGGCCGCGGGATGCGAGTGATACCGCGTACGCCGTTGGTTAGCCAGCCCTCGTTTTTCAGGATTTGGCTGATGATCTCGGCAATGCCAATGGTGGCGATGGCCAGGTAGTCAGAGCGCAGGTTTAGGGTAATCAAGCCAATCAAAAAAGCAATGGCTCCCGCCACTACCGCTGCCACCGCAAAGCCCACCCAAAAGGGCAGCGCAAAGCCCCCCAGATGTTCAGGGCTTGGCGGCGTCGTAACAATAGCGCTGGCGTAGGCCCCCAGGGCAAAAAAGGCCCCCACGCCAATGTTGAACATACCGGCGTAGCCCCACTGGATGTTGAGGCCCAGCGCCAGTACGCTGTAGATCCCGACCAAAATCAAGAAGAAAATGGCATAGCTCAGCATCAGGCTCGCCCCCCCACTAGCCCAGTAGGCCGGAAGATCAGCAGGAGGACCAGGATAGCAAAGGCCACCCCCGTCTTGTAGGCTGGGCTAATCACCAAGGTCGAGAACTCCTCCGCTAGGCCAATCACCAACCCCCCAGCAATGGCTCCGTAAGGACGACCAATGCCGCCGAGGATGGCGGCAGCGAAAACGGGCAGCAACAGCCGCCAGCCCATCGTAGGGTGCAGCCGGGTATCTAGGCCGAGGAAGATGCCCGCCAGACAGGCCAAAGCCGCCCCGAGGGTCCAGGTCCAGAGAATGATCTGCTCCGTATCGATGCCGGTCACCTTGGCCAAGTCAAAGTTGTCGGCCATGGCCCGCATGGCTTTCCCCACCCGCGTGTGCTGCAAAAACAGGTGCAGCGCCACCACCAGCAGCGCCGTTCCCACCAAGATCACCACCCAGTCCGGCTTCATGCGCAGCCCACCCACCTCCCAGGGGATCTGGATGCCCTGGCGGTACACCTGGTTGTCGGGCCCCCAGAGAATCTGCACCAGGCTGCGCAAAATCAGGGCCGTGCCAAAGGAGGAAATGAGCAAAATAACGGGGGCCTCCCGGCGCAGGCGGCGATAGACCCATTGGTCGATCCCCACCGCACACCCTGCCGTTGCCAAGGCTGCCGGGATCCAACTGACCCCCAAGGGCCAGCCCCAGCCGACAAAGGTCAGGGCAAAATAGGCCCCTAAGGTCATCAGATCCCCGTGGGCGAAGTTGGCAAAGCGCAAAATGCCGAAGGTCAGGGACACGCCAATTGCCCCCAGGGCGTAAATGCTGCCCAACACGAGGCCGTAAATGAACAGTTGCAACAGTTGCTCCACAGCTGTGCCGCAATCCCTTGCCTGATGATGCCACAGACGGATTCCCTCAGTAGGATAGCGCTAGGGTAGGAGGAAGCGCCCAAGAGAGAGCCGTGCCGTCTCATTCTTTTTGGATGCTGGGGTGGCTCGTAGCTTTCGCTCTGCTGGGCCCTGCCTGTAGTGGGCCGGAGCTGCCGGCAAGCAGGGATCCCACACCTGCAGCGTCCCTTCCCACCCCCCAGTTACTCTACGAAGACATCACTCTTACCCAGGCCAAACCCGACGGTGGCCTGCTCTGGCGCTTGCGGGCACGCCTAGCCAAGTACGAGCCGCCGCCGTCAGAGGCTACCCCCGTGCAGTTGGGATCCGCCCACTTGGAGGCCATTGAGGGAGAGTTTTTTGACGAAGACGACCGCGCCGTTCGCGTCCGGGCCGAGCAGGGATCCGCTTACCCCAGCCAACGGCGGCTGGAATTGAGGGGGCAAGTCGAGGTGGAGTCCGAGCGGGATAACCTGCGCCTACAGGCCCAGCGGCTGGAGTGGCTGCCAGCCCAGCGCCTGCTCAAGGCCGAAGGCGAGGTAAAAGTGGAGCTGTTGGAGGATCAGGGCTTCCTGCAGGGGGATCGCCTGCTGATGGACTTTGGCCAAGGTCAGATGCAAGTGGAGAACCTGGATCCCACGCAACCGATACGGGCAGAATATCGGGCTCCAGAGCTGGAGCTAGCTGCTAGGCGCTTCCTATGGCAGTTTGGCGCGAGGAAAGTGCAGGCGGTGGGAGCAGTAGAGGTGTATGCCCCCCAGCAAAGCGTGCGCCTTAGTGGCGAGGAGTTGCGGGCTCCCCTGCCTCTAGCTGAGTTGCGCCTGGTGGGCAATGCGAAAGCCGAAACCGCCCGCGTCAGCGGGACAGCGTCCCTCGAGGCCCAGGAGATCCGGTGGCGCATCGGCTCCACCCAACTGCAGGCTCTGGGCCAGGTGCGCTACCGCCAGCCTAGTCAGGCTTTGACCGTGAGTGGCGACAGGGGCCTCCTCGACTGGCAGAGCAACACCATCCGGATCCAAGGCAACAGCCAAACCCATCTCACCCTGCCCTAGGGGCCAAAAGGCAGGTGGGAGCATGTCAAGATAGTTTAAGAACCCTCTGCGGTGGGTTGTGGTGAGGTTTCCAGAAATGGCAGAGATCCCGAAGGGGGAGCGCCCCAATATCCTGTTGATTGTGCTCGATACCCAGCGGGCGGATCGTCTCTCTTGCTACTGGTCGGAGGAAGAGCGGGCCCGCCAAGTCCCCACCAGCCCCAACCTGGATCGGCTGGCTGCAGAATCCACTCTCTTCGAACGGGCCATTGCCCCTGCCCAGTGGACGATCCCCTCCCACGCCTCCCTGTTTACAGGAGAGTACCCCAGCACCCACCAGACCATTCAGGCAGACCTAGAGCTGAGTCCTACCCTACCCACCCTGGCAGAGCTGCTGAAGCTGGTTGGCTACACCACCGTTGGCTTCTGCAACAATCCCCTAGTCGGGATCTTGAAAAATGGCCTGCGGCGCGGCTTTGACACCTTCTACAACTACGGCGGGGCTCTGCCCACCCGCCCCCCTGAGGGCAACCCTCTGCCGCCTCCCCTCAACCGCTGGCTGGCCGCCTACACCCAGTTTTGGCGCCGCCTCTCCTACCCCGTGCAAAATGCCTTTGCTCGCTCCGACACCCTTTTTCAGTTGGCCCTGCACCCCTGGTTTGCCTCCCTCTGGACCTGCTTGATGAACTTTAAGGGCAACACCGCTGCCTCCATTGCCGACCTCAATCGCTACCTCCAGCAAATGGCCCGCCGCCCTGCGGGGGCGCCTCCTTTTTTTTGCTTTGTCAACCTAATGGAGACGCACCTGCCCTACTGGCCGCCAGAGCCTTTTGTGCAGAAATACGCTCCCTACTTTAAGAACAGCCGAGAGGCCCGGGATTTCCTGCGCCAGTACAACGCTGAGCCCTACCGCTGGATGGCACCCCTACCGCAGCCGCTTTCTCCCCTGCAGGCGCGGGTGCTGCGGGACATCTACGATGCGGAAGTAGCCTACCAGGATCACCTGCTGGGATCTGTCTTTGCCACCTTGCGCCACACTGGCCTGGAGCAAAACACTCTGCTGGCCATCGTCGCCGATCACGGCGAAGGCTTAGGAGAGCACGATTTCGTCGGCCACGCCTTTGTGGTTTACGAAGAGCTCATCCGCGTGCCCCTGATCCTGCACTACCCCGGCCACTTTCCTGCAGGAAAGCGGGTGGCCACCCCCGTTTCCACCCGCCGCCTCTTCCACACTCTCCTGGAGGCTGCCGGCTTTGGCCCCAGCCTTTCTCTAGCCGACGGCACCCCTCGGGTTAGCCTCCGGCTCCGCCGCGAAGTTGCCCGCCTTAGCCTAAGCCGTACCCTGGCTGGGGAGGATCCCGAGCAAGGCGTAGTGCTTAGCGAGGCCTTCCCGCCGCAGATTCTCTTGCGGGCCATGGAAAGCCGCAACGACAGCCTCTTGCAGGCCCGCGCCTGCTACGCCACCCGCCGCGCCCTCTACGAGGGAGTGATCAAACTCATCCAAACTGGGGAGAGCCCTAGCCTCTACAACCTAGAGCAGGATCCGGCGGAGCAGCGGGATCTGCTCTTGGCTGAGCCTGGGGATTCGGCGTTGGGATCCCTTTCTCCCCAAGCTTGGCTAATTCGCCTGCAACAAGGGCTAAGGCGGTGGCTGGAGTGGGCTGAATCGCGCCGCCCCAGCTTGGCTCCTCGCAAGGTGGATGTGGAAAGCGATGCAGACTTGCTGCGGCGGATGCAGGAGCTGGGCTACCTAGAGTAGAAGCTACTCCAGCTCTCCTTCTTCCCCCCAGTGATCCTGGAGGTAGCTGTGGAGATCGTAGGCGTCAGTCTCCTCGAGATCCGGCGCTGGCCAATCCTCGTTTTGCCCGCCGATGATGACGCGGGTAAGGCCAATGTACTCTAAGCTAAGGGTGCGCAGGGCATTGATCAACACGTCCAGCGCCATTGCGTCGGCAGTGCCCAGGTCAAACCAGCAGCGGGCCCAGTTGCCCTTCTCCTCGAGGGATCCCATGTTGTGCATGAGCGAGGTGACGGGAGGCAAGTCACTGGGGTACTCCAGGTAGCTGAGATCCGCCTCAGCCTCCTGAACCACCAAGCGCTCGGCGTTAAATCCTCCCAGCTTGCCCAGCACATACCACGATTCCAGCACTTCCCTGAGGTACTCCAGCTCTGCCGGCACGGGCGGCTCGGCAAACTCAAACCAAATCCAGAGGTTGCCTGGATCGCACTCCCGAAACTCCACTTGCATGGACGGTTTCTCTGCCAGAAGCCAACTTTCTATCGTGACATACTCCCGCTCCAAGCGCTCCGCGCCGCTAGCGCGAACACCCTGGCGAGTAGAGGGCGGGGCTTCCCGGCGGGGCTAGCTAACGGGCCGTGGCCGACGGCAAGGCTCCAAAGGAAGCCAAAGCGTCCTATACTAGTGCGGCTGTCGCCCTTGCAAGGAGGCTGCTGCCTATGTCCGAACTCCTCCCCTTGCCCTCGCTCCACAACCAGGTGGCCGTGGTTACAGGAGCCAGCCGAGGCATTGGCCGGGCCATTGCCCTGCATCTAGGGGCCATTGGCGCCAAGGTAGTCGTCAACTACGCCCACTCCGCCGCTGAGGCCGAAGCGCTAGTGCAGGAGATTGCCGCCGTGGGAGGGGAGGGGATGGCCCTGGCTGCCGATGTCTCCCAGCCCCTAGAAGTGGAGCGGCTCTTTGAGCAGGTGATGGAGCGGTGGGGCCGGGTGGACGTGCTGGTTAACAATGCTGGCATTACCCGCGATGCCCTCTTGTTGCGCCTAAAGCCGGAAGACTGGCAGGCAGTGCTGGATCTCAACCTTACGGGAGTCTTCCTCTGCCTGAAAGCAGCCGCCAAGATCATGGTCAAGCAGCGGCAGGGACGCATCATCAACATCACCTCAGTGGTGGGCTTGGTGGGCAACGCCGGCCAGGCCAACTACAGCGCTGCCAAAGCGGGGGTAATTGGTCTAACCAAGACAGCAGCCCGCGAGCTGGCCAGCCGCAACATCACCGTCAACGCTGTCGCCCCTGGCTTTATCACTACCCAGATGACGGAAAAACTGGATCCTGGCCCCATCCTGGCCCAAATTCCTCTGGGGCGACTGGGATCCCCGGCGGAAGTGGCGGGGCTAGTGCGCTTTTTGGCGGCTGACCCGGCGGCGGCCTACATCACCGGCCAAGTCTTTGCCATCGACGGCGGCATGACGATGGGCTAGAGCCTTCCGGTTCTGGAAGACTTGTCCTGACTCCACGATTCTTTCTACTCCAGCTCCAGAAGTTCTGCCAATTCGGCAAAGCTGTCCACCACAGCATCGGCGCCTGCCTGACGCAGCTCTGCTGGTGTAAAAGCAGTGGTGAGGCCCACCGCAAGGCAGCCTGCCCCCTTAGCCGCGCGGATCCCGTGGGCAGAGTCTTCAACCACCAAACACAAGCTGGGATCCAAGCCCACTTTGGCAGCTGTTTTCAAATAGGGCTCGGGGTCGGGCTTGGCTCGCTGGATATCTTCAGCGGTAATCACGGCGTCAAACCAGCGGCCTAGGTCAAAGCGTTGGAAAATCTGCTCCTGATCCCGACGGGTAGCAGAGGTGGTGAGGGCAAGGGCTGAAAAGCGACGGCGGCTGAGCTCCAGAAACTCCAACACCCCCGGCACCAAGAGCACCTCTTCCAACAGCTCCCCGAAAGCCCTGGCCTTTTCCTCAATCAAGCGCTGCACCAGCAGGGGCCGCTCTGCAGGCGGGGTGTCCGTCAGGTGTTCCACGAGATACTCAAACATGTCCCGGTCAGTGCGCCCCTTAAACTGCAGGGAGACGGGAGCCAGATCTAGAGCAAGCCGGCAGCGCTCTATGGCAATGGCACCGGCGCGGGCGTGGATTGGCTCCGAATCCACGATTACCCCGTCCATATCCAAAAAGAGGCCGGCAGTTGCCTCAGCGGCACGGAGCACTTTGGGGGGCAGCATGGGGCTGAAGGACGTTGGGGGGCCAAAACGGCAGATAGGCTAGGAGGGCGTTTCCGAAGGCAACTGGGACCAGCCACAGAAGCGGCTGACCACCTCCCA
>NZ_JANSHI010000013.1:77535-85621 GCF_047461615.1 Synechococcus sp. W65.1 | reverse complement strand
TGCCGGGAGAACTGCAGGGGGTGGACGTGTGGTTTGACGGCGAGCGGCTCGAGGTGCTCAAAAGCAAGCGGATCCCCACCCGCCACACCCACGGCACCGGCTGCACCCTCTCGGCAGCCATTGCGGCGCAACTGGCTTGGGGGAAGGATCCTCTGACGGCAACGCTGCTGGCCAAGGCCTATGTTACCGAAGCCCTGCGGCATCCTTTGGCCATTGGGGCCGGTCAGGGACCGGTGGGTCACTTCTACCCCCTTCTTGCCTCCTCTAGCTCCGACTAAAGCAGCGTCCGCACGTCCACCACTTTGCCGCTCACTGCTGCTGCCGCCACCATGGCCGGGCTCATGAGCAGAGTGCGCCCTGTGGGGGATCCCTGGCGGCCCTTAAAGTTGCGGTTGGAGGAAGAGGCGCTAATCTGCCGCCCTACCAAGCGGTCTGGGTTCATAGCCAAGCACATGGAGCAGCCGGGATCCCGCCACTCAAACCCTGCTGCCTCAAAGATTTCCCGCAAGCCTTCCTGTTCAGCCTCCTGCTTGACCCGCTCGGAGCCAGGGACCACAAACGCTTTCACTCCAGGCGCTACCCGCCGGCCTTTGGCAACCTTGGCTGCCTCCCGCAAATCGCTCAAGCGGCCATTGGTGCAGCTGCCAATAAAGCAGACATCTACCGGCGTGCCTACAATGGGATCCCCTGGTCGCAAGCCCATGTAGGCGTAGGCTTCCCTAGCCAGTTCCCGCTCACTTTCTGGCAACTCCTCGGGAGCCGGGATCCGCTCGTCCACCCCAATGTTTTGGCCGGGGGTAATCCCCCAGGTAACCGTGGGAGCAATCTCGGAGGCCTGAAACACCACCACGTCGTCATAGACAGCGTCGGGGTCGCTGGCTAGGCTTTGCCACCAGGCCACAGCCTCTTCCCAATCGGATCCCTGAGGAGCAAACTCCCGCCCCCGCAAATACTCAAAGGTCACGGCATCGGGATTGACATAGCCGCAGCGGGCTCCCCCTTCGATGGACATGTTGCAGAGGGTCATGCGTTCTTCCATGCTCATCGCCTCGACAGTACTGCCGCCGTACTCGTAGGCGTAGCCCACCCCGCCTTTGACCCCCAGCTTGCGGATGATGTGCAGGATCACATCCTTGGCGTAAACCCCCGGCCCCAACGTGCCCTGCACCTCGATGCGGCGCACCTTGAGCTTGGACAAGGCCAGAGTTTGGGTGGCCAGCACGTCCCGCACCTGGCTGGTGCCGATGCCAAAGGCAATGGCTCCAAAGGCGCCGTGGGTAGAAGTGTGGCTATCGCCGCAGGCAATGGTCATCCCCGGCTGCGTCAGCCCCAGCTCCGGCGCTATCACATGCACGATCCCCTGCCGGCCGGAGCCGCTGTTGTAGAAGCGGATGCCGTATTGGCGACAGTTGCGCTCTAGCTCCTGGATCATCTCCTCCGCCAAGGGATCCGCAAAAGGTCGCGTCCGGTTGTCGGTGGGGATGATGTGATCGACCGTCGCCACCGTCCGCTCTGGAAAAAGAACTGGCAGATTGCGCTCCCGCAGCATGGCAAAAGCCTGGGGGCTGGTGACCTCGTGGATGAGGTGTAGCCCAATGAACAACTGCGTCTGCCCTGAGGGCAAGATCCGCACCGTATGGGCGTCCCAGACTTTGTCAAACAACGTCCTCTCGCTCATCTTCTTCTCAGGCCCGCAGCCAAGCTAATTTTTAGTCTGAACTACAGAGCTTTAATGTTCCACCGGTTATCAGGGCCTGTTTCCTGGCTAGGCTAGCTAGCAATTCTAGGGGGATCGAGAGGGTGGGGATCCGGCTCCAGCAGAATGCCGGTGGGAGCAAACTGGGTTACCCAGAAGTCCACCTCCGGAAAGCGGCGGCGCAGGCTCTCGCAGGCTTGAGCAGCCCCCTCCAGGCTGGCCATGAGCCCAAACACTGTCGGCCCCGAGCCCGACATCAGGGATCCCAACGCCCCTACCTCCAGCAAGGCCTGGCGCAATTTTCCCACGATAGCGTACTCGGCCAAAACTGGCTGCTCCAGGTCGTTGCGTAAACTGCGGGCCAAGGCCAGCAGATCCCGACGCTCCAGAGCAGCGAGGACTTGGGGCAAGGTCGACAGAGAGGATCCCGCAGAAGGCAAGGAAGCGGCACGGTGAGCGCGAAAGGCTTGATAGGCCCAGGCAGTGGAGATCCCAAGGCGCTTGGGCTTGGCCAACAGCAGGGGGATCCCTTCCCAGTCGGCCAGCGGCTGTAAAACTTCTCCCCGTCCTGTGGCTAGCTGGGTGCCCCCCTGCACGCAAAAGGGAATGTCGGATCCCAAGCGGGCCGCCAAGTGCTGCAGTTCTCTGACCGTCAGGCCCAAGCCCCAGAGCTGGTTCAACCCCACCAGAACTGCCGCTGCATCGGCTGAGCCGCCTGCCAAGCCCGCCGCCACGGGGATCTGCTTCTCGATGTGGATCTCCACCCCCAGATTGGTCTGGCACTCCTTTTGCAGCAGCTCAGCCGCGCGGTAGGCCAGGTTGCGGGCATCTGCCGGCACTTCCGGGTGGTTACAGATTAGGTGGATCCCGTGGGGGCGGCGCTGGAGACGCACGCGATCCGCCAAAGCGATGCTCTGCAGGATCATGGCCACCTCGGAATAGCCATCGGGGCGGGATCCGAGGATCTCTAGGTAAAGATTGATCTTGGCGCGGGCGACCAGGGTACAGGCTTGCATGGGAAAAAGCGAACAACATTTTCAACTCCCCTCAGCCCGTCCAGAGACTCGCTGGGGAGCTCTTCCAGCTTATCCCTGGCGGTGACCCGAGCTGGGGCCAGGGGGCCAGCTATTTTTTGCGGCAGCTATCTAGAACTGATAGAGTTTTGGCACCGCTCTGCCTCTTCCCCCTCCCATGAGCAAGCCCAAGGTCGGTATCCTCTACAACGACGCCAAGCCTGCCGCTAAACGCAGCAGCGAAATCCTTTCCCGCTGGTTTCAGGAGCAGGGGTGGGAAGTCTGTGTGGCCCCCAATTGGGGCGGCGTCCTCGGCTACGCCAAGCTTGACAGTCCCGTCTGCTTGACCAAGGTGGACAGCCTGGCCCCCGCCGGCTTTGACGAGAGCATGAAGTTTGCCGTAGTGCTGGGGGGAGACGGCACCGTTTTGGCAGCAGCCCGGCAACTGGCTCCCAAAGGGATCCCCTTGCTGGCCGTGAACACTGGCCACTTGGGCTTTCTGACGGAGACCTACCTAACCCACCTAGAAGAGGCGGCCAAGGCAGCCATTGCCGGCGAGTACATTCTGGATCGCCGTAGCATGTTGCTGGTGCAGGCCTACCGCGGCAACGAATTGCGCTGGGAAGTGCTTAGCCTCAACGAGATGGTGCTCCACCGCGAGCCTTTGACCAGCATGTGCCACTTTGAAGTCACCATTGGGGAGCACTCCCCTCTGGATGTGGCCGCCGACGGCATTATCCTAGCCACCCCCACCGGTTCTACCGCCTACGCCCTTTCTGCAGGAGGACCGGTCATCACTCCCAGCCTGCCGGTGTTGCAGTTGATCCCTATCTGTCCCCACTCGATGGCCTCACGGGCTCTGGTCTTTCCCGATTCGGAAGAGGTGTGGATCAGCCCCGCTAGCCCTCAGCCGCTGGTTTTGGTAGCGGACGGCAATGCTGGCTGCTACATCCTGCCAGAAGACCAAATTCGCGTTGTCCGCGCCCCCTACTGCACAGACCTGATTCGCCTACGCCGACCGGAGTTCTTCCGGGTCATGCGTGAGAAATTGGGCTGGGGCCTGACCTATGCTTCTAAGCCTACCTCGGTAGAGCTGCCCTAGCTTTCGCTTACTGCCTCTTAAGCTGCAGCTCGCCGCCCAACCACGGCGTAGAAAGGATCCCTGCCCCCTCCGGCCAGAAAGGCAAGCCAACTCAGGGGAGCAGGCCGCTGGATGACTTCGACGATCTCAAACCCTGGCACTGCCTCGAAATAGCGCTTGACCAGCTCCACCCGCTCTGCTTCCGAGCTGTCTCGCCAGGCTTGGATTGCCTTCTGGAAAAACATGCGGTTGGAGAAGCTGACAATGAAGAAGCCCTGGGGCTTAAGGATGCGATGCACCTCGGCAAACACTTGCTCCGGCTGCTGCAGGTATTGCACCGAAACCGCGTTCAGCACGGCATCAAAAGTGCAGTCCGGGAAAGGCAGGAGTGGGTTTTGGTTGAGGTTCTGGACGAAGAAATGGTTAAGCCGAGGGTTAGCCGCCAGTTCTTCAGCATTCATCCCGTGCCCTTCCACATGGGCAAAATCCATCTCCGGCGGCAAATGGGAAACCCAACTGCTCATTAGGTCGAGAATGCGGGTCTGGGGCTGCAAGTAGCGGCGGTAGAGATCCGTGAGCTGGCCGATGAAGCCAGCATCTACATGGGTTACGAAGCGGGGGTAGCTGTAGAAGAGGGCATCGTCGCTGGGATCCAACTTGGAGCGCTGCCAATCTTCAAGAACTGCCATGGCCAAAATCTCCAACGTCCTCCGAAAAGGAGCCAGGTAGCAGGACAAAAGGAGAAGTCTGCTTCTTGCCATTGACTTTGAAAGGCACAAGACCAACTCGGCTTCCCCGAGCCAGTCCCAAAGCCCCTCAGGCCAAGCCCTTGCGCAGCACCCCCTGCACCAGCAGCACTGACACCACCACAAACCCCGTCAAGAGCCCCAGGGATCCCGCTAGGGTGAGATTGCCCCAGGGAGCCTGTAGCACCACATCGGCAAAGCTCCAGGTGCTGGTGCGGTAGACGTGGCGAATTGGCTCGATGGCAAAGGTGAGCGGGTTAAGGCTGGCCACCCAGCGCAGCCAGGTGGGCATGAAGCTGAAGGGAGCCAAAGCCGTGCTGGAGAAGATCAAAGGCAAGTTGACCAGAAAGATAAAAGCCAGCAACTGCTGGTGCCCCGGCATGGCAAAGGCTAGGCCCAAGCTCAAGGCGGTAAAGCCCAAGACCAACAGGCCCACGATCAAGGCCACCACCGCCAAGCCCCGCACGTCTGGGATCCCGCCGCCGAGGACGTAGTCTGCCCCCACGATTGCCGCCGTCTGCAGCAGCGCCACGCTGACGATGAACAGGCTGGAGGCCAGCACAATGGAAAAGCGAGAGGTGAGGGGAGCCACCAGCAGTCGGTTTAAAAATCCGAACTCCCGGTCGAAAATCACCGGCACCCCCGCATTCAAAGCCCCGCCAAAGGCCGTAAACACGATCACGCCTGCTCCCAAAAACTGGGTGTAGTTTTGCCCGGCCCCAAAAATAGGGGCATTCTGAAACAAGGCTCCAAACAAAATCAACCAGAGCAGCGGCTGGACGATGCCGACTACCAGGGTTACGGGGCGGCGCTGCAGTTGGATAAACAAGCGGCGGGTGAGGGCAAAAGTTTCCTGCCAAAATTCTGCTGTCAAAAGGGGAATTGGGCTGGATTGAATTGGGGAAGCAGCAGAGGTCATACGAAGGCTCCTGCAAACTTGGTAAGGATTGGGAATCAGGGAAAAACTACTTTTTCTTGCCTAAGTTGGACTCGAAAGCTGCCAGCTCTGCATCCAGGAGGGTTTGCCCGGTTGCCGCCAAATACACGTCGTCCAGGCTGGGGCGAGATTGGGTACTGCTGAAGACCTCCAGCCCGTGGGCCTCAAGGTGGGCGCGGATCTGGCTGAGGGGATCCTCCCCATTCCGCTGCACCACCAAGTTGAGGGCATTGCCCTGGGCGCTGTTGATCACCACCTTTTGGACAAAGGGCAGAGAGGCCAGCAGTTCGGCACCCCGCTGGGCCAGTTCTGGCGGGGCAAACTCCTGCAGCTTGACGGTGATGCGCTCGCCGCCGACGCGGGCTTTCAGCTCTTCTGGGGTTCCTTCGGCAATCAGCTTGCCGCGGTCGATGATGGCCACCCGGTCAGCCAATAGATCGATCTCTTCCAGGTAATGGCTGCTGAGCACCACCGTGACGCCGGTGTTTCTAAGCTGGCGCAGAAAGTCCCAGATGGCCTGCCGGCTGGGGATATCCAGGCCCACCGTGGGCTCGTCCAAAACCAGCACCTGGGGCTGGTGGAGCAGCCCTGCCGCCAGATCTAGGCGTTTGCGCAGACCGCTGGAGTAGGTGCCGATGCGTTGGTCGGCACGGTCGGCCAGCCCCAGCAATTCAAGGACGGTGGCAATCCGCTCTCGGGCCAAGGACCGCGGCAGGTGGTAGAGGTCGGCCTGCAACTGCAGCAATTCTCGCCCCGTCAGCACCTTATCCAAAGCCACCTCCTGGGCAACAAAGCCCAGCTTTTCGCGTACCGCCCTGGGGTTTTCGTTGACCGGGATCCCGCACACCTCGATCCGGCCCGCGTCAGGGCGCAGCAGGGTGCACAGGCAGTGCAGAGTGGTGGTTTTGCCGGCGCCGTTGGGGCCAAGAATGCCGTAGATCTGGCCGGGCTCTACTTGGAAGGAGACATCCGCCACAGCCACCGTGGAGCCGTAGCGCTTCTGGAGGTGTTGAACCAAGACCGCAGGGGTATTTGACATGGGCATCCACCTTTCGCTCCCTCTAGGCTAGCAAGCTGCATAAGAAACCGAGCCTAGGGCTCTCCTCTAGTCCTTGATTCACTGGACAATGAGGACTCGGTCCCGCTGACGCGAGCGCCACTGCGTGGCGTAACGAACTTTCTGCCTTGACGTGGATTAGCTGCGCTAGTAGACTTGCAGGTGCATCTTTATCTGGCAGGCACTTTGCCTAGGCTAAAGTAGGCTCCGTCTTTAGCCTGTGTGCTCGATCAAGAGCAAGGAGCAACTACCTGCAGCTCGCGGGGAAGTCACGCCTGCGGAGATCCCTCTGGCGGGGTAGTAGGTGTTAAGCCTACCACTAGCTACGGGTCGTGGAAGCAGGAAGAAAGCCTCAACCTGGATCAAAAGTCCGCTTTTGTCCGGGGTTGTATAAGTCTTTCAGAGCGGTATAGTGGTACAGGCCATTGGGCAGGTTGCGGGCGGCAAACCCTTGCCAACTGTTGTGGAGATGAAGGCTGAAGCCAAAGCTTGCCTGCCGGCCTGGAAAGACCGAGCTTTCCCCAGAAAGGGGGGATCTGGTGCAGCCTTTGTAGCTTTAGTAGCCTTTGCCCTCGGCCTAGTCGGCTGCGGGGAGGCAACAACTCCGCCTAGCCCGCTAGAAAACGTCTTTTTGCGGGCCGATGACTTTGAAATTACGGGGGGATCCCCAACAGCAGGCGCGGTGGGGCCTTACCTCCAGTTCAACGTGCGGCGGCGGCGGGACAACCAGATCTTGAATCGCCCTTTTAACGTCTATGTGGAGAACGCAGGGCTGGCGGAAGGGCGACCTCCTCTAGTCGATAACCAAAACCGCCCCATCTTACTCCAGCGCTCAGTGGCCTTTTTGGGCAATGGCCTGGATCTAAACAGGGATGGCCAGCCGGATCCACCTCCCCAGGATCCCCCTAGCCTTGACAGCGGCCCCTTGCTGCCCTACGCGCCCCCCAACAACTGGCAAAGCCGGGCCGTCCTCGCCTACGTCCCTGGCCAGGCCAACATCCCTGGACGTGGCCCCAGTGACCGCTTCGGCTTCTACTTTTCTTCCATCCTGCCCTACAGGGGGCAGCTTCGCTTTCGCATCCGCGACGAGCTGGGCAATGCCCCTGCCCGCCTCTTTGAGATTACTTATCCCCCAGCACCCAGCCGGGCCAATGTCACTGTCACCTTGACCAACGTCAGCGCCAGCGCCCAGGAACCCGTGCTCATTGCCATCTGCAACCAGTTGGGAGCTGCTGCCGTGGTGGGCTTGCGGAGCGGCACCTTTACCGAGCTAGTGGATCTTTTGCCAGCCCCCGGTCTGCCGCTGGAGCCCAGCTTGAGTGAGCCCATCCGCTACGTGGCCGAGGCCTATCAGTTCAACCGCGAGCGAGCTGTTATCCGCGTCTCCCAGAATCCTGAGGATCCCAGCCGGATGAGCGTTCCTCTCTTGGGATCCGAGGGCGCGACCGGGCGGGCCGACCTAACGATGGTGAGCGCTAGTGGGGATCGCCTCACCTGCTTTAACGAGCAGCTCTCTAATCTGCGAAATGTATTTCCCGACTTCTTTAGGTAAAAAA
>NZ_JANSHI010000013.1:0-77435 GCF_047461615.1 Synechococcus sp. W65.1 | reverse complement strand
TGGGGATCGCCTCACCTGCTTTAACGAGCAGCTCTCTAATCTGCGAAATGTATTTCCCGACTTCTTTAGGTAAAAAAGGTAAAAAAATTGCCACTTGGCAACCAGGCGAACCAAGGCAAGCTGGGGCATTTGCCCTGGTTTTGTTCATAGCAAACCTTTTGGCCTTTCTTTCCCCATCGGCAAAGTCCAGCCTGCCTTGGGTCTGCCCCCTTTTCCTGTAGGATTGATTGCGATATGCTAGTCTTCCATATCTCAAAAGGCGTGGACTGCTCCAAGACTGTTTCTTCACCCTATGAATCCGGCTCCCATCCTGAACGCAAGCTGGCACTTCCAAGAGCGGGATAGCTGTGGCGTTGGGTTTTTGGTAGATCGCCAGGGAAGAGCCAGCCACGAGCTGCTGCAAAAAACCCTCGCTGCCCTTGCCTGCATGGAGCACCGCGGCGGCTGCGGCGGGGACAGCCAAAGTGGGGATGGAGCCGGTATTGCTACAGCTATTCCCTGGAAGCTGCTGCAGGCAGAGCTTGAGGCCATTCGAGCTTGGGATCCCAGCCGCAGTGCAGTGGGCATGCTGTTTTTGCCTCAGGATCCCGCTGAGTGCCAGGCAGTGCGCCAGCTCATCGACGACTACTTGGCTACTACGGAGTGGGGGCAGCCCATCTGGCGCCAGGTGCCAGTCAATCCAGACTGCCTGGGGCCGATGGCACGGCAGACCCTGCCCTCCATCTGGCAGATGCTGCTTACTCACCCCACGCTGGAGGGAGACGAGCTGGAGCGGCAGCTTTACCTCTTGCGGCGGCGCCTGCGGCGACAGGTGGAGAGCCGGTTTGGCTTTCATTCCCTCTACTTTGCCTCCCTCTCCTGCCGGCTGATTGTCTACAAGGGCATGGTGCAGTCAGCCGCGCTGGGCCAGTTTTACCGCGATCTACAAAACCCCCTCTACACCACTGCCTACGCCACCTACCACCGCCGCTTCAGCACCAACACCCTGCCCCGGTGGTCCCTGGCCCAACCCTTCCGCTACCTCTGCCACAACGGCGAGATCAATACCTACCTGGGCAATGTCAACTGGATGGCTGCCCGCGAGTCCTCTTTGGCCCATCCCTTTTGGGGCGAGGCTATTGAGGAGCTCAAACCCGTCATTGACCCCGGCACCAGCGACTCAGCAGGCCTGGACGCGGTCTTCGAGCTCTTGATTGCCTCGGGCTACTCCAGCCAGCAGGCAATGATGGTGCTGATCCCGGAGGCCTACCGCCACCAGCCGGAGTTAGCCAATCATCCCGAAGTGGCCGACTTCTACGAGTTTTTTGCCGGCCTGCAGGAAGCATGGGATGGGCCGGCCATGGTGGTCTTCTGCGACGGCAAGACTATTGGAGCCACGCTGGATCGCAATGGCCTACGCCCGGCCCGCTACGCCCTTAGCCGCGATGGATTGCTGGTGGTCGCCTCGGAAGCGGGGGTGGTTTCCCTGCCGGAAGCCGAGATCCTAGAAAAGGGGCGGCTGGGGCCAGGGCAGATGCTCATGGTGGATCTGCAAAGCGGCCAGCTCTACAAAAACTGGGAGATCAAGACCCAGGTGGCAGCTCAGCACCCCTATGGAGAGTGGTTGAAGACTTACCGCGTTCAGCTTCCTAGCCAAGACTTTGAGAGCGCCCCGCAGCTTACCGAGGAGCAACTCCTCCAGCTGCAAACGGCCTGCGGCTACTCCTTGGAAGACGTGGAGATGATCATCGAGGAGATGGCGGCCACAGGCAAAGAGCCGGTTTTCAGCATGGGGGATGATGCGCCGCTGGCGGTGCTCTCCACCCAGCCCCACCCCCTTTATGACTACTTCAAGCAGCGCTTTGCCCAGGTGACCAACCCCCCCATCGATCCCCTGCGGGAAAGCTTGGTGATGTCTTTGGACATGTACCTGGGCTCCAAAGGCAACCTGCTGCAGATCCGGCCCGAGCATGCTCGCCTGCTGCACCTACGCAGCCCCGTGCTCAACGAGGCGGAGCTGGCCGCCCTGCAGCGCACGCCCTTTCCTTGCCGCACGTTGCCGACCCTCTACCCAATCGCCGCCGGGCCAGCAGGAATGGCTGCCCAAGTGCGGGCCCTGTGCCAAGAGGCAGCGCAAGCAGTGCGGGAGGGAGCAGAGATCTTAATCCTCTCGGATCGGGGCCTCAGCGCTGAGCAGGCCTTGATCCCCCCCCTGCTAGCCGTGGGAGCCGTCCACCATCACCTCATCCAGGAGGGGCTGCGCCTACGCGCTTCTCTGGTGGTGGAGACAGCCCAGTGCTGGAGTACCCACCACTTTGCTTGCCTAATTGGCTACGGGGCCAGCGCCGTCTGCCCCTACCTGGCCTACGAGGCGGTGCGCCAGTGGTGGCACAAGCCCAAGACCCAGACCCAGATGGCCAGTGGCAAGCTGCCCCAGATTTCTGTGGCCGAAGCCCAATTGCGGTACCGGGCAGCCATTGAGGCGGGGTTGCTCAAGATCCTCTCCAAGATGGGCATTTCCCTCCTCTCCAGCTACCACGGGGCCCAGATCTTCGAGGCCATCGGTCTCAGCCAAGAGGTGATTGACCTGGCCTTCCGCGGCACGGTGTCGCAGGTGGGGGGAATGACGCTGGCGGACTTGGCTCGCGAGGGCATGGTAAATCACCAGCGGGCCTTCCCCCAGCTCACCTCGAAAAAGCTGGAGAACTTTGGCTTTATCCAAGCGCGGCCTAAGGGCGAGTACCACATCAATAGCCCAGAAATGGCCAAGCTGCTGCACAGGGCCATCGCCTCTGGACAGCCCGATCACTACGAGATCTACCGGGCCTATTTGCGCAACCGCCCCCCCACGGCCCTACGGGATCTGCTTGACTTTCGCAGCGACCGGGATCCCATTCCCCTGGAAGAGGTAGAGCCCGTTACAGCCATCTTCAAGCGTTTTACCACGGGGGGGATGTCGCTAGGGGCCCTCAGCCGCGAAGCCCACGAGACCCTAGCCATTGCCATGAACCGCATCGGTGGCAAGTCTAACTCCGGCGAGGGCGGAGAGGACCCAGAGCGCTACCTCCCCATCACCGATGTGACGCCGGAGGGAACCTCGGCGCGGTTCCCTCACCTTAGGGGCTTGCGCATGGGGGACAACGCCAGCTCGGCAGTGAAGCAGGTGGCCTCGGGCCGCTTTGGCGTAACCCCTGAGTACTTGGTCAACGCGCAGCAAATCGAGATTAAGATTGCCCAGGGCGCCAAGCCAGGCGAGGGCGGGCAACTGCCCGGCTCAAAGGTCAGCCCCTACATTGCCAAGCTGCGCCGCTCCAAGCCAGGGGTAACCCTGATCTCGCCGCCGCCCCACCACGACATCTACTCCATCGAGGATCTGGCCCAGTTGATCTTCGACCTCCACCAGGTCAACCCCCAGGCGCAAGTGTCGGTGAAACTGGTGGCGGAGGTGGGCATCGGCACGGTGGCAGCAGGGGTAGCCAAAGCCAATGCCGACATCATCCAGATCTCTGGCCACGAGGGAGGCACAGGGGCTTCCCCTCTCAGCTCCATCAAACACGCAGGCTCACCCTGGGAGCTGGGCTTAGTGGAGGTGCATCACGCCCTCTTGGAAAACGGCCTGCGGCAGCGAGTGATTTTGCGGGTGGATGGCGGCCTGCGCACCGGCTGGGAGGTGGTGATGGCGGCCATGCTGGGAGCGGAGGAGTTTGGCTTTGGAACCGTAGCCATGATTGCCGAGGGGTGCATCATGGCGCGGGTGTGCCACACCAACAACTGCCCGGTGGGGGTGACGAGCCAAAAGGAGGAGCTGCGCAAGCGCTTCCCTGGCACTCCAGATCAGGTAGTAACTTTCTTTACCTTTGTGGCCGAGGAGGTGCGCCAGATCCTAGCCCGCCTAGGCTACCGCTCCCTCAAAGAGGTCATTGGGCGGGTGGATCTGCTTTGCCCCCGCGCCGACGTGGCTTTGGAAAAAACCCAGTCTCTCCAGTTGGACTGTCTGCTGCGGACTCCTCCTGGCTTTGATCCTCACCGTCAGCCCGAGTGGCTAGACCATGAGCCGGTGCACTCCAATGGCCCGGTGCTGGACGAGCAGATCCTGGCCCGGCCCGAGGTGCAAAAGGCTATTGAGACCTGCGGCACAGCCACGTTGGAACTCCCCATCGCGAACACCGACCGCTGTGTGGGCGGGCGCATCGCCGGCACCCTGGCTCGGCGGTATGGGGATGCGGGCTTTGCCCAGCAGGGGGGGCTGCTGGATCTGCGCTTTGTGGGCACGGCCGGCCAGAGCTTTGGGGCCTTTACCCTAGCGGGCATGCGCCTCACCCTGACGGGAGAAGCCAACGACTATGTGGGCAAGAGCATGTGCGGCGGAGAGATCATCGTTCTAGCCCCCCCAGAAGCCCCGCGGGATCCGGCGGAAAACGTGATCCTGGGCAACACCTGCCTGTATGGGGCCACGGGCGGATCCCTGTTTGCCAACGGCCAGGCGGGAGAGCGCTTTGCCGTACGCAACTCCGGTGCCCAGGCAGTCGTCGAGGGGGCTGGCGACCACTGCTGCGAATACATGACCGGCGGCGTGGTGGTGGTGCTGGGCCGGGTGGGCCGCAACCTGGGGGCGGGCATGACCGGCGGCCTGGCCTACGTGCTAGATGAGGAGGGCAACTTCCCCGCCAAGGTCAACGGCGAGATCGTGCGCATTCAGCGGGTGCAAACCGCAGCAGCGGAAGCGCAACTCAAGGGCCTGGTCCAGGAGCACTACCGCCGCACCCATTCTCCCAAAGCTGAGCGCATCCTCAAGAACTGGGAGCGCTACCTGCCCCTCTTCTGGCAGGTGGTTCCCCCTTCCGAAGAGGGCAGTGAGCTAACGGATCCCGCCCGATCCCAGCCAGCGGCAGTGCAGTCGTAGGAGTTTCAGGGTCTGTTGGTAACACTTCTTATCCCCACGGCAGCTAAGGGAACTGGTAAACTGCGAGGGTGTAGCTGGTTTTTATCTGCTTTAGCCACCTATGAGTTCCAGCCTGGAAGCCGCCAAGATTCAGGCGCGAGTACCCAAGGAGACTATCCTAACACCGCGCTTCTACACCACCGATTTCGAAGCCATTGGCAAGATGAGCCTAGGGGATCGGGAGGCTGACTTCCGAGCCATTCTGGAGGAGTTTCGCGCCGACTACAACCGCCACCACTTTGTCCGCGGCGAGGAGTTTAGCCAGGACTGGGAAAGTTGCCTCGATCCGGAAGCACGGCGGCTGTTTGTGGAGTTCTTGGAGCGCTCCTGCACGGCAGAGTTCTCTGGCTTCCTGCTCTATAAGGAGCTCTCCCGCCGGCTGAAGGAGACTAACCCAATTTTGGCCGAGTGCTTTGCCCTCATGAGCCGGGATGAAGCCCGCCACGCCGGCTTCCTCAACCGGGCCATGGGTGACTTCAACATGGCCTTTGATCTAGGCTTTTTGACCAAGCACAAGTCCTACACCTATTTCGCGCCCCGCTTTATCTTCTACGCCACTTATCTGTCTGAGAAGATTGGCTACTGGCGCTACATCCTCATCTACCGCCACCTAGAGGCCCATCCCGAAAATCGCATCTACCCCATCTTCAATTTCTTCAAGAACTGGTGCCAGGACGAGAACCGCCACGGCGACTTCTTTGCCCTCATGCTTCTTAGCCAGCCGCGACTGCTCAAGGGATGGGTGGCTGAGCTCTGGTGCCGCTTCTTCTTGCTGTCGGTGTTTGCCACCATGTACCTCAACGACGTGGGCGAGCGCCCGGGTTTCTACCGCCTCCTCGGCCTGGATCCCCATGCCTATGACATGGAGGTGATCTACAAAACCAACCGCGAGGCGGCTAAGGTGTTCCCAGTGGTATTGGATGTGGAAAACCCTGAGTTTGTGCGGCGGCTGCAGAAGTGTATAGCCAACAACGCCAAACTGAGGGAGATTGAGCGGGGATCTGGCCCCTTCAAGGGTCTGCGCAAGCTGCCGCTTTACCTCAACAACGCCTACCAGTTCCTGCGGCTATTTCTGCTCAAGCCGCGCAAAGCTGGCTTCTACCTGTGGGAGGAGCCAGAGCCTCGTTTTGAAGGAGCAGCCGTTTCCGCCTAAGCCCTCTTGCCCTAGCTGGATACCCGTACAGCCTTGCTAGGTCAGCCATGAACATTGCTGCTGAGATTACACCGCTCTTTTTGCTGGGAACGCTGGCCTTTTTGGGTTGGGGCTTCTGGCGAGCCCGCCGACGGGGATCCCTAGCCGTCTGGATGTGGCTGCAGGGATCCCTGCTCCTTTTGCCGTGGGTGATCTTCCTGGGGCTGCTGCTGGTGGGGGTTTACCTCAACTTTGCCGGCTTCTTGCTGCTCTTGCTGGTGTTTACGGGGCTCTACATTGCCGTGGGGCGCAAAACCCGCCAGTTGGCCCAGCAGGAGCTGCAAGCGCGGCGGCAGCAGTTGGCTAGTTTAGAGGGGCAACCAGAAGGGGCAGCGGAGGCGTCGACCCAGGCTGCGGCGGAGCCAGCAGGGTTTCTGCGCAAGATCTCCACCGAGGATTTGCAAGCTATTCAGTCCATCTTCAGCCTGGACACCTTTTTTGTTACTGAAACCATCCCCTATGGGGAGGGGGCCATCTTTAAGGGCAACCTCCGCGGGGACGCCGAGGTGGTCGTACCCCTACTGGTGGAAAAGCTCAAAGAGCGCGTGGGCAGCCGCTACCAACTGTTTTTGGTCGAGGATGCCTCGGAAAAGCCGGCGGTGGTGGTTCTGCCAGACGAGATAGTTAACTACCGCGCCTCGAGGGGAGCCCAGATTCTGGCCGCAGGCCTAATGCTAGCTAGCTTTCTGGCCACCCTAGAGGTGGGGGCCAACTTGCTGGGCTTCCGGCTGTTGGAGGCGCCAGGGCGCTGGGTGGAAGCTCTGCCCGTGGCAGCTGGGATCTTTGCCATTTTGCTGGTGCACGAGACCGGACACCGCTGGATGGCCGGCAGGTATGGGGTGCGCCTCAGCCCCGCTTTTGTTATCCCCAGCCTAGGGATTGGCACGCTGGGATCCCTAAACCGCATCCAATCGCCGGTGCCCAACCGCAAGGCCCTCTTCGACATCGCCTTTGCTGGACCAGCAGCGGGCGGCCTCCTTTCCTTGGTGGTGCTCCTGGTTGGCCTGAAGCTCTCGGGCGCTGGAGGCGTGTACGTGCCTACGGAGATCTTTCGCAGCTCCATCCTGGTGGGCACCCTGGCGCGGCTGGTGCTGGGATCCCAGCTGCAGGCGGAGCTGGTGCCCATTCACCCCTTCGTGGCCGTAGGCTGGATTGGGCTGGCCATCACCGCCTTGAGCCTGCTGCCTGCTGGCCAGTTGGACGGGGGTCGCATTGTGCAGGCCGTGTATGGGCGTAAGACAGCAGCCCGCGCCACGGTGATTACCCTCATTGCGTTGGCCGTGGCAGCCATCAGCAACGTCTTGGCCCTCTACTGGGCGCTGCTCATTCTCTTTATTGCTCGTGAGCCGGAGCGTCCCCCGCAAGATGAGATTACGGAAACCGACGGCCAGCGGGATGCCTTGGCGCTGCTAGCCCTCTTTTTGATGGTGATGACCCTGCTGCCAATTGCCCCCGCCTTGGCGGGCTTCCTCAACCTCCCCAACGGCTAAATGTCGCTGCCAGGAAAAGGCTTGGGCCCCAGCCGAGAGGACCAAGAAAAGCACCTGCAGGCCCTGCGGGTTCAGGCTGTCCACCATCACCAGCGGGGGCAACTGGAAGAGGCCATCTCCCTCTACCAACAGGTGTTGCAGGCCCGGCCCGCCCACCCGGAAGCGCTGCACCTTTTGGGGGTCTGCCGACAGCAGCAGGGAGTCCTGGAGGAAGCCATTGCCCTGATGCAGCAGGCCTTGGCGCAGCAGCCGTGGTTTCCCGACGCCCACTACAATCTGGCAATTGCCCTCAAGCAGGTAGGTTACCTGGAGGAGGCAAAAGCTCACCTCCAGCAGGCGTTGGAGCAGGGGGGGCCGGATCCAGAGGTCCTGTACCAGCTAGGCCTGGTGCTACGGCAGCAGGGGGAGTGGGAGGCGGCGCTGGTGCCGCTGCTGCAGGCTCTGGAGTTGCAGCCGGGCTTTACCGATGCTGCCCATATCCTGGCCATCTTGTTGCGCGATTGCGGGCAAGAGGAGGAAGCGGCCAAGCTGTTCTACCAACTCTGGCAAGCGGATCCAGCCGACTTGGCCGCCGCCCTGGGCTGGTGTGTCAGCCAGTTGCCCCTGCTCTACGACGCCCCGGAACAGATAGCAAGCGCTCGCCAGCGCTACCGCCAGGCCCTAGAAGAGGTCAAGGCCCGCTGGGAGCAACTGCCGCGGGATCCAGAAACCCTGGAGCAAGCGGCTGCCGGCGTCGGCTCTGTCCAGCCTTTCTTTTTGCCCTACCAGGGCCAGAACGACCGCGAGCTGCAGCAACTGTACGGATCCCTAGTGGGGGAGGTCATGGCGGCTCGCTACCCCCAGTCTCCCCTTCCCCGGCAGCGACGTCCTGGGCGGCTTCGGGTAGGCATCGTCTCCGGCCTGTTCCGGGATCACTCGGTTTGGAAGATCCTAACTCGCGGCTGGGTAGAAGCTTTGGATCGCTCCCAAGTGGCCCTCTACGGCTTCCACACCTCGGCCATCCAAGACGAGATCACGCGCTCCCTGCCCTCTCGCTTTGAGCAGTTTGTGGCCGGATCCCGCAGCTTAATGGAGTGGCAGGCAGTCATTCGAGAGGCCCAACTGGACGTGCTCCTCTACCCAGAAGTGGGCATCGACCCGGTCTGCGCTCAACTGGCTGCCCTGCGTTTGGCGCCGGTACAGGCCATGGCCTGGGGCCATCCCCAAACTTCCGGTCTACCAACAATGGATGTCTTCATCAGCAGCGAGCTGATGGAACCGCCGGACGGGGCCAGCCACTACACTGAGCAGCTCCTGCTCCTGCCCGGCCTCGGCACCTACTACATCCCCTCGGAGGTTGCACCTGCCTCTGTGGACTGGCAGGCCTGGGGGGTGGATCCTGACAGGGTGCTCTACCTTTGTGCCCAATCCTTGTTCAAATACCTGCCCCAATACGACGAGGTGTTCCCCCGCATTGCCCGGGAGGTGGGGCGGTGTCAATTCCTATTCCTCCAGGGCCGCCTTTCCCAAGGGATCCGCCAGCGCTTTTGGCAACGGCTGCAGCGAGCCTTCCGCGCCTACGGCCTGGCCGCCGAAGACTATGTGCTGCTGCTGCCGGAGCTCTCGCCCGCCGAATATGCCGCCTACAACGCCCTGGGGGATGTTTACCTAGACAGCATCGGCTGGTCTGGCGGCAACACCACCCTGGAAGCCTTGCCCCACGGCCTGCCCATTGTTACCTTGCCGGGATCCCTGATGCGGGCCGCCATACCTACGCCATCCTGCAGCAAATGGAGCTCCACGAAACCATTGCTTCTAGCCTGGATGAGTACGTTCAGATTGCCGTGCGGCTGGGCTTGGACGACCGCTGGCGTGAGGAAGTGGGCCGGCAGGTAAAAGCCCGTCAGGAGCAGGTCTACCGGGATCCCGCCCCCATCCGCGCCCTGGAAGCGTGGCTGCAAACTCTGAAGAGCTGAGGGGGAGTTTACTGGCCGGAGTCCCGACCTTCCAAACGGCAGAGCAGTTGCCGCATCAATAGCTCCCGCTGGCCTAAAGAGAGGTGGGGAGCAACCGCGCTGGAAAAATGGGGCATGGCTAGGGTGACGCGATCCAGCAAGTCGGCACGGCGATGTTGTTGCTGGATGGCCCAAGCCCGCTGCACAAGGTCTGCAGCTGTTTCCAGCTCCAGCCCCGCCTGTTCGGCTAGCCAAGCGGCTAATTGTTCCAGGTCGGGATCAAAGCGCAGCCGGTACATGTAGATTAGCATCCCGATCCCGAGCACTAGGCCTACGGCGCTGGCCACATAGGCAGCCTTAACGGAAGTTCCCGGCAGATAGGCCACCGCCGACACGCGTAAGATTTCATAGGGGATGCGAATCAGGCTGTAGCCGACGACATAGGTCCAGACCCAAGTGCCATCCTTAAGCTTGGGAAAGCGCCAGAACATCCCCATCAAGAGGGCAAACAGAACCAGGTTAAGGAGGCTTTCGTAAAAGAAGATGGGGTGAAAAAACTCAAACTGGCTGTGTTCCGGCTCGCGGGCCTCGGGAGGGATATATATCCGCAAAGGCCAACTGCTGTCAGGAGGAATGGGGGCACCGTAGGCCTCGGAGTTGAAAAAATTGCCCCAGCGCCCAATGGCTTGGCCCAAGATCAAGCCAGGGGTGAGTACATCGGCGTACTTCCACCCGTTGATCCCGGTGGCGCGGCAATAGAGGTAAAGGGCAAGCGCCCCTGCCAAGATCCCACCGTGGATGATGATGCCTCCCCGCCAGATGGCAAAGGCCAAGAGGGGATTGTCTTGGAACTCTGACCAATGGGTGAGGACGTAGTAGAGGCGGGCGCCCAGAAACCCCGACACCACTAGCCACAGGGCCAGGGCCTCGACCCGCTCGCCGGCCTTGCCTGGCTCTTTCTCGAGGTGACGGGCCTCCGCTAGGGCTTTGGTCAGGATTAGGCCAACCAACACGGCAATGCCCATCAGCAGGCCGTACCAGCGCAAACCTAGCCCGCCCACCAGGGGAGTGCTGGGGGGAAAGCGGAAGACAAATTCTCCGGGCGAGCTAAAAGTAAGGCCTAGCAGCTCAGTACCCCGTAGATTCATCCCAAGCACGCTCTGCACCCCCAATCCCCCAACTTAGTTCCAGCAGTTAGCTTCCACGCCGCGCCAGTAGGACGAATTTTCCGGTCGCGCTCTTAGTCTCGCAACACGTAGCCTACCCCGCGCACCGTCTGGATGAGGCGCTTCTCTCCTAGAGCTTCGATCTTAAGACGCAAGTAGCGAATGTAAACCTCGATGATGTTAGAGTCGCCTGCAAAGTTATGTCCCCACACATGCTCCAGAATCTGCTGGCGGGTGAGCACCTGGCGGGGATGTTCCATGAGGTAGCGCAACAGCTCGTATTCTTTAGCGGTCAGCTCCACCTGGCGCTCTCCCCGCCTCACCTCCCGTGTCACGGGATCCAGGGTTAGATCCATGAACACCAACTGGCCATGGGGGGATCCCTTGGGGTGCTGCAAATAGATCCGTATCCGCGCCAGTAACTCCTGAAGGCTAAAGGGTTTCACGACGTAATCATCCGCCCCGGCCTCCAGCCCTGCCGCCCGAGCTGCCACCTCATCGCTAGCCGTCATTAGCACCACCGGCACGCGGTTGCCCGTCAAGCGCAACTGGCGACAAACTTCCAACCCCGAGATCCCGGGCAACATCCAGTCCAAGAGCACCAAGTCGGGGTTTTGGGTGTGGGCTGCCGCCAGCCCCGCCGTGCCATCGCCGACCACGCTGACTCGGTACCCTTCATGGGCCAGCCCAGTTTCCAGGAAACGGGCCAACTTGGCCTCATCTTCGATCACCAGAATGTGGGCAGAGGAGGATTCCGGCTCGGGCATATTCTCTCCAGAAGAGGCGGGAAATCGGCTCCCTGCCCACCAGCATACCTTAGCCGTAGGGATTGACAGGCGGGGTAACGTGAAGCCTGCGCCAGCTACGTGTCCCACAAGCGGCTGCTGCCTGAAGGAGAGATTTGCTGCAGCTACAGGATCTCCCAGCTATCCCCGAAACCGAGGGTGGCGAACACTTAGATTAACCCCCACTCCTCCTACGCTCGGCTGATGACGAGTAGGTGCGCCCGCGCCAAGAGCGAGGGCGGCTAAGGGCCGACAGGATCACTCGCAGGACGGCCAAGGGATCCGCCAGCGGCGAAGCCCAAAACGTCCAGGGGGGATCTTGGTAGGAGCCGCGAATGCCCACAAGGACTCCCAGTCGCAAGGCAACTAGGCCCAGGTTAAGACCCAGCAGCACCTGCTCCGTTAGGGAAAAGGGGAACCCCAGCCCGGCCTTGAGCCCCAGACCCCCAACCGCTAAGACTGGGATCCCCTGGGTAAGCACAAGTAGGGCGATATCCCCCCACAGTTGGGCTGCAGGAGTGGCATCTTTCAAGTCCAGGGATCGGCCCCACTCCCGCCAAGTTTCGGCCAAAGAAGTGTACATGCGCACCTTGAGCAGGTGCCGACCGTTGCAGAAAGCTACCTTAAAGCCGGCTGCCGCAATCTGCCGCACCAGGGTGACATCGTCGCAGAAGGAGGCCCGCGCCAGCGTGTAGCCGTTCATGGCTTCTAGCACCGAGCGGCGCACCAACATGCACTGCCCATTGGCCATCGTCCGCTCTGGCAGGGTAGCAGTGTCCCCTGGCGCTCCATAGCGGTAAATTAGGGTTGCCAAAAGAGCTGGTTGGAGCCAGCCTTCCCCCCAGTGCTGCAGGATAAACTGCGGCGCCAGGGTGAGGAGATCCAGCCCTTTGGCCTGGGCAGTTTCCAGCAAGCGCTCCACCAAGCCCGGCTGGGGGCGGGTATCGGCATCAATGCCCAAGATCCACTCAGAAGCGGGATCCGCCTGGAGAAAGCCGTAGTGTAAAGCCCAGGGACGACCCACCCAGCCGCTGGGCAGGGGATCGTCGGTCAAGAGGCGAAAGCGGGGATCCCGCTTGGCCATCTGCAGCACTTTTTCGCGGGTGCCATCCTGGGAGCAGCTATCCACCACCAGTACCTCGCGCACGACCGCTCCCTGGCGGTGCAGCCCTTCTAGGCAGGGATCCAGGCGCTCGGCCTCGTTGAGGGTGGGCAGCAAAACGCTGACCAGGCCCGGCGGAAAAGGGATCCCCGGTTGACCAGGAGGGAGAGGAGAAGGACGCCACAGAGAGGGCAGCAGCCGGGCCAGCAACACCGCCGCCATCGGCAGCTGTAGGGCCAACAAACCCAAGGCAGCCGCATCCTCCATCGGGATCGCGTGCGTATCCATTAGAGCTACCTTCCTACCTCCAAGTTGCCCAGCAAGGCCCAAGCCGGTGGCTTTGGTTCAGAATCAATGTGACCCTTGCCCTCGGCTTTTTCTTTCTTAGCCCTCTGTGGATGTTTCCACTCAGCTTAGCCCCGGGGGATCCCTTGTCGCCCTCGTCAAGCTTCCTGCAGGACAGCTGGAGCGTGCTTTGGTGCAGAAAGAGCTGAGTCAGATTCTCGCCAAGAAACCCAAGCACCTCTTGCTGGATCTGAGCCAGGTTACGCAGATCGACAGCAGGGGAGTTTCGGCTTTGGTGTGGGCAAGACGCGCCTGCGCCGCCGCCGACTGTCATCTCAAGCTCTGCGGTTTAGGAGAGAAAGCCAAGACAGTTCTCAAGGTTACCCGTCTGGACTCTCTTTTCAAGACTTATCCCTCGGTGGAAGCGGCCCTCAAGGATCTCTCTGACGCCTGAGGGGGATGGCTAGTCGCAAGTTTTGCTGCATCCTCAGGGAGCAGTCTCCTGACTCTCAACAGCCTGAGGCTGGTTTCTTTGGGCATAGAGCTTGGCCTGTTGCCGGATTTCCTCCCGCACCTTGGGCGGGGCCAGGCGGGCTGCTTGCTCAAATAGCTCAGGGGCTTTTGCCCGTAGGTTTTCGTCGGTCGCGGAGCTAAGAGCCATCGCTTTGCCCAGGAGCGGGGCATAGTCACTGGGATCCTCCGCAATCAACTCGTCGTAGAGGGCTGTGGCTTTTTCCGTTTGGTCGTTGCGGGCATAAGCGAAAGCCAAGCGCAAGCGGGCCTCGCGATCTGCGGGCGCTGCTTCCAGATGCTTCTCCAGCAGAGCAATAGCCTCAGAGGTGCGGCCCAGGGCTAGCTGTACCTCCACTAACTGCTGCAGCACTTGGCCGTCTTTGGGATCCTTGTCGTAGAGGATTTGGAGCTGCTCCAATGCTCCTTCAAAATCTCCCGTATCTCGCTGAATTTGAGCCAAAAAAGCTCGCAGTTGCCGATTTTCCGGCTCCAGTTCCACTAGCTTCTTCAGCGGCTCGATTGCCCCTTGCGGCTCGTTGAGCTGTAGTTGCGTGTCGACCAGTCCCCGCAGGGCAATGGGGTTGTCCGGCTCCCGTTCCAGCACGGCGCGATAGCCATCCGCCTGGGCCCGCAGTTGTTCGGTAACCAAGCTAGCGGTGTCCTGCGAGTCCGAAGGCCCTAGTGCCTGGAGGATAGGACCAAAGGAGAAGCCCAGGAACATCGCTAGGCCGACCACCGCCACCAGGGCTTCTAGGAATTTGCGGAGGGGCGATTTGTCAGGTTTGGACTGAGGCATGAAGGAGCTCGCACAAAATCTCTCTGTACTCTATCATTCGCTCCCTTGGAAGCCCAGCAGCCTCTCGGTTAGACTTAGGAACTCATTTTGACCTCCATGAAGGGCAGCTCCCCTAACTTTGAACCTGCTGGAGCTGCTGCACCTGAGCCTGCAGGTAAGGGATCCCCACGCGGTGGCAATAGTCGCCAAAGCGCTCTTGCGGCTGGCGCTCCTGCTTGTAGATCTGCAGGAGAACCCGCATCAGGGGCACAATTTGGCTGATATGCACCCGATCCTGAAACGGCTGAGCCAAGCGATCCCCTCGCGGGCTGGCCCCCAGCCAGATTTGGTAGTAGCCATCGGGGGCCGATCCCACCAATCCCAGCTCCGCCAAGTAAGGGCGGGCACAGCCGTTGGGGCAGCCGGTCATGCGCACCAAAAAGGGCGAGTCCTGTAGCCCCAGCTCCTGCAACACCTGATCCAACTGGCGAATCAAGCTGGGCAGGGCCCGCTCCGACTCGGTGATGGCTAGGCTGCAAGTGGGAAGCGCCGGACAGGCCATGGACAGCCTCACCAGCTCCGGGATCTCCTCCTTGGAGGGGACTCCGTGGGACTTGAGGGTCTGGTTAATGGCCTCCCGCTGGTGCTCCTCGATGTCGATGAGGATCACGTCCTGCGTGGGGGTAAGCCGCAGGTGGAGAGCAAATTCCTCCACGATCTTGCGCAGTGCCGTTTTGAGCTGCCGCTCCGGCGTATCTTGGATGCGGCCATTTTCAATAGAGATGCCCAAAAACCAACGGCCATCCCCCTGCTCGTGCCAGCCCAGGTAGTCGTCGCTGTTGGGGACAAACTTAGGCATGCGCCGGAAGGGCAATAGCTTCTCCCCCAAGTACTGCTCGACCACGCGGCGAAACTTGTGGATCCCCCAGTCGCGCACAAGATACTTCAGCCGCGCCTGCTTGCGGTCGTAGCGGTTGCCGTGATCCCGCTGCACGGCCAAGACTGCCTGGCAAACCCGATACACCGTCTCCGGCGGGGCAAAGCAGAGTTTCTGGGCCAAAAGGGGCTCCGTCTCTTCCTTGCCATGGGTGCGCCCCATCCCTCCGCCCACCACGATGTTAAAGCCCTTGAGGTTGCCCTTGCGGTCGGTAAGCACAATTAGGCCCAGATCCTGGGCGTAGATGTCGACCGTGTTCTCTCCAGCCACGGTGATGGCGGTCTTGAACTTGCGGGGCAAGTAGACTGGGCCATACAGAGGCTCCGGCCCTTCCAGCCTTACCCCATTGCCGACAAACTGCTCGGCTTCCCGGACTTCCGGATCCACCGGCGCGATGGGAACTGGCTCCCCATCTACCCAGATCTCGTAGTAGGCAGAGGTCTTCGGCGCCAGGAGATCTGCCAGTTTGCGCGCATACTCCTGGGCATAGCGGTAGGCAGGCCGGTTCTTGTAGGGGGCAGCCGGCGCCGTGATGTTGCGGTTGACATCTCCACAGGCAGCCAGGGTGGATCCCATCTGCCGAATAATGCTGGCCACTGTGGCCTTGAGATTTTTCTTCAGGATCCCGTGTAATTGCAAGGTTTGTCGGGTGGTGGCGCGCAAGGTGCCGTTGCCGTACTCATCGGCCAGCCGATCCAGGGTCAAATAGAGCTGTGGCGGCACATGCCCCCCCGGAATGCGGGTGCGCAGCATCATCTGGTAGGCCCGCTCCAGTCCCTCCTGCTTTCGCTGCTGCCGCAGATCCCGGTCGTCCTGCTGGTAGACACCGTGGAACTTGAGCACCTGCACCGCCGCTTCGCTGAAGTGGGTAGTGTCTTGGGCCAACTCCTGCTGCAAGGGATCCCGCAGAAAGTTGCTTTCAGCCTTGATGTGCTCTACTTTGGAGCGCTTGGCTTCGGAGGTGGCAGAGGAGGTCATCTAATTCCCCAGTAATCCGGTCGGAATACCTGTGAAACAGGGTATCACCTCTTGCCAGCAACGTCCAGTTTGGCTTCTCCACAGCCTGCTGTAGCGCTTACAGCCGGCCTCAAAGCTCTAGCCGGCCAGCCCCAAGCGGGCGCTGTAGTCTGCCGCCGACCAGAGTTTCCAGGCAGAGTTGCCCTGCAGCTCCAAGACAAGGTCGTGGTAGGCCAGGAGGGTGGGGCGGTGGCCGACACTGACGTAGGTGGTGTTGAGGCGTTGCAGTTGCAGGTAGAGCAGTTTTTCGTTGGCCACATCCAGGGCGCTGGTGGCCTCGTCCAAAATGGCGTAGCGGGGCTGTGTAATTAAGATGCGGGCAAAGGCCAGGCGCTGCTGTTCGCCCAAAGAGAGGGTGCTGGCCCAATCTTTCTCCACGTCGAAGCCGCCCACCCGCTCCGGCAAGTCAGCGAGGTTAACTTGGGCCAAGATCTGCAGGAGCTCCTCGTCGGTCAGATCCCGGCGACGGCCTGGATAGAGGAGTTGATCCCGCAGGGATCCCAGGAGCATGTAGGGCTTCTGGGGCAGGAAGAGCATCTCGCCGGTGTCGGGACGGGCGATGGATCCCTGGCCGTTGCTCCACAGGCCAGCAATGGCTCGCAGCAGGGAGCTCTTGCCGCTGCCGCTGACCCCCACAATCAATAGCCGTTGGCCTGCCTCCAAACTTAGGGACAGATCCCGAACCAAGGTTCGTTCCGAATTGGGCGTAAGCAAAGTAACATGCTGCAGCGCCAGGTGGGGGGCAATGCGGGTTTGGATGGCGCTTTCTCGAGGACGCAGCTGGCGCAGGGCCGGATCCTCCAAAGCTTCGTAAAAGGATCCCAGGCGGTTGATCCCGGCGGCAAAGCTGGAGATGCTTTGGATCTGGTTGGCCACAATCGAAAGGGCGCTCAGCACCTGGCTAAAGGCAATGGTGGCCTGGGTGATGGTGCCAAAATCCCGCACGCCGCTGAAGTAAAGGGGAGCCACAATCACATAGGGAACGATGCGGGTAAAGTAGTTATAGGCGTACTGAAAGATATCGATAATTGCTTGCCAAATGATCAACAAATTAAAGTTGCGCAAGGCAGCAGCGAAGCGATTCAGGATCTGTCTTAGCTCTAGGTTTTCGCCCTGGTAAAAGGCAATGGACTCGGCGTTGTCTCGCACGTGTACTAGGCTGTAGCGAAAGTCGGCCTCGTAGCGCAGTTGATCGAAGTTAATTTTAATCAGCCTGCGACCGGCCAAAACGGCAATGCCAGTGCCGATGGTAGCATAGATAACCAATCCTATCGCCAGCACGCGGGAAATGCTATAGAGAATGCCAGTGAAGGCGTAGAGAGTGAGGATTGAGTCGAGAATATCCAACAAAAAAGAAAGGGTGGTGCCAGTAAAGGAGCGAACGTCTTCTGAAATGCGCTGGTCAGGGTTATCGATTTCGGTGTTGGCAGCGTTGGAATCCAGCTCGTAGTAGGCCCGTCGGTCAAAGTAGCGATCCAGGAAGTAGTCGGTTAGCCATTCCCGCCAAAACAGGCCCAGCTTTAGCCGCGTATAGCGGTAGATCACCAAGATGGGAATGGCTGAGATGATCAACACCCCGTAGATGATCAAAAACTGCCAGAAGGTGCTCTCTTCCTTTTGCTGCAGGGCAGTGTCGATAAAACGAAAGATAAAGCTAATCATTACATTTAGCCGGTTTACTGTTAGGGACAGAAACAGCAAAAAGGTAAGGAGCACCCATTGCAACCAGCGCCGATGGATCTGCCTCCATACCACCCCAAACGCCAGGCTGCTTAGGGCCAAGCTGGCTGCTGCCACCCATAGCACTGGCGAGGCTAGGTTTCTCTCTGTTTGCTCGACCAAGCCTGCTGCTAGGGTTCGGAAGAACTCTGGAAAAAGGGCCTTTCCAACCAGGGTTACCCCAATCTCGACAAAGAACATGAGGGCAACCACAAACACCATGGATGCTGCTAGCAGGCCAAAGAAAATCCAGCCTCCATAGCGCACCCTCGGGTAAAAATATGGCTGAGCTACGGTGATAAAGCGGTCCCAAAGTTTGCGGTCGAAGTTAAACTGATAGGTTTGGGAGTCCATGTTGGCAGCCGTCGGCAAGAGCGTGGGAGCCTTACAACATCTTCCAGGCTAGCAGGCCAGGGATCCCCATCTCTGTTCAGCAGGAGCAACTTCTCTAGCTGGCAAGTCCGACTGGCTAGGCAGGATCCCCTTGCAGCCGCTCTTGCCATGCCGCGTGGGCCGCTAGCCACACCGTCTGCACCGGCACGCGGAACTCTTGGGCGCGGGCCACACAGTCGCGAAACTCCGGCTGGGCGTTGACAATGCGGCCGTGGTGGCAGGCCACCTTGACGTCCACCAGGCCGTAGGGAGTTTCCACCCGCTCGATCCGCCGCTCCAGGACGGTGCGCTGCTGCAGAGAGTGGCGAATGCCCAGGGTGGTGGTTTCCCGGAAGAGGAGATCCTGGCACTCCAGCACGCGATCCGGCGGGCAGATGACCGTCAGTAATACCCCTGGTCGTCCCTGCTTCATGGTGATGGGCTGGGTAAACACGTCCCAGGCACCGAGGGCCAGCAACTGCTCACAGGTGTAGGCAATGACTTGAGGGTTGAGATCGTCAATCTGGGTTTGTAAGACCGAGACAATCTCGGTCGGCTCATGCCCCTGCGATTGACCAATCCAAAGGCGAAAGATGTTGGGAATGGGCAGCTCACGGCTGCCAGCCCCCCGCCCCACTTTTTCCAGCCGCAGCGGTGGACAAGGCCCAAACTCTTCTGCCAGCGCCACTGCCAAGGCTGCCCCGGTGGGGGTAACCAGCTCGGCTTCCACGCCGTTGCTGAACACTGGCACATGCCCCATTTCCCACAGCTCAATCACCGCCGGAACGGGCACCGCTAGCTGGCCGTGTTCGGTGCTGACCCAGCCGCCGCCAATGGGGTGAGGAGAAGAGATCACCCGCTCCACCTGCAGCCAGTCGAGGCCAACACAGGTGCCGACGATATCCACCAGGGCATCGACAGCCCCCACCTCGTGGAAATGCACTTTTTCCAGGGGAACCTGATGAACTTTTGCCTCCGCCTGGGCCAGCTTCTCGAAAACCTTGAGGCTGCGGGCCTTGACCGCAGGAGCCAAGCGGGATCTGGCAATCAAAGCCTGGATCTCCAACCAGGAGCGAGGGGGCAGGGATCCGTCCAGCACCTCCACCACCGCCTGCAGGGCAGGCTGCCCACAGCGCTGCACGCGACTCACCTGCAGGTTGTATTCCCCCCCGATGCCCAAGGCCTGGAGCTGCTGGTTGAGATACTCCAGGGGCACCCCGCAATCCAGCAGCGCCCCCAGGCACATGTCGCCGGCAATGCCCGCTGCGCAGTCAAAGTAAGCTACTTTCATACCAAAGCATGTTGACATACTCCCCTCGCCTAAAGGCGAGAGATTCTTGACGCTTCACAGACTGCTGCTGGCTAGCCAGTCTTACGCAGTCTCCACGTCCGTTTTAGAGTCGGGCGATGCCCCATCCCGACTTGCTTTAGGTTGTTGGCAGCGTTGACGTCCCTGTCATGCACTGCCCCGCAACCGTCGCAGACCACCACACGGGTAGCCAAATCCAACTTGCCCCAGTGCCAGCCACAAGCCGAACAGTACTGGCTTGTAGCCTCCCACCGGTCGATTAGGCGCACTTCCCTCTGGTACTTCTCACCTTTGCCCTCACAGAGAGCCCGAAAGGTATGCCACCCCTGCTGACTAATCGCCTTGGACAACCGACGGTTTTTCAACATCCCGCTAACGTTGAGGTCTTCCAAGCACACGACTTGGTTTTCGACTGTGAGCTGGGTTGACAACTTGTGCAGGAAGTCGAGCCGCATGTCGGCAATGCGGTTGTGCAGCTTGGCAATCCTCAGCCGGGTTCGCTCCCACCGATGGGATCCCTTCACCCGCCTGGCAAGCTGCTTTTGCAGCTGGGCAATACGGTTGTACAGAGGCCTATAGTTGGGACTGGGGAACTTGGCCCCATCGCTTGTGGCGGCGAAGGTCTTAATCCCCAAATCCACTCCAATACTGGGTGAGCGAGCAGGGATGCTAACAGGTTCCGTCTCCACCACAAAGCTGACAAAGTAACGCTCGGCAGTGTCTTTAATTACAGTGACGGAACTAGGGGTACTCGGCAAAGGTCGGCTCCAAATAGGCTTAATGGCTCCCACCTTGGCCAAGTAAACCCGCTTACCGTTGATAGAAAAAGCTCCCCTAGTTAGCGTTGCTGACTGCTTGGCTGCTTTCTTTTTGAGCTGCGGCGCACCTCCTTCCTGGGCAAAGAAACGCTGGTAAGCTTTGTCCAAATGTCTGAGAGATTGCTGTAAAGCAACACTTGAAACTTCGCCCAACCACGGAATCGATTGCTTGAGCTCGGTTAGGCGCTTGGCCAAAGCGTTGTACCCTGGATACTTCCCAACGGCTTGGCAGTGGGCTAAGGCTTCATTCCAGACGTACCTGACACAGCCAAACAACTTGGCAAGCTTCTGCCGCTGTTGGTCTGTGGGGTAGAACCTATACCTGTATCGAGCTTTCATGGGCTAGAGTCAAGTTGGCATGTCCAGGATAGCACATGAAATTAAGGAGAGACCGCAACAGTGTTTCCAGTCTGCAGGCTCAGCTGGTGTTCGTCACCAAATCCAGGCGAAAGATACTCACTCAAGAGAGTTTAAACTTGATTGCGGAGGTGTTTAAGAGTGTTGCCCGAAAGATGGACTTTGAGGTCTTGGAGTTTAACGGCGAGGCAGACTACGTCCGCCTTCTAATTGCCTACCCGCCCAAGTGGTCTATCTCTCAAATGGTGAATGCACTGAAGGGAGTTTCGAGTCGCAAGTGCGGGCAAGCTAAACTACCTAAACCTTACGGCAAGAATGCCTTGTGGAGTCCCAGCTACTTGGCTTCTAGTGTTGGGGGTGCCCCTCTGCATCTCTTAGTGGCCTACATCCAAAACCAAGAAAAGCTGCCCTAGAGGGCAGGGTTCTAGACCTAGATTTTCTGATAATGATAAGAACTTGCGGAAGGAGTTGAGCGCTTTGAAGCGTCCTGAGGCAGCAAAAGCCAAGAGGGGATCCCAGATGCGGATCCCCCTGGGGATCCTGCTGGCGGCGACGCTGCTGCTGTGGGGTCTGTGGGGATCGGCGGCGAACGGCCAGACTCGCCTCAACTTCAACAACGCCGATCTGCGAGGGCAGGATCTGTCGCGTCAGGATTGGCGAGGCAGCAGCTTTGTCAGCGCCAACCTGCAGGGTGCCGACCTGCACGGGGCTAACCTCACCGGCGTGGTCTTCACCAAGGCCAATCTGGCGGGGGCCAACCTGGCTGGGGCGGATCTGAGCAACAGCCTGCTGGATCTGGCCAACCTAGCGGGTGCCGACCTCCGAGGAGCCAACCTCAGGGGAGCGATCGCCGCGCGGGCCGTTTGGGAAGGGGCTCAGATTGCCGGCGCCGACTTCAGCGAGGCCTATGTGGATCGGGCGGCCCTGCGCCAGTTGTGCCAGCGAGCGGAGGGATCCCATCCCGTAACCGGAGTTTCCACTCGCGCAAGTCTCGGCTGTCCTTGAAAGCTGGCAAAGGTGAAGAAAACAGGATCCCTGACCCTCGCCAGCCGGATTGACCTTTAGATTGGGTGAGGCATTGATCGTACCTCAGCCATGAGCAAGCCCAGCTTTGCGGTGATCGGCCTGGCGGTGATGGGGGAAAACCTGGCCCTCAACGTCGAACGCAACGGCTTTCCAGTTGTTGTCTACAACCGCACCCGCTCCAAAACCGAGCAGTTCATCCAAGGGCGAGCCCAGGGCAAACAGATTACCCCCGCCTACAGCCTGCCGGAGTTGGTGCAACAAATGGAGCGGCCCCGTAAAATCTTGATCATGGTCAAGGCAGGCCCAGCGGTGGATGCTCTCATCGACGAGCTCAAACCGCTGCTGGAGCCGGGCGACATCCTCATCGATGGGGGCAATTCTCTCTACAGCGACACCGACCGGCGCGCCGCGGCCCTGGAGCCTACTGGGATCCACTTTGTCGGCATGGGGGTGAGCGGCGGGGAAGAAGGCGCCCTCAACGGCCCCAGCCTCATGCCTGGCGGCAGTCTGGAAGCCTACCACTTACTGCAGCCCATCCTCACCAAAATTGCCGCCCAAGGGCCAGACGGGCCCTGTGTCACCTACCTGGGGCCCAAAGGGGGCGGGCACTACGTGAAGATGGTGCACAACGGCATCGAATACGGCGACATGCAACTCATTGCCGAGGTCTACGACCTCATGCGCAGGGGGCTAAAGCTTTCGGCACCCCAGATGCAGGAGATCTTCCAAGCCTGGAACGAGACGGAGCTGGAGTCGTTTCTGATTGAGATTACCGCCAAGATCTTGGGGACGCTGGATGCGGAGACGGGCAGGCCGCTGGTGGATCTCATTTTGGACAAGGCAGGCCAGAAGGGCACGGGCCTGTGGACGGTCAAGGACGCCCTGGATTTGGGGGTGCCAGTGCCCACCATCGAGGCGGCAGTGCAGGCCCGCATTCTCTCGTCGATGAAGGAAGAGCGGGTGGCCGCCTCCAAGCAGTTGCAAGGGCCAGGAACCACCTTTGAAGGGGATCCCGAGCGCTTCCTTCAGGATCTGCGTGCCGCTCTCTATTGTTCCAAGATCTGCTCCTATGCCCAGGGGATGGCGCTGCTCCGGCAAGCCACTGTTGCCCACGGCTACATCTACACCTTGAGCGAGATCCCTCGCATCTGGAAGGGGGGCTGCATTATCCGCGCCCGCCTCCTGGGCAAAATCCAGGCAGCCTACCAGCGGGATCCGGAGCTGGTCAACCTGCTTCTGGATGAGGAGTTCAAGCAGGCCATCCAGGAACGGCAGGGAGCCTGGCGGCGGGTGGTGGCCACCGCAGCAGCTTTGGGGATCCCGATCCCGGCCATCAGCGCCTCCCTGGCCTACTACGACAGCTACCGCACTGCCGAGCTGCCCCAAAACCTCACCCAGGCCCAGCGGGATTTCTTCGGCGCCCACACCTTTGAGCGCATCGACAGGCCCGGGGTTTTCCACCACGCCTGGACCGCCTAGAGGGAAGCCCCACCTAGACCCAGGGGTGTCTGCTTAACCGTAAAGCCCCGCACTTCCGTATGGAAAGGATCTCCTTCTTGGGGGAAATCCTTGCGGAAGTGGGCTCCGCGGCTTTCCTCTCGCAACAGAGCCCCTTGCGCCACCAGGCGGGCAAGCAGCAGCAAACTCCCGGCCTCGACCTCCTCCCGGCTGGCCCAGGGCTTCTCCTCCAGGGGTAGGGCCTCTGCAAAAGCCAGAAAAGCCCGCAGCCGCTCTCCCTCCCGCACCACGCCCAGGGCTTCTCCCACCTGCTGCCTGAGCTCAGGAAGCAGAGAGGGCGGCGCCGTCAGCACCGGTAGAGCCTGCACCTGCCGCGGTGGATCCTGGAGGTCCCGCAGGGCAGCTAGGGCAGCCCGCTTGCCCATGACCAGCCCCTCCAAGAGGCTGTTGGAAGCCAAACGGTTTGCCCCGTGCAGGCCCGTAGAAGCCACTTCCCCCGCCGCGTAGAGGCCCGGCAGGCCCGTGCAGCCAAAAGCATCCGTTCGCACGCCGCCCATGACGTAGTGGGCAGCGGGAGCAACCGGCAGGGGCTCCCTTCTGGGATCCAGCCCCAAAGCGCGGGCAGAGGCAACAACGGTAGGAAAGCGCTCTTCCAGATGGGGCACAGCTTGGAGGTCCAGGTAAACTCCCCCCGTCCGCTGCTGCTCCCAGAACACTGCCTGGGCCACCACATCCCGCGGCGCTAGATCCCCCAGCTCCGCATAGCGAGGCATAAAGCGCTCCCTCCAGGCGTTGAGCAGCACGGCCCCTGCCCCTCGGGCGGCTTCACTGACCAGGGCTCCATTAGGCAAAACGGTGGGGTGAAACTGCACAAACTCGAGATCCCTGAGAATGGCCCCTGCTCGCCAGGCCAGGGCCATGCCATCACCAGTAGCTCCCGGCGGAGCTGTGGAGAGGGGGAAGAGGCTGCCAAACCCGCCTGTAGCCAGGAGAACCGCCCCCGCCCTTACCTGAAGAAAGCCCTCCGGCCCGAGGAGCAGGGCTCCTCCCACTCTCTCCCCTGCCATCAAAAGGCTGAGGGCTGTGTAGCCCTCCAAAGGCGGCTTGCTCAGGCGAGCCAGCAGGCCTCTGAGAAGCCATAGCCCACTCCGATCCCCTCCCAGATGGCGTACCCGCGCCCGCGAATGGCCCCCTTCCCGCACTGGCTCAGGGTGGAAGGGCAGATCCCAGGACAAAAGCTTCTCCAGATGAAAGGGCGCTTCCTCCAGAATGGAGCGGGCCACTTCGGTCTCCACCAGGCCCCGGCCTGCCTGCAGGGTGTCCTGGAGGTGGGCCTCCACATCCGCCGCATCCAGCGGAAAAGCCACCCCCCCCTGCGCCCAAGGGGTGGATCCCGAGGGGAGGGGATCCTTGCTCACCACCAGGGCTCTGGCCCCCTCCGCTTCCGCCCACAGGGCTGCATAGACCCCTGCCACCCCTGCTCCCAGGATCAGGAGGTCTGTTTCCGCCGGGAAAGCCGTGGACACCACTGGACAAAACCGCCCCTCGACCGGGGCGCTTCTAGGCTCCCGCCGGCACCGACAGCATGGCCAGGAGGGACTTGCGGGCTTTTTCGGCCACCGCCTCTGGCACCTGGATCACGTGGCGCATCTCCAGCAGGGAGCGATAGATCTTTTCCAGAGTAATTTTTTTCATGTACTCGCAGACGGCGTCTGCTTTGACAGGGATAAACCTCTTGTTGGGAGCCTCTTTTTGCAGCCGGTGGAGAATGCCCACTTCGGTGGCGACCACAAACTCGCGGCTGGCCGAAGTTTTGGCATAACGCACCATCCCCTCGGTAGAAAGGAGCTTGGCGTCCGGCTTGAGAAATAGACAACTGGAGCCACAACTGCACTCGGGGTGGATGAGGAACTCCGCCTCTGGGTGCCTCTCTGCCATTGCCTTGAGGTGCTCCTCCCGGATGCCGACATGGACGTGGCACTCGCCGGGGAACAGGTCCAGCTCCCTCCCCGTTGCCTGGGCTACATAGGCCCCCAGGAACATATCCGGCACAAAAAAGATGGGGCGATCCGGCGGCAGGCTAGCCACCACTTGAACCGCGTTGGCGCTGGTTACGCAGACATCGGCTAGGGCCTTGATCTCGGCAGCGGTGTTGACGTAGGCAACCACCAGGCCTTCTGGGTTGGCCTCTTTCCAGCGCTGCACATCCTCCGGGCGGATGCTGTCAGCTAGGGAGCAGCCAGCCTCCAGATCCGGCAGCAGCACCGTCTTTTCCGGGTTGAGGATGGCTGCCGTTTCGGCCATGAAGTGGACGCCCGCAAAGACGATGACCTGGGCGTTCGTTTTCTGCGCCTCACGGGCCAGGCCCAGCGAGTCTCCCACAAAGTCCGCCACCTCTTGCACCTCGGGGAGTTGGTAGGAGTGGGCTAGGATAACCGCCTGCCTTTCTCGCTTGAGCCGAGCTATTTCCTGCACGAGGGTTGCTTCTGTCATCCTATCTAGGCCGGCCATCGGGTACAGATCCTGACTTGCCGGGCTGCCTGCCAAAAAATCCTAGACAAAGCGTTGCCCAGCAGCTGGGCTATTCATCTAGCCTAGCATCAGAAGCAGCCCCCGCCAGGGCAGACCTTAGGGCCGCACTACTAGCAAAGAGAGATCCAAGGCTTTGGCCGAGTGAGTCAGGGCCCCCACACTGATGTAATCCACGCCTGCCTCAGCCGCTTGCCGGGCGCGCTCTAGGTTCATGTTGCCGCTAGCTTCTAGGGGAACTTTCCCCCCTACCCGTTGAACGGCAACCCGGATCTGCTCCAAGGGGAAGTTATCGAGAAGAATTAGATCAGCGCCTGCTGCCAAAGCCTCCTCCAGCTCTTGGAGGTTGCGTACCTCAACCTCGACCTTGAGGTGGTGGGGGGCCCCTGCTTTGGCCCGCTGGATGGCTGCCGAGATGCCGCCTGCGCCGCGGATGTGGTTTTCCTTGATCAAGATGCCGTCGAAGAGGCCAAAGCGGTGGTTTTTGCCGCCCCCGACTCGGACCGCGTATTTCTCCAGGGCGCGCAAGCCAGGGGTGGTCTTGCGGGTGTCCAAAAGCTGGGCTGAAGTTCCCCGCAGCGCCTCTACGTAGGTGCGGGTGAGGGTGGCAATGCCGGAAAGCCTTTGGAGAAGGTTTAGCGCCAGCCTTTCTGCTGCCAGAATGCCCCGCAGGGATCCCTTGAGCTGGACTACCTCCTGGCCAGCAGCCACAGAGGCTCCTTCCTCTACCTTGGGGGCGAACTGCACCTGGGGATCCACTAGCCGGAAAACCCGCTTGGCAATCCCCAAACCCGCTAGGATCCCTGGCTCCTTGGCTAGGATCACCGCCTCGCCCTCCACGCCGGGGGGCAGGGTCAGCTCACTGGTGAGATCGCCGTGGCCAAGATCTTCCTGTAGCCAGGCGCACAGGGTCTCCTCTGGGATGTAGAATGCTTGCATCATCTTTTGCAGAAGTTGGTTGCTTATGGCCTCGGCTGGATCCCCTAAGTCCAATAGTGGCACTTTCAGCCGTCGTCAGTTGCTCAAAGCAGGAGCTGCCGCGCTAGGAGGCAGTTTGCTGGCCGCAGCAGGTGCTCAAGCGCAGCGGCGAACTTCCCCCACCCTCATCGTGGCGCAGAGATCCAAGCTCGACCGAGTTTCCTATGCTACCAACTGGTATGCCCAAGCGGAGCATGGCGGCTTCTATCAGGCGGTGGCCACAGGCATTTACCGCGAGTACGGGCTAGACGTCACCATCAAGATGGGCAGCCCCCAGGTCAACATCACCCAGATTTTGGCCGGTGGAGCTGCTGACTTTGCCATGGGGGGAAGCGCGGGAGTCATCAACGCTGTGCGGGAAGGGATCCCGCTCATCTGCGTGGCGGCTATTTTCCAAAAAGACCCGCAGGTTCTCCTGGCCCATCCCGGCACCAAGCGCCTGGAGGAGCTCAAGGGCCGACCCATTTTCGTGTCCAAGGGGGCCTTTACCACCTACTGGCCCTTCCTGAAAGCCAAGTACGGCTTTACTGACGACCAAACCCGCCCCTACAACTTCAACCCTGGCCCCTTCTTGGCCGATCCCAGCTCCGCCCAGCAGGGGTACCTCACCTCTGAGCCTTTTGCCATCGAAAAACAAGGAGGGTTTAAGCCAGTCGTTTTCCTCCTGGCCGACTACGGCTACAACCCCTATGCTACGACCATCGAGACGCGGCGCCAATTGGTGAAAACCAAGCCTGACTTGGTGCAGCGATTTGTCGATGCCTCCATCAAGGGCTGGTACAGCTTTCTCGAGGATCCTCGCCCCGCCTATCGCCTCATCAAGCGGGATAACCCAGAGATGACCGATGAGCAGTTGGCCTACAGCTTTGAGAAGTTGAAAGAGTACGGCATCATTTTGTCTGGCGACGCCCTGGAAAAGGGCATTGGCGCCATGACCCACGAACGTTGGCAAAGCTTCTTTGAGGCCATGACTGTAGCAGGCGTCTTTGAGCCAACTATCAACTACCGAGCTGCCTACACCCTGGACTTTGTCAACAAAGGTCCTGATTACTACAAGAAGAGCTAGGCCTATGCCCTGCAGCGGCCCGGTAACCTCCCTAGGGGCAGATAGCGATTGTTGGCTTGTCTAAGTCAAGATTGACACCCTTGCTAGCTTTCCCTTAGCTCAGCCTTACATCCCTCTGGTTTGGCTAAAATCCGCAGGAACCCTCGTGCCCAGTTTGGCTTGTCGAGCACCTTGGCTTAGCGAGCACGTAGAGGGAGGGAACAATCTTGCTTGCACCAGTCGAGGGTCGTAAGCGATTTGAGTGGACGATGGGCAGCTCCCCGAGCGGAGGGTGAGCGGGTTTGGGAAAGCGGCAAGACGGCTTCCACGACCTCTTGGTCGGTCTGGAACTGGTGCCAGTAAGGCTTTGGGAGGCAGAGCTCTAGAAAAAAGCTAGAGTGAGGGGCTTGAACCCGCCCTCTCTGCATCGCCGTGGGCGCAAGTGGCTTGCCTAAGTGATAATCAGTGATAATCATAACTGGTGACGATTGGAGCAAATTAGCCGTGAAAGTTGCTTACGTATTCATTAGCCCCCGCGGCGGCACCTACAAGCTAGGCCAGATGATCCTGCCGCAGCTTGAGGCGGGAGTCCACGGCGCAGAAGTGGTGGGCATGTTCTTTTTCGACGACAACTGCTTTGTCTTGCGGCAGGGGGATCCCATCGGCGAGGGCCTAGCCAAGATTGCCGAAGCGCAAAACATTTTGCTGATGATGTGCGATATGTGCGCCCTGGAGCGCAACCTGGCGGAAGGGGAACCCAAGTGGTGCGACGCCCAGGGACGTGGACGCAAGGAGCCGGGCTACTGCGTTCCCAAAAACGTGGTTAAAGGCGTGCAGGTGGGCTGCTTCCCCGACCTCTACGCGGCCTTGAAAGACAACCCACCTGACCAAGTGATCAGCTTGTAACAGGCCTAGCTGACGGCTACGGCCGCAGGCGGCTCCTGGCGGGGCTGAGAGCCAATCTTGCGGAAGACCAGCCGCTCGTTGGCCACATCCACCAAGATGCGGTCGCCGGGCAGGAACTCGTTTTCCAGCAGCTTGGTGGCGATGGGGTTTTCGATCTCCCGCTGAATCACCCGCTTCAGCGGGCGAGCACCAAACATGGGGTCGTAGCCCAGTTCGGCCAAGTAGCTCTTGGCCTCTTCGGTAAGCAGGAGCTCGATTTGCTGATCCGCCAGCAACTGCTCCACCCGCCGCATCTGCAGGCTGACGATCTGGCGGATTTGCTCTCGGGTGAGGGCGTGGAAGATGATGATCTCGTCCACGCGGTTGAGGAACTCCGGCCGGAAGTGCTGCCGCAACAGAGTCAGCACCTGGCTTTTCATCTCCTCGTAGCGGCTTTCGTCGCCCCCGATTTCTAGGATGAGCTCGCTGCCAATGTTACTGGTCATGATGATGATGGTGTTTTTGAAGTCTACCGTCCTGCCCTGGGAGTCGGTGATGCGGCCATCATCAAGCACCTGCAGCAGGATGTTGAAAACATCGGGATGGGCTTTTTCCACCTCGTCAAAGAGCACCACCGAGTAGGGGCGGCGCCGCACCGCTTCGGAAAGCTGCCCGCCTTCTTCGTAGCCCACATAGCCCGGCGGAGCGCCGATGAGGCGGGAGACCGAGTGTTTCTCCATATACTCCGACATGTCGAGGCGCACCATTGCCTCGGAGCTGTCGAAGAGGAATTCTGCCAAGGCGCGGGCCAGCTCGGTTTTGCCGACGCCAGTGGGGCCCATGAACAGGAACGAGCCAATGGGCCGATTGGGATCCTTGAGGCCGGCCCGAGCCCGCCGGATGGCTGCCGCTACTGCCGCTACCGCCTCGTCTTGGCCCACCACCCGCTGGTGCAAATGGGCTTCTAGGCGCAGCAGCTTTTGCTTTTCCGACTCCATTAGGCTAGTGACCGGGATCCCGGTCCAGCGGGAAACAATCTCGGCAATGTCTTCGGGCGTCACCTGTTCCCGCAGCAAGGGCTCGCCGTTGGCCTGCAGCTTGGCCAGGTAGGCCTCCTGTTCTTGGATTTGGCGCTCCAGCTCCATCAGCTTGCCGTATTTGAGCTCGGCAGCCCGATTGAGGTCGTACTTCTGCTCGGCTTGCTCAATCTGCAGCTTGACAGCGTCCCGTTCGGCCTTGAGGTTTTGCAGGCGCTCGATGGCCTCTTTTTCCATTTGCCAACGGGCGCTCAGCTCCCGCTGCCGCTCCATCAAGTTGGCTAGCTCCTGCTCAATTTTGCCCAGGCGCTCCTTGGAGGCGGGGTCATCTTCTTTCTTGAGGGAGAGCTCCTCCATCTGCAGTTGCATGATGCGCCGGTCAATCTCGTCTAGCTCGACGGGCTTGGAGGTAATCTCCATCTTGAGCTTGGCCGCTGCCTCATCCACTAGGTCAATGGCCTTGTCGGGCAAAAAGCGCTCGGAAATGTAGCGGTTGGAGAGAACCGCCGCTGCCACCAGGGCCGAATCGCTGATTTTTACTCCGTGGTGCAGCTCGTAGCGCTCCTTGAGGCCGCGCAGGATGGAGATGGTGTCTTCCACGGAGGGCTGATCCACATACACCGGCTGGAAGCGGCGCTCCAGGGCAGCGTCTTTTTCAATGTACTTGCGGTACTCATCCAGGGTGGTGGCGCCAATGCAGCGCAATTCACCGCGGGCCAGCATGGGCTTGAGCAGGTTGCCAGCATCCATGGCTCCCTCGGCGGCCCCTGCCCCTACCACCGTGTGCAGCTCGTCAATGAAGAGGATGATCTGGCCCTCCGATTCGGTAACCTCCTTCAGCACGGCCTTGAGGCGATCTTCAAATTCGCCGCGGTACTTGGCCCCAGCAATCAGGGATCCCATGTCCAAGGCAATGACCCGCCGGTTTTTCAACGACTCCGGCACATCTCCCCGGTTGATGCGCTGGGCCAGGCCCTCGACAATGGCGGTTTTGCCCACGCCCGGCTCGCCGATGAGCACGGGGTTGTTTTTGGTGCGGCGGGAGAGCACCTGAATGACCCGGCGGATCTCCTCGTCCCGCCCAATGACCGGATCCAGCTTCCCTTCGCGAGCAGCCTTGGTAAGGTCGCGGCCATAGCGCTCCAGGGCTTCGTAGCGGGCCTCCGGGTTTTTGTCGGTAACCCGCTGCTTGCCTCGCACTTGCTGAATGACGGGTTTAAGGCGCTCGACCGTCAAGCCCAGGGGTGCTAGAACCCGCTTGCCCACCCGCTCGTCGTCTAGGGCTCCTAGGAGCAGGTGCTCCACCGAGATGAAATCATCGCCATACTCTTTGCGAAACTCCTCGGCCCGATCCAGGGTGGTCTCCAGGCCGCGGCCCAGGTAGAGCTGATCCACCCGCGCCAATTTTGGCTGCTGGTTGATGAAAGCCTCGACACGATCCCGCACCCGCCTTGGCTCAATGCCAGCCCGCTGCAGAATTATTGGGGTAAGGCCGCCCTCTTGGTCCAAAAGCGAGATAAGCAGGTGCTCGGTTTCCAACTGCTGCTGTTGGTGGCGTCGGGCTACATCCTGGGATTGAACCAGGGCGCTCCAGGCTTTCTCGGTAAATTGGTTGGGATTGGTGGGCTGCATAGGAGTTCGCAAGTTGTTCTCTCAATCCAGATATCGCCCATTGGGCCAAAGTTGGAGTTCGTAACAACCGTCCCTCGGGGGAGGGATCCCCGCCTCATTCCTCCTCTTCGCAGGGCCGTCCCTCGCCAATCACCGCCAGGTCAATCTGTTGGCGGTAGTAATCCACGTTCTTGACCTGCACCTCCACCCGGTCCCCAAGGCGGAACTGGCGCCGGGTTTTTCGCCCCACCAGGGCTTGTTTGCGGTATTCGTACCAATCGTTTTTCAAGGTGCTCACCCGCACCAGCCCTTCTGCCAAAATGGGGTCTACCAGCACGAAAAAGCCGTAGCTCTGGACGCTGACGATCAGGCCGGGGAACGTCTCCCCGAGGTGTTTTTGCATAAACTCGCACCGCTTCAAGCCCATCAGCTCCCGCTCTGCCTGTTGGTGGAGCTGATACCCCGCCTGGATTTTGGGCAGTTGCGCTTGGAGAAAGGCCTGCCACTCCTCCTGCACTTTTGGCGGCAGCACCTGCCAATCAAGTTGGTCGTAGCCGCTGGGGCTGTGCAGATCCACCACGGTTTTGGAGCGAGGGCTACGCCGATTGCGCCCTTTGCTTAGAGCCAGACCCAGAGCCCGCAAGTTGAGCAAATCGGCATAGCGGCGCAAAGGGGCAGTAAAAGAGGCATAGGGCTCTTTGAGACCCAGGCCAAAATGTCCATCCTGCAGAGGCTGCAGGCAATACTCGACGGGGGGCAGAGTAGCCAACAGCTGGGCCACCAAGGCTGGGCTAGTCCCTGCGGCCAACACATCGGGGGCAGTGATGCGGGCACAGATCCGCTGCCAATCGGCCAGCGTTACCGTCTCCGGCTCCTGCAAGTTCAGATCCAGCTTCATGGCGTTGGCCAGGCGCAGGAAGTTCTGCAGGGCCTCGGCGGTGGGGGGCTTCTGCACCCGGGCCAAAGAGGGGATCCCCAGCCGGCGCAGGTGGTGGCCCAGAACTTGGTTGGCCAGCAGAAGCATTTCGGTCATCAGGGCGTGGGCGCCAAGGCGATCGCTAATCAGGAGGGGCCCGTAGCCGCTCTCGTCGGCAGAGTAGGGGGTGAGCAGGTCCAAAAGCGGCAGGTCGAACCCGCCGGCTTGGTGGCGCTTGACCCGCAGGATTTGGCTAAGACGGAGCAGGTTTTGCAGCAGGGCCATCAATTCTGGCACCTCCTCCTCGGGGCCAAGATCCGCAGCAGTGGCCAAAAGCGCCTGCACCTGGCCGTAGGAGAGGTGGGCCCGTGACCGCACCAGGCTGGGGTGGATCTCGAAGTTCCGCACCACCCCCTCGGCGTCAATGGTGATTAGCAGCGAATAGGCCAGGCGCTCCTGCTGCGGCAAGAGAGCCAGGCGGCTATGCACTTCCGGCGGGAAAAGGGGCAGCACCACGCTATCCAGGTAAACCGTGGCGGTGCGCCGCTGCGCCTCCTGCTCCAGCGGGTGATCCGGATCCAGCCAGTGGGCCACGTCGGCAATGTGCACCCCTAGCAGCCAGTGGCCCTCTTCTTGCCGCTGGAGGGAGACGGCCACATTGGGCTCGAGGCCGTGGGGGTGCTGCAAGTCCAGCGGTTCTAGGGTGATGCAAAACCAATCCCGTAGATCCAGACGGCCCTTCTGGTCGGAGCGGCTTAGCTTTTTGGGCAAGGCTGCTGCCGCTTCCAACACCGCCGGGGGAAACTCCTGGGGCAGGTCGTACTTACAGCAGACCAGATCCACGTCGATAGAAGCCTCGGGACCATGGCCCAAAATCTTGCGGATGCTGCCCACCGGCGGCAGGTTGCCAAGGGGGTAGCGCTTCACCTCCACATAGGCCAGCCGACCTTCAGCCAGCTCAGAAACAGGCGCTGGGGAGGAGGGATCCGGCTCGCTCAAGACGAGCTCAAACGGCAGCCGGTCATCCAGGGGCACTACCCGAAAGCCTTCCTCCGTCTGCTTGAGGCGGCCCACCAGCGTAGGGTTGGCTCGCTCCACTACAGCCACCACCTCTCCCTCAGGGCTGCGGCGGCGATTGCCTTCTTTGGTAATCCGGGCTATCACTTGGTCGCCATTCCAAGCGCCATTGAGGTTGCTGCCGTGGATGTACACGTCCTCTGCCCCCGGTTCATCCCGAACGGCAAAGCAAAAGCCCTTGTTGGAGCAGCGCAACCGCCCCACAACCAAGGATTCATCCGGCTTACGCCGGTAGCGAGGCGGATCCCCCGCTCGTTCAAGAAACCCCGCCCGCACTAGTCCATCGAGGGCAATGTCCAGCATTGCCACTGCTTCGGGGTCAGAAGTTGGCACAAGGGCTAGCAGGGTCTCTCTATCGCTCCATTGCTCGGCAGGTTGGGAGAGAAAATGATGAAAAATCCGAGAGAAGTCCATTGCAGGGAAGCAGAGAGGAGCAGAACCTGCAAACTCAACGCCTTGAAGCTAGTCGCGGTGGCCCGTGACGATGAACGCCACCCGCTGGCCAATGTTGGTGCTGTGGTCAGCTAGCCGCTCCAGGTAGCGAATAGCCAGCAACATCAATAGGATAGGCTCGATGGATCCCTTGACGTCAGACTGCTGCGCCAACGTATTGTAAAGGTTGGTGTAATCTTCATCAACGGCGTCGTCCTCCCGCTTGAGTTGTCGGCCCAGCTCGGCATCCAATTCCGTCAGGGCCGCAAGACTGTGGCTGAGCATTTTCTGGCAGCGCCGCATCATCACGCGAATGCGCCCCAGCTGGGGCGGCGGGGGGTAGAGAGCCAGGCGCAAAGCCACCTCAGCCAAGTCTTTGGCGTAGTCGCCAATTCGCTCCAGATCCCGAACCAGCTGCATCAGGGTGCTGATCCAGCGCAGATCCCGCGCCACTGGCGAGCGCAAGGCGATGAGGTCAATACAGTCTTTCTCGATTTGACGATAGAAGCGGTCGATTTGCTTGTCTTGGTCGATGGCCTGTTCGGCGGCAGCTAAGTTCTGTTCAAAGAGGGCTTGCTGAGCCAAGACCAGCGATTTTTCCGCCAGCGCCCCCATGCGCAGCACATCCTGCTGAATCCGCTTGATCTGAAGTTGCAGCTCAGCTTGCCCCATGGCTTTCTCCCTGGGAATAGCCGCTGTCGTTTGCAGCTTCCAGAGCCTGTAAATTTCATTTTAGATCTCTGCAAATTTCATCTTAGATCTTGATCATGGCAAACTTTTCTTGATCATGGCAAACTTTTCTTGAGCAGTGGAAAACTGGCTCCCACTCTCCGCGCTGGAGGACAGGGATGAGCCGTCTCCCCATTGTCGTTTTGGACGATGACCCTACCGGATCCCAGACTGTCCATAGCTGCCTGCTGCTGACCCGCTGGGATCTGGAAACGCTCAAGTTGGGGTTACAGGATAGCTCGCCAATTCGCTTTATCCTCACCAACACGCGATCCATGCCAGCGGCGGAGGCTGCCGAGGTGACGCGGTCGGTCTGCCGGGCCCTGAAGCAGGCCATGGGAGAGCTGGGGTGGGAGCGGGCCCTTTTCATCAGCCGCTCCGACTCGACGCTGCGCGGGCACTATCCCTTGGAGACGGATGTGATGGCGGCGGAGCTGGGGCCTTTTGATGCCCACTTTCTGGTGCCGGCCTTTTTTGAAGGAGGACGCATCACCCGCAACAGTGTCCATTATCTACGGGTGGAGGGCCGCTGGGTGCCAGTCCATGAGACGGAGTTTGCCCGCGATGCGGTGTTTGGCTACCACCACAGCTATTTGCCCGAGTATGTGCAGGAAAAGACCCAGGGGCGGATCCGGGCCGAGCAGGTGGTGCGATTGACCCTGGAGCAGATTCGCGCTGGCTGTCTGGAGCAGCTTTTAGGCCTAGGGGGGAATGTCTGCTGTGTGGTGGATGGAGAAACCCAGGCAGATCTGGATCGTTTTGCCCAGGATGTCTGGGCGGCCATAGAGCAGGGGAAGCGCTTTTTGTTTCGCAGCGCCGCCAGCCTCTTGACGGCTTTGGCCCAGTTGCCGCCGCAGCCAGTTCCGCCAGAGGAGATGGGGCAGTTTGTCCGCTCTGACCGGCCAGGGGTAGTGATCGTGGGATCCCATGTCCAAAAGACCAGCCAGCAGTTGGCCCGCCTGCTCCAGGAGCCAGGGATCCAGGGCATCGAGGTGGAGGTAAGGCGGCTCTTGGAGGCGGGGAAGGAAGCCGAGCTGCTGCCGGCAATCTTGGAGCAAGTCCACCGCGCCTACGGGCAGGGCCTGACGCCGGTGGTCTACACCAGCCGGGAAGAAGTGGGGTTTGACGGCGCCAACCCGGAGGCACGCCTGGCCTTTGGGCAGAGAGTTTCCCGCCTGTTGATGGCCATTGTGCAGGGGCTGCCGGAAGGAATCGGCTATCTCATCAGCAAGGGCGGCATTACCTCCAACAACATCCTCAGCGTTGGCCTCAACCTGCCAGCGGTGCGGCTGCTGGGGCAGATCTACCCAGGGATCTCCATGGTGCTCACGCCAGCAGACCATCCCCGCTTTCCCAGCTTGCCGGTGGTGCTGTTTCCGGGCAACGTGGGCGAGGCGGATACGCTGGCTTTGATCTACCGTCGCCTCCGCAGCCGCGGCTTGGTCTAGCCTAGTCCTTCCCGCCATGGCTGAACTCGTCTCCCCACCTGAAACTCTGCCTGCCTTGGAGGCCTGGTGGGGATCCCTGCGGCAGAAACCAACGGTGCTGCCTCCGGCGGTGGTTCACTGCTGTTCTGAGAGCCTGGGCAGCCCGGATGCCGATGTGGTGATTGCCGGCGGCACCCTGGGGCTTCTCTTGGGATCGGCCTTGGCCAAGCGGGGCTGGCGGGTGATCCTAATCGAGCGCGGCATCCTGCGGGGGCGGGAGCAGGAGTGGAACACCTCCCGGCGGGAGCTACAAGTGCTGTTGGAGCTGGAGCTGCTCACCCCAACCGAATGGGAGGCGGTGCAGGTGACCCACTACCCCCGAGGGCGCATTGGCTTTGGGGAGGGCCCCACCTGGTGGGTGGAAGGGGTGCTCAATGTAGGCGTGGATCCAGTCAGCTTGCTGGAGTTCCTCAAGCAGCACTTCCTAGACTGGGGAGGGCAGTTGCAGGAGCAAACTGGCTTTCTTGGCGCCACAATCCACCCCGACGGGATCCGCATCGAGACTATCACCGGCCAGCTCAGCGCCCAGCTCTTGGTGGATGCCATGGGGCACCGCTCCCCCATCGTGGCCCAGGCTCGCCAAGGGCAGCCGCCGGACAGCGTCTGTCTGGTGGTGGGATCCTGTGCCCAGGGTCTGCCGGAGCAACCCACGGGGGATCTGTTCTACAGCTTTACCCCAGCCCAGAACGGCTACCAGCCCTTCTGGGAGGCCTTCCCCGCCCGCGATGGGCGCACCACCTATCTGTTTACCTACTGCGACCGGGATCCCCGCCGACCGAGTCTAGAGAGGCTCTGGCAAGACTACTGCCGGCTGCTCCCTGCCTACCAGGGGGTTGAGCTGGAGCAAATCCGCTGGGTGCGCAAGCTGTGTGGCGTTTTCCCCGCCTACCGGCGCAGCCCGCTGCAACTGCCCTGGGATCGCCTTCTGGCAGTAGGAGACAGTAGCGGCAGCCAGTCGCCTTTGAGCTTTGGCGGCTTTGGGGCAATGTTGCGCCATCTGGATCGTCTGCAACAGGGAATCCACGAGGCTCTAGCCCAGCGGCAGTTGGATCGGGCGGCCCTGGCCCTGCTGCAGCCCTACCAGCCCAATTTGGCGGTAACCTGGCTGTTTCAGAAGGCAATGATCCCTCCTTTGGGAGAGGAAAACTGGGATCCCCATAGCATTAACCGCCTGTTGAGCAGGGTATTTGAAGCCATGGTTGCCGCCGGACCCCAGGTGGTGCAGCCCTTTTTGCAGGATGTGGTGCAGCTTGGCGGCTTGGCCCAGGCCCTGTGGGGGGTGATGAGGCGAGATCCGGCACTGGTGGCCGCGCTCCTGCCTCGGCTGGGGCTGCCGGAGCTGCTGGACTGGGTGGGGCACTTTGCCGCCCTTGGCCTCTACGAGCTCTTGCAAAGTCTAGCCGACCGCCTGGAAGTGGACCCACAAGACTACTTCTGGAAACGGCGGCGAGAGGCCTGGCGCTACGGCTGCGGTCGGGATTACCTGTTCTGGCCGTACACCACCACCCCATAGGGTGGCACTTCAACGGGATCCCCTTGGCTTTTTGCCGGCAGGGAGGATCCAGGGCCCAGCCACTGCGTCTCGTGGCTGTCCAAAAGCTTCTCCCAACTGCCGCCCTGCCAATCGGTGTAGGTGGCCGGCTGATCGGGGCTGAAATTGAAAAGGGCAAGCAAAGACTGGGATCCCTGGCGGCGGTGCAGGGCCAGGCCAGAGCCGGAAAACAGCTCCACTTCCACCCCCTCCCGCTCTAGGTGCTGGAGGGCCGGTTGGGTTTTGCGCAGCCGGATCAGGGTCTGGTACCACTTCCAGAGAACCTGGTGGTGACCGGCCTCCTTCAACTCCCAGTTCAGCTTGGAGCGCAAGAAGGTCTCCTCTGCCTGGGGATCCGGGGGCTCGCCCCGCCAGGCAAAGGCGCTGAACTCGCGGCAGCGTCCCTGGCGCACTGCTTTCACCAGGTTGGGATCCCCGTGGCTGATGAAGTAGAGAAAGGGGGCCACCTCCCCATACTCTTCCCCCATAAACAGCAGCGGCAACATAGGAGCTAGCAGCAGGGCAGCGGCGGCCAACTTCAGGCCCGCAAAGGAGGTGAGCTGGCTGAGGCGCTCCCCCAACATGCGGTTGCCCACCTGGTCGTGGTTTTGAATGCAGATGACAAACTGGGATCCCGGCCTGCTGACGGCGGAATTGCCGTGGCGCCTGGCACGGTAGCGGGAGTACTGGCCGGAGTAGACGTAGCTCTCCCGGTAGGCCTTGGCCAGGTGCTCCAATTGGCCGAAGTCTTGGTAGTAGCCTGTCTTCTCCCCAGTAAGCAGGGTGTGAACCGAGTGATGAAAGTCGTCGCACCACTGGGCGTCTAGCCCGTAGCCCCCTTGCTTGCGGGGGGTGATGAGGCGGACGTCGTTGAGGTCGCTTTCAGCTACAAGCACCCTGGGCCAGCCCGTGCGCGCTTCTAGGGCATCCACCCGCTCCGCCAATTCCTGCAAAAAAGGGTAGGCGCTGAAGTCGTAGATGGCATGCACCGCGTCCAGCCGCAGGCCATCTAGGTGAAACTCCTCCAGCCAGTACTCGGCGTTTTGCAGGAAAAACTCCCGCACCCCGTCCGAATAGGGGCCGTCGAAGTTCATGGCCTTCCCCCACGGCGTACGGTACTTGTCGGCAAAGTAGGGGCCGAAATCCCCCAAGTAGTTCCCCTCCGGACCCAGGTGGTTGTAGACCACATCCAAGACGACAGCCAGGCCCTGCTGATGGCAGGCGTTCACCAACGCTTTCAGGCCCACTGCTCCCCCATAGCTAGTCTGCACGGCATAGGGATAGACGCCGTCATAGCCCCAGTTGCGCTCCCCTGGAAACTGGGCTACCGGCATCAGCTCCAGTACGTTGACCCCCAGCTCCACAAGTTGCGGCAGGCGAGGAATGATGGCGGCAAAGGTGCCCTCCGGGGTAAAAGTGCCCACGTGCAGCTCGTAGAGGATCCACTGGGAGAGAGGGATCCCCTTCCACCCCTGATCCTGCCAGTCAAAGTGGGGATCCACCACCCGCGAGGGGCCATGGACGCCGTAGGGCTGGCAGCGGGAAGCAGGATCTGGCCGCTCCACCACCCCCGCTGCGGTGTGCAGGCGGTAGAGGTAGTCCACCGGCCCAGGCGGGATCCCCTCCACCTCCCCCTGCCAGTAGCCTTGCTCATCCTGGGTCAGAGGGATGAGCCGTCGGACGGGGCTAGTCAGCTTTAGCTCGACTCGTTCAACCAAAGGCGCCCAAACCGAGAAGCGATAGCGGCCCTCGCCCAAGGGATAGGCGCCAATCCGTCCAACCGGGGAACGCTGAAGCACAAAACCTGTCTGCACAACTCGGCTTCTACTATAGCGAGGCTTGCCCCCCGGCGGTTTTAGGCTTCTGCCATAGTGGAATTGGCCTCTTGCTCTCCGTCTCTATGCTCAACTACCCTCCTAGCCATCCGGATCCCACCGTTGTCGACATCTACCATGGCCAGCCAGTGCCGGATCCCTATCGCTGGCTGGAGGATCTAGACTCTGAGCAAACGCGGGCCTGGATCGAGGCGCAAAACCAGCTTACCTTTGACTACTTGCAGCGGATCCCGGCGCGGCAGCGGCTCCTGGAGCGCCTAACCCAGCTCTGGAACTACGAAAAATACAGCCAGCCTTTCAAAGAAGGGGGCCGCTACTTCTACTTCAAAAACGACGGCCTGCAAAACCAGAGCGTCTTGTACACCCAAGAGAGTCTGGAGGCTGAGGCCCGGGTTTTGCTGGATCCCAACACCCTTTCCGAAGATGGCACTGTGGCCCTTTCTGGCATTGCCATCAGCCGCGATGGGCGCTATCTGGCCTATGGCCTCTCCCGCTCCGGCTCCGACTGGCAAGAGTGGAAGGTGCGGGATATTGAAACGGGAGAAGACCTGCCGGATCACTTGCGCTGGATTAAGTTCTCGGGGGCCAGCTGGACGCCGGACGGACAGGGGTTTTTCTACAGCTGCTACGACGAGCCGCCCCCCGGCAGGGAATACGAAAGCGCCAACTACTTCCAAAAGCTCTACTACCACCGCCTGGGCACTCCCCAGTCGGAAGATCTCTTAGTCTACCACCGCCCTGACCAAAAAGAGTGGGGCTTTGCCGGCGGGGTTACCGAAGATGGCAACTACCTCATCATCTCCGTCTGGCGGGGCACGGATCCCAAAAACCTCCTCTTCTACAAAGACCTGCGGGATCCCAACTCGCCAGTGGTGGAGCTTATCCGCGAGTTCGAGGCCGAGTACAGCTTTGTCGGCAACGACGGCTCCCGCTTTTGGCTGCTCACCGACCTCGACGCCCCCCGGCGGCGACTGGTGGCCATTGATCTTGACAACCCAGGGCAGGTGCAAGAGGTGATCCCTGAAGCCGAGGAAACCCTGCAAGGGGTTAGCCTCATCAACAACCAATTTGTTGCCTTCTACCTCAAAGACGCCCACACCCAGATCAAGACCTTTGCTATAGACGGCACCTACCTGGGGGCAATTCCCTTGCCAGGGCTGGGATCCGCCAGCGGCTTTGGCGGCAAACGCTATGACACCGAAACCTTCTATACCTTCACCAGCTTCACCACCCCGCCCACCATCTACCGCTACGACTTCACCACTGGCAGGAGCACCCTATTCCGTCAGCCGCAGGTGGACTTCGATCCCCAAGCCTATGAGGTGCAGCAGGTGTTCTACCCTAGCAAAGACGGCACCCGCATCCCCATGTTCCTCGTCCACCGCCGTGGCCTGGCTCGGACAGGGGATCACCCGACCCTGCTGTACGGCTACGGCGGCTTTGGCATCTCCCTGACTCCCAGCTTTTCGGTGGGCCTGGTGGCCTGGCTGGAGATGGGAGGGGTTTACGCCCAGCCCAATTTGCGCGGCGGCGGCGAATACGGGGAAGCCTGGCACCAGGCGGGCACCAAGCTCAACAAGCAAAAGGTGTTCGACGACTTCATCGCCGCGGCTGAGTGGCTAGTGGCCAATGGCTACACCAACCCCTCCAAGTTGGCCATCTCTGGTGGCAGCAACGGCGGCCTCTTGGTAGGGGCTTGCCTGACCCAAAGGCCGGATCTCTTTGCGGCAGCCCTGCCCGCCGTGGGGGTGTTCGACATGCTGCGCTTTCACAAGTTCACCATCGGCTGGGCCTGGATCTCGGAGTATGGATCCCCGGAGGACCCAGAGGAGTTCAAGGCCCTCTACGCCTACTCCCCCCTGCACAACCTCAAGCCCGGCACTGCCTATCCCGCCACCCTAATTACCACTGCGGATCACGACGACCGGGTGGTGCCGGCCCACAGCTTTAAGTTTGCCGCTGCCCTGCAAGCGGCCCAGGGGGGATCCCAGCCCATCCTCATTCGCATCGACACCAAAGCCGGCCACGGAGCCGGCAAGCCCACCACCAAGCTTATCGAAGAGACCGCCGACCGCTGGGCCTTTTTGGTGGAGGTCCTGGGGATCCAGACCGACTAGCGACTTCGCGCCGGCAGGGCCCGAGGGCCCAGGCCCACCCGACCGGCATAAACTGCTACTTCCCCCAGCTCGTCTTCGATGCGCAGCAGTTGGTTGTACTTGGCAATGCGCTCGCTGCGACAAAGGGATCCTGTTTTGATCTGGCCGGCGCGGGTGGCCACCGCCAGGTCGGCAATGGTGGTGTCTTCCGTCTCGCCGGAGCGGTGGCTGATGATGGTGCGAAAGCCCGCCTGAGCGGCCAGTTGAAGGGTCGAGACCGTTTCTGTCAGCGTGCCAATCTGGTTGAGCTTGATCAAAATGGCGTTGGCCACACCGCTGTCGATGCCTTTCTGCAGCCGAGCTGGGTTGGTAACAAACAGGTCGTCCCCTACCAGTTGCACGCGAGATCCCAGTTGAGCAGTCATGGCCTGCCAGCCAGCCCAATCTTCTTCGGCCAGACCATCTTCAATGGAAAGGATGGGATAGTTGGCTAGCAGTTGCTCGTAGTAATTGACCATCTGCTCGGCGCTGCGGGCTTTGCCCTCAAAGTGGTACTGCCCATCCTCCAGCAGTTCATTGGCCGCTACATCCAGGGCCAAGGCGACCTCTTCCCCTGGCTTGTAGCCCGCTCGTTCAATAGCGGTTATCAACAGATCCAAAGCGGCAGCGTTGGAGTCGAGGTTGGGGGCAAATCCCCCCTCATCTCCTACCCCCGTGGACAGCCCCTTCTGTTGCAGCACTTGCTTTAGCGCCGCAAACACCTCCGCCCCATAGCGCAGCGCCTCGCGAAAGCTGGGTGCCCCAATGGGCACGAGCATGAACTCTTGAATATCGAGGTTGTTGTCGGCGTGGGCGCCGCCGTTGAGCACATTCATGAGCGGCACTGGCAGCAGGTTGGCAAAGGGTCCGCCCAGGTACCTGTACAAAGGCAGGCCCACCGCATTGGCAGCCGCCTTAGCCGTGGCCAAAGAGACCGCCAAGATGGCATTGGCTCCCAGTTGCGACTTGTTGGGGGTGCCATCCAGATCGATCATCAACTGGTCGATGCGGGCCTGGTTGAGGGCATCTTCTCCCCGCAGCTCCGACTGGATGGGGCCAAGAATGTTTTCCACCGCCCTCAACACGCCCTTGCCGCTGTAGCGCCTGGGATCCCCATCCCGCAGCTCGTGAGCCTCAAAAGTGCCAGTCGAAGCGCCACTGGGCACCTGGGCCAAGCCGGTTGCTCCATTGGCCAGGCCCACCAGAGCTTCTAAGGTCGGTTGTCCCCGCGAGTCGAGGATCTCATGGGCGGTAATCCACTCGATGGCCGTTTCCACAGTTGCACCTCAGCAATTGGCTAGACAGTTCTGGCCAAAGCCCAATTGCCAATAGACTAGTGGATTTTCGCCCCTAGATCCCTTTGCTTCCGGAAAACTTTAACGGCTTGCCCCTGTTTCAAGAGAAGCGGAAGTAGAATAGGCAGAGTAGTCCGGGTGGGGTGGAGGGGGAATCTGCGACTATGTTCGAAAGACTGCTCTTTCCCATCGACAACTCGCGGGAAACCAGCCATGCCCTGCCGCTGGTGGCGGACATAGCGCAGCGTTACAAGAGTCAGGTATATCTGCTCTCCGTCCTAGACAGTACAGAGCTAGACCCAGAGCAGGTGGAGCAAGCCCGCCAAACTATCCACAACCTGCTCAAACACGCTGAGGCTGGCCTGCAGCAGATTGGGATCCAAAACGTCAAGAGCGAGTATCGCGAGGGAAAAGTTCCCTTCGTCATCTGCGACGTGGCCGACGAGCTAGAGATTAGCCTAATTGTGATGGGATCCCGCGGCATCAGCCTAGCCGAAGGCCGGAAAAACGAATCCGTCAGCCACCGGGTTATCGACCTCTCCCCTTGCCCAGTGCTGGTAGTACCCTGAAGAGCAGGCCTTCTCTTTCCGGGGAGTGTGTTGAAGTTGTCTCAAAATGTTGCCTTGTGTAACAGCAAGGCCGTTTTTGTTCGTGTTGAACAGGAGTCTGCTGTACAACGAAGAGCGAGGTAGCCCGGATTACTGGTTACACCCCTGGGAATCGGTATGGAAAATCAAAGTCGTGGTTACAACAAGGCCTCGCAGAAAACCTTCGAGGTGATGCGCCATTTTGCAGAAACCTACGCCAAACGTACCGGCACTTTTTTCTGCTCCGACCCCACAATTACGACAGCGGTGATTGAGGGCCTAGCTCTGCACAAAGAGCAACTGGGCGCCCCGCTCTGTCCTTGCCGCTTCTACGAAGACAAAGAGGCGGAGGTGAAAGCTGGCTATTGGAACTGTCCCTGCGTACCCATGCGGGAGCGAAAAGAATGCCACTGTCTGCTTTTCTTAACTCCGGACAACCCCCTTGCCGGCACCAGCCAAACGCTAGAGGAGGTACACCTGGAATACCAAGCTAGCCCCTAGGGTCTCCCCGCTAGGAGACGGAGGCAAACCAAGGTCACGAGGCTGGGTATAATTGAGAGGCAGTTGGAAACGGCTATTTGCCCGAGGAGGAAACCTTTCTATGACTCCCTCATTGGCTAGCTTCCTCTGGAGCCTGGTGTACGGCGCTGTAGTGCTGGGTCTCCTCTTTGGCGCCATCGTGATTGTTAGCTATAGAGACAGGGTGCGTCGCCGCTAAAGCCTTGGCAAAGGGCTTGACCGCGGGCAAACCTTTGAGCAGCGGCGGCAAAGGTTAGGCCTTGAACTTCGCAAAAAATCAGCTTTCCCAAAGTCTATTGCCAGCCTCTGGATGCCCTCTTCACTACTGGCAGCAGAAGAACCGCTACTACTACGAGGATCTGGAGCGGCTGCTCCGCTTCTTTCTGCCTCCAGGTCTGCGCATTCTGGAGATTGGCTGCGGTACAGGGGCTCTGCTCAACGCTTTGCGGCCCAGTTTTGGAGTGGGGATCGACCAAGATGCCGAGGTCATTGACCAGGCCCAGCAGCAATTTCCCCACCTCCACTTTCGCCTGCAAGATCTCCATAGGTTGGACAAGCGGGATCCGATCTTGGCCCAGCCTTTTGACGCCATTTTGCTCGTCAATACTCTCAGCTACCTGAGGGATATTCAGCAGGTTCTTGAGCAGTTGCGCTGTTTCTGCACCCCGCGCACTCGCCTTATTCTTTCCCATCACAACCCCCTTTGGGAGCCGCTTTTGAACTTGGCAACCCTTCTGAAGCAGCGCAGGCCCCTGCCAGCAGCCAACTGGCTCTCGGCAGCCGATGTGGCCAATTTGCTCCATCTGGCGGGGTATGAGGTTATCCAGCAGGGCAAGCGGTTGTTGTTGCCGCGGCGAATTCCCCTGCTTTCAACTCTGGTGAACCGCGTGATTGCTCCCTTGCCAGGGATCAACGCCCTCTGCCTGACGGAATACACGATTGCCCGCCTCCAACCGGATCCCAACTGGGATCCCCCCCCTGAGAAACAGCCCTCTTGCACCGTGATCATTCCAGCTCGCAACGAAGCTGGCAACATTCGCCGCTGCGTGGAGCAGCTGCCCGAGATGGGATCCCGCACCGAGATCCTTTTCGTAGAGGGGCATTCCAGCGACGACACTTGGGCCGAGATTCAGCGGGTTCAGGCCGAATACCAAGGGATCCGTCCTATCCAGGCTCTCCGGCAAGAGGGCAAGGGCAAAGGGGATGCGGTGCGCCAGGGGTTTGCCGCAGCCAGGGGCGACGTGGTGATCATTCTCGACGCCGACCTAACTGTCCAGGCGGAAGACCTCCCCAAGTTCTTCCGGGCGGTGGCTTCCGGGCGCTGTGATTTTGCCAACGGTTGCCGACTCATTTATCCGCTGAAACCGGAGGCGATGCCGCGCCTGAACCAGTGGGCCAACCGCTTTTTTGCTGCTCTTCTTTCCTACATCCTTGGCATTCGCGTCAAAGATACCCTCTGCGGCACCAAGGCCCTCTGGCGGGAGGACTACTGGCAAATTGCCAAGCTGCGGCAAGAATGGGGGAATTTTGATCCCTTTGGCGATTTCGACCTGTTGCTAGGGGCGGCCAAGCGCACCCTCAAGATCCTCGACATTCCAGTGCGCTATTTCCCCAGAACCTATGGCCGCTCCAATATCCACCATCTGCGCGACGGCTTGCGGCTGCTGCAGATCTGTGGCTTTGCCCTCAAGCACTTCAAGGGATCCTAAACCCTAACTCCTGCAGGGCAGTTCCCTGCCTGGCCTCTTGGGAGTTGTTACAATAGCTAGCCATTGAAAAATCAGGCCTGAGAAAAACCGCCCTATGGGGAAATCCGTACTGAGCAGGCTCGGCCAGTGGATCTCAAGTACTCCCCTCCGCTCCCTTGATCGGGCCTATCAAGCTGCCCTTCGCATCAAAGCCATTGAAAACCGCTACTTCCAGGGAGGAGTCATCGGCAGCAACGGAAGCCACGGCCAAAACACCAGCCACTACTTTCAGATCCAACTGCGCCAGCACCTGCGGCAGATTAGCCTTAGTCTAGCAGAATTTAGAGCCAGCAGTCTCTTTTCCCGCCTGCCCGATCCCGAGCTAGATGGCAGTGGCCCTCGCGTTGCTGCAGAAGTCAACGACGCCGAGGATCTCAGTGCCAAGAGCAGCCCCTCCACAACCAAGGGCAAGGGGGCTGAGAGGGATCCCTCCATTTTCGAGAAGCTAGAGTTTATCGATCAGGTTATCTCCCGCTACAAGCGCCCTGCCCCTCCACTCAAGGTCAGCGCCACGCGGCCCCAGCCCCAAGAGCAAGACGAGTCAACTCAGGCAGAGCCTGCTGCTCAACCCATCAAGGCTGAGAAGACCACTCTTGAGGATGGCAGTGCCCCCGTTGCTTCTAAAACAGCCGTCCTGCCTCGCTCCCTTTTGCGCACAGCTAGGCAGATTCGCCGAGAGTTAAGTTCACAGGCAGAAGAAGAGTTGCTCCAGGAGTACCGCAGCCAACGCACGCGCACACTGGTGGCAGTTCGGTTTTTGTTGCTGCTGGCCATTTTGCCGCTACTTGTCCAGATTTTCTCGAAGCACTTTCTGTTTGGGCCGTTGGTGGATCGGCTGCAGCCTCAGGAGCCTACCCTTGTGGCCTTGAGCCACGAACTTCAAGAAAGAGCTGTTGCGGAATTTGAGCTTTTCAAGGAAAAAATAGAGTTTGAGCGGGCTTTACGTCACCAACCTCGAGAAGAGCTGGACTCAGAGTTGGAGGATCAACTTTCCCTGAAAGCAGAGGAGCTGCTGCAAAAATACAGCCGTAAGAACTTGGAAGGCCCAAAAAACATCCTTGCCGACTTGCTATCCCTGGCGGTATTTGGCTGGCTAGTCTTTGTCGGTCGTGAAGAAATTGAAGTTCTTAAGTCCTTTCTAGATCGCCTAATCTATGGCCTGAGCGATAGCGCCAAGGCTTTCATCATCATTCTCTTCACCGATGTGTTTGTTGGCTATCACTCTCCCCATGGCTGGGAAGTCTTGCTAAGTAGTCTAGCTGAGCACCTGGGTTTGCCCGAAAACCGCAATTTCATCTACGGCTTTATTGCCACTTTTCCAGTTTTTCTAGATACGCTCTTTAAGTACTGGATCTTCCGCTACTTAAACCGTGTATCGCCGTCTGCAGTAGCTACCTATCATGCTATGAATGACTAAAGTTCTCCCATTGCCATGCCGGAGTTTAGGAAGCTGGCTGACCTCCTTGCAGCCAGATCAATGCTGGGGTTTTCCAAGCCAGGCGGCTTGCCTTCAGCCGGCAGGCTCTAAAGCGGTACACTAGTCAGAAGCTTTTTTTCACCGAGTCTGGTTGGGAAGAGCTCTTGCGAAACCTGTTTCTTACTGGCGCTAGCGGCTGCTTAGGGCACTATGTGTTGGAGCGCCTAGCCCAGCAAAGAGATCCCGAGTTTCCGGAGCGGCCCGCTTACCACCTGTACGTCCTTGTCCGCAATCCCAGCCGCCTGCGGCTGCCCCTGGAGCGGCTGCCTGCTCCCATTACCTTGGTGCATGGCGATCTCCTGCACATTAGAGAACACGCCGCTTTGCTGCAGCAGATGCATGGGTTAATCCACATGGCAGCGGCTTGGGGGGATCCCTCGCTGGCTTGGGCGGTGAATGTTACCCACACCTTGGAGCTCTTTCAGCTGCTGGATCCCCAGCGCTGTCAGCAGGTGATCTACTTTTCCACAGCCAGCCTTTTGAACCAGGCTCTCGAGCCCTTGGCCATTGCTGGCCAGGCCGGAACCGACTACATCCGCAGCAAGTACGAGATGCTACTGCGGCGGCAGGAAAGCTGCTTCTGGCCGGATCGCCTGCTCACGCTCTATCCCACCCTGCTGTTTGGCGGTAGCCCCTACCACCCCTACTCCCACATCACTGCCGGCCTCAAGGATGTGCTCCGCTGGCTGGATCTCATCCGCTTTTTGCGGGTGGATGCCAGCTTCCACTTCATCCACGCTGCCGATGTGGCCGAGATGGTGGCTTACTGGGTGGCCCATCCGCCCGGTGGCGGCGATTGGGTGTTGGGCAATCCTCCCCTCTCCCTAGACGAGTGCGTGGAACAGGTGTGCGCCTATCTCAAAAAGCGGATCTACTTCCGCCTGCCTCTGCCCATCGGCTTCCTCCGCCGCCTGGCTTTTCTGTTTGGGGTGCGGCTTTCAGAGTGGGATGAGTATTGTCTGCGCCACCGCCACTTTGTCTATCCCGCCCTTTCGCCAGCAGCCCTGGGTTTGCCCTGCCACTTCCCCACCGTAGCCTCCCTCCTAGAGGCCTACCTCTAGGCCGCTCTTGAGGGATCCCAGGGATCAGCGGGTGGCAGCTAGGGCCTGGAGCTCTGCGGCAATGCGCGCCCGGTTAAGCCGCTGACCGATAAACACCAGGCGGGTTAAACGCGGCTCTTGGGGGCGCCAAGGGCGATCGTAGTAGGTTTCAAATCGCCCTCCCACCCCCTGCAACACCAGGCGCATTGGCTTGTGGGGCACGGCTACAAAGCCCTTCACCCGGTAGAGGCACTCCTCTTGCGCCAGTTGACGCAACTGGGCAACTAGGGATCCCGGCTCATAGCCTTCCTCCAGGCTTAGGCAGAAAGACTCAAAGGCCTCGTGCTCGTGCTCCTCCCCGTGGTCGTGGTGGCTGGGGCGGCGCTCGAGTTGATCTTCCACGGCTGCGTTGAAGCCCAGGAGCACTTCTGGGGCAACCTGGCCCCGCTCGCAAGGGAGGACTTGAACCTCAGGGCGCAATTTTTGGCGCAGCCAGCTTTCCACTTGCGCTCGCTCCGCTGGCGTAATCTGATCCACCTTGGTGAGCAACACCAGATCGGCACAGCTTAGCTGATCCTCGAACAGCTCCTCAATGGGCGTCTCGTGATCTAGGCTCTCGTCTGCCTGCCGCTGGGCCTCCAGGGCCGCCAGATCCCCCACAAGCTGCCCCGCAGCCAGCGCCTGGCCGTCTACCACTGCAATCACTGCCTCCACAGTGGCACCGGTGCGAATCGTTGGCCAGCGGAAAGCCTGCACCAGCGGCTTGGGCAAAGCCAACCCTGATGTCTCAATAACAATGTTGTCCAGCTCCGCCCGCCGTTGCAGCAGCGCCTCCAGGGTCGGCAAAAACTCCTCCTGCACTGTGCAGCAGAGGCAGCCGTTGACCAGCTCCAGAATGGAGACCTCTCCCTCGCAGAGTTGGCAGTCTCGCAGCAACTCGCCATCGATGCCCACTTCGCCAAACTCGTTTACCACAACAGCGATGCGGCGACCCCGGCTGTTGAGCAGGAGGTGACGGATCAGCGTCGTCTTGCCGGATCCCAAAAATCCCGTGATGACGGTAACTGGGACTTTGTGCATCTTCTTCAAGGATTCAGCTCTCCCAGTCTCTACCCTCGCCGCCTTCCCCGCCAATCCCGACCAGGGGGATCCCAAAAAAAGGCCCCCCACTGGGGGCCAAAGGTGCTAGTTGGAAAGACCTGCACTTTCTATCGGATTGGCTTCATCCGATAGACAGGCTCGTCCTCGCGGCTAATTCCTTTCTCAAAGCCGGCAGCAGCAGCACGGGCGCGACCGGCGTGCCACAGGTGGCCAACAAAGAACAGGAAGCCCAGGATGAAGTTGTGGGCCGCCAGCCAAGTGCGTGGGCTGGTGAAGTTCACGGTGTTGATCTCAGTAGCCACACCTCCCACCGAGTTCAGGGATCCCAACGGGGCGTGGGTCATGTACTCCACCGCCCGGCGAGCTTGCCAGGGCTGAATGTCGTTTTTCAGCTTGTCCAGATCCAAGCCGTTGGGCCCCAGCAGCGGCTCCTTCCAGGGCGCCCGCACATCCCAGAAGCGCATTGTCTCGCCCCCAAAGATGATCTCGCCCGTGGGAGAGCGCATCAGGTATTTACCCAGACCTGTGGGCCCTTGGGCTTGGCCGATGTTTGCCCCCAAGCGCTGGTCGCGCACGATAAAGGTGAGGGCTTGCGCCTGAGAGGCTTCCGGTCCCGTGGGTCCGTAGAACTCACTGGGGTAGACAGTATTGTTAAACCAGATGTAGCAGGTGGCAATGAAGCTCATGAGCGAAACCGCTGCCAAGCTGTAGGAGAGATAGGCCTCTCCCGACCAGATAAAGGCGCGGCGAGCCCAGCCAAAGGGCTTGGTGAGAATGTGCCAGATCCCACCAGCAATGCAAATGATGCCGATGTAGATGTGGCCTCCAATCACATCCTCCATGTTGTCGACGCTAACAATCCAGCCCTCGCCTCCAAAAGGAGACTTAAACAGATAGCCGAAGATTACTGCCGGGTTGAGGGTGGGGTTGGTAATGACCCGCACATCTCCACCGCCGGGAGCCCAGGTGTCATAGACACCGCCAAACCACATAGCCTTGGCCACCAACAGGAAAGCCCCCAGCCCCAGGAGGATGAGGTGAATTCCCAGGATGGTGGTCATCTTGTTCTTGTCTTTCCAGTCGTAGCCAAAGAAGGGGAAAGACTGCTCCAGGGTTTCCGGGCCGCGAATGGCGTGATAAACACCCCCAAACCCCAGCACGGCACTGGAAATGAGGTGCAGCACACCAATCACAAAGTAGGGGTAGGTGTCCACCACCTCGCCGCCGGGGCCAACTCCCCAGCCCAAGGTAGCCAAATGGGGCATCAGGATTAGGCCCTGTTCGTACATGGGCCGATCGGGCGTGAAGTGAGCCACCTCGAAGAGCAGCATCGCTCCCGCCCAGAAGACCATCAGGCCAGCATGGGCTACGTGGGCACCCAAAAGCCGACCGGAGAGATTGATCAAGCGGGCATTTCCAGCCCACCAGGCAAACCCGCCCTGGGTGCGATCTTGCACCACTACAGAACCAATTGTTGTTGAGGTCACAGAGACCAACCTCCAATCGTCAGGACAATTGATTGATTGGCTAAGTGGAAGCACCTGCCGTTGGGATCCCTAGCCGCTGGGATCCGCAGGAGGGGATCCCTTGGGCAGGCGCTCAATGACAGCTAACTGGGTAGATTAGAGGGCGTTGCCGCGGGGGAGGACTTCCTCAGGGAACTCAAAGTGCTCATGCGGCTGGTCCTGAGGCGCCATCCAGGCCCGGATCCCCTCGTTGAGCAGGATGTTCTTCGTGTAGAACGTCTCAAACTCGGGGTCTTCCGCCGCCCGCGTCTCCTGACTGATAAACTCATACGCCCGCAGGTTCAGCGCCAACCCCACTACCCCAATGCTCGACATCCACAATCCGGTTACCGGCACAAACAACATGAAGAAGTGCAGCCACCGCTTGTTGGAGAACGCTATCCCAAAAATCTGGCTCCAGTAGCGGTTTGCCGTCACCATGGAGTAGGTCTCTTCCGCCTGCGTCGGCTCAAAAGCCCGGAACGTGCTTGCTGCCTCCCCATCCTTGTAGAGGGTATTCTCCACCGTTGCCCCGTGGATAGCACACAGCAGCGCTCCACCCAGAACGCCAGCTACTCCCATCATGTGGAAGGGGTTCAGCGTCCAGTTGTGGAACCCTTGGAAAAACAGCAAGAAGCGGAAGATGCCGGCTACCCCAAAGCTGGGAGCGAAAAACCAACTGCTCTGTCCCAGGGGGTAAATCAAAAACACGCTTACAAACACGGCAATTGGCGCGCTGAAGGCAATGGCGTTGTAGGGCCGCACCCCCACCAAACGGGCAATTTCAAACTGCCGCAGCATGAAGCCAACCAAGCCCAGGGCGCCGTGGAAGGCCACAAAGGTCCACAGGCCGCCAATTTGACACCAGCGGGTGAAGTTCCCCTGGGCTTCTGGACCCCAGAGCAGGAGCAAGCTGTGCCCCATGCTATCGGCTGGGGTGGAAACGGCCACCGTCAAAAAGTTGCACCCCTCCAGGTAGGAGCTGGCCAGGCCGTGGGTGTACCAGGAAGTTACGAAGGTAGTGCCGGTCAGCCAGCCGCCCAGGGCCAGGTAGGCGCAGGGGAACATGAGCAGCCCTGACCAACCGATGAAGACAAATCTGTCGCGCTTGAGCCAGTCGTCGACGACGTCAAACCATCCTCGCTCCTGGCGTACGCGTCCCACTGCTATGGTCATAGGACGATCTTCTCCTCAGTTAAAGATGAGAACGCTAGTGAAGCTACAAACTTCGCCTCCTAAAGGCAAGACCGCGGCCTAGGTATAAAAACTCAAACCCTGGAACTTCTCGAGAAGCCACAGGGCTCGTGGCAAGCTACCTCAGAGCCAGCGGACAAGTTTCACCGTCCTTGGCCTTGCATAGCCCAGGCCAGTAAAGACTTGTAAATTGCTTCTCATTATAGAGGCAGGGAACCCGCTCTTAGCAAGTCTGAGGTAACCGTGAACTTTACAAAGCGCAATCTTTGGCAGCTCTCTTGCGCTCGAGAGAGACTACCTCGCTGCTGGTAAGGTTCAAGAGCAAAATCCGATATCCTAAGACAAGGACACTGCACTTCATCCAAAGCAAATCCATGGCTAGCGAGATCTTGACCATTGCGGGAATTTCTCTGGTTTTGACGTTGGCGGGCGTGGCGCTTGGGTATGGGATCCTGCGCATCACCCAAGGGGGGGCTGAGTAGAGGATAGGCAGCCAATCGGAGAAGGGAAGGGGTTAAACCAAGGCGTTGGGCAGGGATCCCAGCACCCCTCTTTGGGCAAGCCGACTATGCTGGAAAACGCGATTGTGCTCATCACCGGCGCCAGCAGCGGAATCGGCGCAGCCTGTGCCAAGCTTTTTGCCCGTTCTGGAGCCAAGCTAATCCTAGTAGCCCGCCGTCAGGAGCGGCTGCAGGCGCTGGCCACAGAATTGCAGCAGGCCTACGGCACTTCCTCCTACCTACTGACTTTGGATGTGCGGGATAGGGCAGCCGTGCAGCAGGCGCTACAGTCTTTGCCGCCGGCCTGGGCCGAGATCGACATTTTGATCAACAACGCCGGCCTTAGCCGCGGCTTGGACAAACTCCACAGCGGCGCTGTGCAAGATTGGGAGGAGATGATTGACACCAACATTAAGGGCTTGCTGTATGTTACCCGCGCCGTCTTGCCCGGGATGGTGGAGCGGGGCCGGGGCCACGTGGTCAACATTGGCTCGATTGCTGGTCGGCAGACCTACCCTGGCGGCGCCGTCTACTGTGCCTCCAAAGCGGCCGTGCGGGCCATCTCCGAGGGGCTGAAGCTGGATCTGCTCGGCACCCCCATTCGCGTTACCGAGATCCAGCCCGGCTTGGTGGAAACCGAGTTTAGCCAGGTGCGCTTCCGCGGCGACTGCGAGCGGGCGGCGGCGGTCTATCGGGGCCTCACCCCCTTGACGGCGATGGATGTGGCCGAGGTGGTGCTATTTGCCGTCACTCGTCCCCCCCACGTCAACCTAAGCGAAGTCTTGCTCGTGCCCACCGACCAGGCCACCACGACGATGGTGCACCGCCGCTAGGGAGGCAGGACTCCGTATCCGTTCACTCCCCCATCCCTGGGCGACAATGGCGGCAAAGGGGGTGGGCTCATGGGAGTGGAAGGCGGGATCCTCATTGGGTTAAGCATTGGCCTTGTCGGCATGCTGATCTTGTGCTGGCAGAGTCGACGCCGCTTCAGCCGCCAACTGCAAGAGTTGGGATCCCTGATGCACCTGGCCCTGCCGCTGCAGCCGCCTGAACAGATGCTCAGCCGGCTTAGCCGCCACCTTCGCCAACAAGAACTGGAGCAGGCTAGCCAAAGACAGTATCTCCTGGACTGGCAGTATCTCAGCCAGCGTCTGCCCTGGGGATATTTGCGGGTGGACGAGAACAACGTGGTGCTAGAGTGCAATCCTGCCGCCCAGCGCCTGCTGCGCATTAGCCACTGGCAGCCGGGCATCAAGCTTTTGCTGGAGTGGGTGCGCTCCTACGAGTTGGATCAGCTCATCGAAGCCACCCGCTGCCAGGAAGCTGGCGCTTCCGTCCAGAGCCGCGAATGGGTCTTCTACCCTCCCGGTGGCGAGGACAAACCGGTTCCGCTGCGGGCTTGGGGGCTGCCCCTGCCCCAGGCCCATGTGGCCATCTTTTTGGAAGACCGCCTAGAGGCCACGCTGCTGGCGCAACAACGGGATCGCTGGGCCTCGGACGTGGCCCACGAGCTGAAGACTCCCCTCACCTCGATTCGTCTCCTGGCGGAAACTCTGCAAAGCCGAGTCGATGCCGCGCAAGCGGTTTGGGTGGAACGACTGCTAAATGAGACGCTGCGCCTCAGCCAGCTGGTGCAAGACTTGCTGGAACTGAGCGCTCTCAACTTGGGGGCCGGATCCCGCTCCCAATGGTGCTGGGTAGATCTAGCCGCCTTGGTGCGAGAAGCCTGGCAGAGTCTAGAACCGCTAGCCAAGCCCCGCCACCAGGAACTGCACCTAAGCAGCTCCTCCCCCCTCTATCTCTGGGGAGATGAGCAACGCCTCTATCGCCTCATCCTCAACCTCTTGGATAATGCCGTCAAATATGGCGGGCCTGGTTCTCCTATCCACGTGAGCCTCTCCGAGGAGGGATCCCAAGTGCGGCTGGAGGTGTACGACCACGGCCCCGGCCTGCCGGAGGATCAATTTGAGCTGGTCTTTCAACCCTTTTACCGCACCGACGCGGCGCGGGCCCGCAGCAAAGGCGGCACTGGCCTTGGCTTGGCCATTGTGCGTCAGATTGTGGAACTCCATGGGGGTACGATCCGCTTGCGCAATCATCCGCAAACCGGTGGGCTGTGGGTTCTGGTGGAATTGCCCCGCCAGCACCCCGATGCTTTGTAAAGCTTGTAAAGCAAAAGACGGCTGGCCCCTTTCCCTTTCGTCGACAGGGTCCAAAAAGCTCAACTCACGGATTATCCATTGGGGAGGCGATCCCCTAGAATGACTCTAGGTAATCCTTACAGTTCGTACCTCAGGCGTTGGGCATGGGCGCAGACTACCATTGCGCGGATCTGCTGTCGGAACGGGAATTGCAGGTCCTGGAGTTGGTTGCGGCTGGCATGACCAATCAGGACATTGCAAAGCGCTTGGAAATCAGCAAGCGCACGGTCGATAACCACATCAGCAACATTTTGAGCAAGACGCGAACATCAAACCGGGTTGCTTTGGTGCGGTGGGCGCTGCAGTGGGGAAAGGTGTGCCTGGATCAGGTCAACTGCTGCGTCTTGAACAACGACAAAATTGCCTAATCCTCCTCGGCGAGCACCACAGGGACAGGGAACAAGGGTAGGGCAGCGCATGCCCTGCTGAGGTGTTCTCAAAGGGTACCTTAGCTCAGGCGGGGGAAAAAGCCAGAGGCACGGGATCCGGTTGCAGCAGCCGTTGACACAGTTGGGCAATCTGGGCTGGGCTAGCCTCGTCCAGCCAGCGGTGGAAGGCCTGAGATTCGCGGATCCGGCTGAGCAGCCCAGTGGAGATCTGTTCCGATCCCTCCAGGGCTTCTAGCCACTGCTGGGGCAGGCCAGTAGCTGCCGCCAGGGCAGCGGGATCCCAGGGTTTTGCCTGCCCTAGTTCTCGCAGGTGGGCAAGTTGCTGAGGGAGGCGATCCCAGGAGTGGGCAGAAGCAGCCAGGATCAGGGTTTGCGGCTGCACCTGCTGCAGTAGTTGGGCCAAATCTGCCGGCAACCAGGGCCAGCAGGCCAGTACAAGAGTTGTTTTAGCTGAGGGGGGCAACGGCTGCCTAAGAGGAAGAGGTTGCCCAGTGTAGTAGAGGGCTTTCTCCAAAGAATCCGGCAGGGGGCGTTGCCGGTAGTCTTGGATTTGGAGGCGAGGGGCGGAAACAGCAGGGGCCTGCCAGTTGCCAGAGGGACGCACCGCCAGCACTGTACCTCGCCAGGGCTCTTTGCTGTCGGCTTCCAACCGCAGGGCAATGTCCACAGCTGGGCAGTTTTGCCACTGTTCCAGCTCTTCGCCAGCTCCCCAAAACCAGAGGGTACGGGATCCCGCCCTGCCTTTGAGCTCAAACCTGAGATGGCGGCCATCCCCAGAGGCTTTTAGATTAGTGGGGCGGAAGTTCATCAGGGCTACGATGGGGTTGGGGTTGCCGTGCCCAAAGGGCTGCAGAAGCTGCAACTGCCGATACACCTCGTCTAGCTCCGCCACCCCATCCCGGCCCTGAGAGGCCAGCAGAGTCCAGTCGAGGAGAATCTCCACCGCCAGGGCGCGAGCTTGCTGATCCGGGCTAACCCGCGCGGCTAGCTCTCGCCGCAATGTCAGCTGCACAGCGGCCAGGCAAGCCAGATCGAGTTGGATCCCCGCGGCCATGGGGTGTCCCCCTCCTCGTCGCAGGAGAGGACGCACCGCCTCAAGGGCCTCTAGCAGGTTTACCCCTGGAATCGAGCGGCCTGACCCATAGCCCAGCCCTGTGCTCTCGTCTTTGGCAATCAACACCGTTGGGCAACGGTATTCCTCCGCCAAGCGGGCCGCCGCAACTCCCAAAACCCCTGGGTTCCAGCCACTGCTGGCCAAGACGATGGCTCGCTCTCGTGCCAGATCGAGGCTTTCCACCTGCTGCCTGGCTTCCTGTAGCACCTGTTGGGTGAGCTGCCGACACTCTTCGCTGAGGGCGACAAAATGCTTCACCAGCGTCTGAGCCCGCTGCGGATCCGAGGTGGTCAGCAGCTCCACTGCTAGCCTAGCGTCTTCCAAGCGGCCAATGGCGTTCAGCTGGGGAGCAAGGCGAAAGGCAATGTCCTGAGCTGTTAGCGCTCCTGGGGATGAGCAGTTGCTCACCCAATCCAAAAGAGCCCGCAGCCCTGGACGCTGCGTCTTGGCCAGCACGGGCAACCCCCGCTGTACCAGGTAGCGACACTCCCGCTGTAACACGGCAACATCGGCCACGATCCCCACCGCCACCAGATCTAGGTGCTCCTCGACGCCAGGAATTCCCAGCGCTTGATAGAGGGCCTCCGCTAGCTTGTAGGCCACCCCCACCCCTGGCAGGAAGCGCAGGGGGTGCTCCTCCGGCAGGCGCAAAGGGTTGACTACCGCATAGGCAGGGGGCAAGGGATCCGGCAGGGCGTGGTGATCCATCACGATCACGTCCACCCCCTGGGCTTGGGCTAGGGCAATCTCGGCAGCATTGCCGATGCCGCAATCCACCGTTAGAAGTACTTGGCAGCCCTGAGCCAGCACCTGCTGGAGCCGCTGGGCATTGAGCCCATGTCCCTCGCGGCTGCGCAGCGGTAGGGTGAACTGGACTTGGAAGCCCAAGGGTTGTAACGCCGAGAGCAAAAGACTGGTGCTGGTGACGCCATCGCAGTCAAAGTCCCCCCAAATGCAGAGGGCTTCTCCTTTTTCCCTGGCCTCCAGTAGCCGCCGCACTGCCCGCTCCAGATCCGGCAGGGATTCCGGCGGGGTGGGGGAATAGGAGCTGGGATCCACGAAAGCCCGCACCTGTTCCCGGCTGTGCAGCCCGCGCAAGGCCAGAACCTTGGCCGCGTACTTGCCGTATTCCCGGCTCAGCTCTAGGTCAAACTGTGGTGGAGTGGGCAGCAGATCCCAGCGGTATTCCATGCAAGCTGGCTAGGGATAGAGCTCCTTAGGAGCGTATCAAAAAGGGTCTAGGTTCGGATCCCTGTCGAGTTGCTATTGACAGCAGTGGGCGGCTATGCAGCAAGGGGAGGGGTGGTCATGGTCGTGAGTAGCACAAGCTTGGCTGCAGTAGAGCTGGCCTTCGTAGCGATAGCCTTGGCTGCTCTCGAAGCTGCAGTTGCAGTGCTCACAGGCGCAGCGAACAAGGGTGCTAGACATGGGTTTTTCTCCTTCTTTTCGAAGATCCGCGTCTCTATAGCCTAGCGGTTGTTGGACAACGAGGCTGAAACGAGAATCAAACTCACGCCTGGCTGTCCAAGTGGCGGCAACCTGCCCATTGCCACCTTCCCTCTCCTGCTGAAGGAGGTTAAGGAAAGTCAATAGCTCCTGGGCAGGTTATTAACTATGATGCGGGCGTGAGGTGTGAATAAGTACCTAGGCAATGGCCACGGAACGGATTCGTTTTGCGCAGGTCTCAGACATTCATCTGATGCCGGAGACGGCATGCCGCTGGTGGTGGATGTCCGATTCCCCTCGCCGCCAGTTGGAAGCAGCCGTTGCCCATCTCAACCAGGTGCCGGATCTGGACTTTGTCGTGTTTACCGGCGACTTGGTGGATCAGGCGGATCCAGAAAGCTTTGAGCTATTCCGGGAGATTCTTGCCCAGCTGCGGATGCCCTACTACCTCAGTCTTGGCAACCACGATGTCGACACCCTGCAAAGAAAGGGGCGCTTCGACCGAGAACAATTTATCCGCTGGTGCCAAAGCCAATTCCCTCTCTTCCCGGCTCCCACGGGCTATGTCGATTACAGCCTTTCTCCTCTGCCCGGGATTCGCCTCATTGCCCTTGACGCCAGCCTGGGCTCTTTTCCCCTGCCCCAGGGGGTGCTGCGCCCCTCGCAACTGCATTGGCTGGGCGAACATCTGCAAGTAGTTTCAGAAGAATGGCTAATCTTGTTAATCCACCAGCCGCCTTTCATCTCCCCCACCCAAATGGACGCGGTTGTGTTCCGCAACTACCAGCTCCAGAAGCAGGCAGCTGCCGCCCTCCATGCTCTCTTAGCTGGCCATGGACGGGTGGTGGCAGTGTTGAGTGGACATCTGCATGTGCCGAAAGTCCATGTACGAGATGGGATCCCCTACCTGACAGCCCCTCCCCTGGTGGGGCCAGTCTCGGCACTGCGGCTGTTCGAGGTGGATTTGAACCCCCGGCGAGGGATCCTGCGCTACCACTGGGTTCACCTACCGGAGCCAGGACCCAGACCGCTCTGGCATGGTTTCCTGATGGGGAGACGTCGGGATCGCTGGGGAGAGATCCCCCTGCGCGCCAGAGGAGCTCGATCTACCCTGCTACCTGTTGCAGCTCGATAAAAGTCCTAAAGCTCGACCGAATTAGTGTAGATTAAGAAGGCAAAGCAGCTGGACTCGGCGTCTCTCCCTATGAGTGCAACCCTTTCTTCCTCTACCCACTGGGAACAGGCAGCCCAGGAGGTGCAAAAGCGGTATCAGCCCCAGGTAGCTGCCCTGAGCGAACGCTTTGAGCCCCTTTCCGCAAGCGACTTGCTGGCCTGGGCTGTATCTGAGTTCGGGGATGGGCTGGTACTTGCCTGCAGCTTTGGCCCAGAAGACCTGGTGTTGATTGATTTGCTCACTGCTATTCGCCCGCAGGTGCGCGCCTTTTTCCTGGATACCGATTTTCACTTCCCCGAAACCCTACAACTGCAACAACAGGTGCTGGCTCGCTATCCCCATTTGCAACTGGAGGTCTTTAAGCCTCTGCTGACACCGGAAGAGCAGGCGGCGCAATACGGGCCAGAACTGTACCGCACCAACCCCGACCTTTGCTGCCACCTCCGCAAGGTGGAGCCCCTGCACCGCGCTCTGGCCAATTGCACCACCTGGATTACGGGAATGCGTCGGGAACAGGCTCCTACCCGCGCCAACATTGGCAAGGTGCAGTGGGATAGCAAGCGCAACCGCCTCAAGCTCAACCCCCTCGCCGACTGGACAAGCGGCCAGGTGTGGAAGTACATCCTCGAGCACGGGATCCCCTACAACCCTCTCCACGACCGCAACTACCCCAGCATTGGCTGTATGCCCTGTACAGCCCCAGTGGAGCCAGGCGCGGATCCCCGCTCTGGTCGGTGGAAGGGTATGGCCAAAACCGAGTGTGGCCTGCACACGTAGCCTATGAACACTGCTCCTGTTCTGGAGGTGGCTCAGCTTGAGGTCACTCCAGACTTGGAAGCTGCTTTTGAAGCCGCCATCGGCCAAGCTTTTGTCTATTTGCAACAAACCGACTGGCAGCACCAACTGTAGCGCTGTCTGGAGCACCCCCAGCAATATCTACTATCCCTGGAGGCTCATCTGGTTACCTTCCGGCAATCGGAAAACTTTATTCGGTGGCGTGGGCTTATTGAGCCCTACTTTGCTCGGCCACCCCAGGTGTTGCAATACCAGCTAGTTCCCGGATCCCTTGGGGTCGGCAGATAGCGGAGGCTCTCTCTGGCGGTGCCATGGCTTCTGCTAGCCTAGTCTGTGCTTTGGGCTCAGCAGGGATTTCCTCGAAAAACGTGGTGTGGCCTCAAGGCCACTGTTCTTCGGCAAAAACCCTCCGCTGCCGAGATTTGCCCCCTAAGCTTTATCGACGCCCAAGTTCCCCTCCCGAGATCCTCAGAGCGGCTAGTCTAGACGATGATAGAGGACACTCTAGCGGAGCAGATCAATGGATACTACTGAGGCTCTCCAGGTGCTCAATCTACCGCCAGATGCCAGCGAACAGGAAATCCGGAGGAAATGGTTTCGGGAATACCAAGCTCTCAGCGCCGCTCTTCTTGAGCTGGACGACGAGCGACAAAGACCCTTGCTGGAGGCTCGGCTGGCGCGGCTCAACGAGGCGCGGGATGTGTTGTTGGGCAACGGATCCCAGGCGGAGACGGAACCGTTTGGGGTGAGCTCGGAAGGGCTGCCCCCCCAAGTGATCGTGCTGCTGTACCAAGCCAACGGTCAAGAAGGGATCTGCACCCGCCAAATTGGGGGCCAGGACATTGTCATTGCCTTTGAGAGCCTCTTTGGGGCGAAAAAGTATGCCCAGAGGCTGGCTCAGCAGGGGCTGCCCAAGCCCGTAGCCGAGCGCTTCGACACGCAGGAGATCGTCGATTTTTGTCGCGAGGGGGGCTATGGGTTGATGGTGGTTCCCGCCAGCGAGGTGCTAGAGCCGCTGCCAGAGAGTACGGAAGCGGCGCGCAATTGGCAAGGCAAATCCTGAGGAGCTGGTCACCCCGGTCAGGAGGGTCTTCTAATGATCACTGCCGAGCTAATCTCTGCAGAGGAGTTTCGCCAGATCATGGAGGCGGATCTGGAGGCCTGCTGTGAGGCTTTTGGCCTGAGGGCAGAGTACCTGCGTCTTGAACAGCAACAACTGCGGTTTTGGGTCATGCTGGCCCTCTGCCTGCTGGTGATTGCTTTGGTGATCCTCCTGGGAGTTCGGGATACCGGTTATTGGCTGCTCTATGCAGTGGCCGTCCTGTTGCTGGGAGTGGTCTTCCTGGGGTTGCTCTGGGCTCTCCTGAAGTTGCGGCAAAACCTGCGTCGCATTCGTCAGCGCTGGCAAGAGGCCCATCTCCTGAATAGCCCTGCCGAGATCATGGAGTTCGCCAGCGATCTCGCCTGCAAGGTTAAAGAATACAACCGCTGGGTGCAAGAGCTGCAACAATCGCTGGAGGGGGGCCACTATTGGCAAGATTTTCGCCAACTCAGTGAGGCCGAACAGAAGTATATCCAGTCGCTCTTTTTGCGGGTGCGGGCCCAACTGGTGATGGCTCTGCAGGTGTGCAGAGCTTTAATCGAGAATCCGCAAACCTCCGTAGCTCAGTACCTCAACCAAATGGTTGCCCGAGATCAGCAACTGGTGGAGCAGTTTGTCGCCAAAAACTTGACGGCTAACCGCTACGTAACCATAGCCCGCCACCTCTCGGCGCTGGAAGCAGGTCTGCAAGCTCGGATCGGCGCTCTGGCATCTTGCTAGCTTATGCTCAAGCCCTTGCTAAACGGAAACACGGCACGGCTGGCTCTCCTCCTGCTGGCTGGTGGGCTAGGCTTGTTGGGGTGCGGGGATCCGAATGTACCCCTGACGCAGCCGCCTCCCAACGCTTTTCGCGTCAGCACCCCCCGCCCGCCGCGCTTAGATCTTTACCCCACCCCACCACCCATGCCTACCCCTACGCCAACGCCGCTCCCTGGCCTTTTGGAGATCACGGCTCGCTGGCTGGGACTCTCGTGGCCGCCACAACGGCGCGAGATCAGCCCGGTGCGGTTAAGCGCGCGTTTCCTGGATATCTCGTTGCCGCCCAGGCCTCGCCCTTCCCCTACCCCCACAGGAGAAGAGGAGAAGCGGCAAAGCCAAAAGCCCTAGGTTCTGCTCTGCGGCTTGGAGACCTACGCAACCACTGTCACCGGCTCCGTTTCTCGTACGCGCAGCTTTTCGCAGGGGATGGTATCCGTCAAGATGGAGCTGGCCATCATGCCCGTGTGGATCTCCAGCTTGGCTCCTGGTAGCGCCTCAAACAGCAACCGCTGCCCAGGAAATACCACCCGCTCAAAGTACCAGTTTTCGATATTTGTGATGCGAACCACTTGAATGGAGCTGGTTGCATTGATGTAGCTGCAGGTTATTCGCTCTGCTTGTTTTTTTGCCGGGATCGCATCGAGGGTTTGCATAATTAGCTCACTAGCCTGCCTTGCTCAGCCTGTCATCCAGGCTAGCACTGCTTGGAGATCACTGCAGTAGTCTGCGATACGGCGATCCCGACTGACAAAAATAAGTCCTAGAGGACTTCTGTATTTGATCTTACCGTTTGACTCCAAAACTCCCTTCGGAGGCGGGGTGGATTTGGGCAGAGATCCCTTCTCGAAGCGGCGCAATTGCCATAGAAAACCCTTAGGTATTAGTAGTCGAGATTACACTTTGGAATCAGGGCCCATTGAGGCTCGAGCCGGTCGCTGAGCTTGGCTGAGGTGGGTGGGGATCCCAGTTCAGGCCTTCTACCCGTAGCTCCAGAGCCCCTGACTGGCGCACCGGGTTGTAGTGCAAGCTAAGGCCGTAGGTGCGGCGGTCGTAACCCAGGCGATAGGTAAGATCCACCTGCTGGCCTGACTGTAAGTCCAGGGTGGTTTCAGCCCCCACCCGCAGCGGGCCATACAGCTGTTGCAGGAAGCCTAAGACCAGCTGCTCCCGCGTGGTGATGCGGTCAAACAAAAAGGGCGAGGCTCCCGCCAAAAAACCGTTGGAGTAGGTTACCCTCAGGCTGGTGTAGTCGAAGGTATCGGCCACAAAAGCCCCGAGCACGGCGTCGAGGCCGATACTGCCAGCAGTGTAGCTTTGGGCGCGGCCATCGGAGTAAAACGACTGGCTGCTGCTGACGCCAGTGTTGAGCCAGATCCCCTGTTCAATGGGCAAAGCGGAAAAGCGGGGCGGCGGATCTGAGGTTGTCTTGGAGGGCCGCCAGAGGGGAAAAGAGCGAGTTAGGGTTGCCCCCAGTTGCAGACGAGCAAGCTGGATGCGCTCGGTGGTTCTGGCCAGGGCCAGAGCGGGATCGGTGTCGATATTGCCAAGTTGTCCCAGGGCGTCGAGGTAGTCGGCGGCTATGCGGTAGCTGAAATCCAAGCCGGTGTTGCCAAGGCGAAGGGTGGGCGAGCTGTAGCTGGCGCCAAAGCGATTCTCCACAATCTGGAAACCCAGGCGCCCGCTGAAAAAACGCTCCCGATAGGCATAGGTGTAGGTGACTTGGCCGCCGTTGCCGGTGGTAACGCGGTGTTCGACCTGCGCCCGCAAGCGCCGGGCAAATTCCTCAAAGACGATCCCGCGGAGCTCGGCAAACAGCAAGGTTTGGGCACGCGGCTGCCGCCAGCGCAACTCCGCTCGCAGCCCGACTCCATCGCGGATTCCTTGGAGGCTCCCCCAGAGGCGTTGGGGATAGAGCTGCGGGGAAAACACCAAGCTGAGATGGGGCTCCTGCAGCAGCTCAATGTTGGCCTGCAGGATTAGGCCCCGCCGCAGTTCCTTCCGGTCGAAATCGTCGTAGAACAGGCTGACCGGAGGCTGGCGGTTCAAGGAGTCAAAGCGCAGCCGCAGGGGCAGGGGCAGAAAAAAGACTTGGTCGAAAGCCAATTGGCCAGCTTCGGCAATCAACAGGCTGGAACCATCCGCCTGCAAGGTAGAGGTCACCCGCGGGCTGCGGATCTCCAGCTCCGGCGGATCGAGGGGGTCATTGGTCAGCCGCACCTCTTCTCCTTCCCAGTTGTTGGCATCGAAGCGAATGCGGGTAGCGCGAAAGCGCACCAGCCGCTGAGGCGAGAGAGGCAGCGGAGAGCCGCTGGCCTGCAACTGGCCAATATCCACCTGCCCAAAAGCCTCTTCCAAAAAGCCCTGCTCCCGTTCAAAGTCGTACTCCAGCCGGGATCCCTGGATGCGCTGCTGATCCAACTCAATGGAGACGTTGCCCTCGGCCACGGCTCGTCGCTGCTGCAGCTCAATGCGCAGGCGGTCTGCCCGCAGCACCGAGCGGCCCAGCCGCATCTCCACGTTGCCCTCAGCCAGGAAAACCTGCGCCCGCTGGTCGAAGGTTTGACGGTCGGAGCGCAGCCGTAACGTGCGATCCGCAAGGGCGTCGAGGGCAGTCGTATCCCCCGCCTGGGCGGCCGCCACCTGGCCTTTCTCCCCCTGGGCTGAGGTAGGAGCAGCCGTTGCCAGACCAAACACCCCCAAGCAAAGCCAGAGCCACCAAAACCCTTTCATGCTCCCCAAACCTGTGCAACGCTTCAGCCTAAGCTACCAGGTTGGGGAGGGTTGAGGGCGCGGTTGAGCTTGCCGCTGCGGTAGCCCTCCAGATCGAGGCTGACGTAGAGATAGCCAAACGATTGCAGGGTTTTAACCAGCGCTGCCAGGTCAGTTTTTTGCACGAACTCCAGGATCTGGTGGGGGGGCAGTTCAATGCGGGCAGTATCTTTTTCCGAGCGCACTCGCACCTCTCGCCAGCCCAAGCTGCGCAGATAGCGCTCAGCCAATCCCACCCGCCGCAGCTTCTCGGCAGTGATGACCTCGCCGTAGGGAAAGCGGGAACTGAGGCAGGGTTGGGCCGGCTTATCCCACCAGGGCAGACCCAAGTGGCGAGACAACTGCCGCACCTCCAGCTTGCTCATCCCCACCTCCGCCAAAGGGGATCGCACACCACGCTCCCGAGCTGCTTGCACCCCTGGCCGGTAGTCAGCCAGATCGTCGGCGTTGAGGCCATCGACCACGTGGTCGTATCCCTGAGTTTTAGCCAGCTGGAGCAGCGTGTCGTGCAAGTAACTTTTGCAGAAGTAACAGCGGTTAGGGGGATTGGCAGCATAGCGGGGATCCTGCAGCTCCTGGGTCTGGATGACCTGGTGGCGAATGCCGAGGTACTGGGCTTGCCAGATGGCCTCCTCCAGGTCTTCGGGCAAAAGCGCCGGGGAAGCAGCGGTAACGGCCAGAGCCCCCTCCCCCAGCTGATCCCAGGCCAGCTTGGCCACCAGGCTGCTATCGATCCCTCCCGAGTAGGCCACCACAACCCGCCCCATTTCGGCGAAGATCTGGACAAGCTGCTGAAACTTGTACTGTAGGACGGGGTCTAGCTCCAGCAAGGGGGTGGCAGAGCCAAGGGGTACGTCCATGAGGCTAGGGAGTCCGTAGGGTCTGGGCTAGAGCGGGGCAGATATTCCTCTTCCATTGTTTCCTAGAATTTTCTGACTTTCCAACGCTTCTGCCTCAAAGGCAAGGCAGTGAGCGGGCAATCTCTCTAGGCCAGTGGGCCACTGAGGCGGTAGGCTGGATGGCAGAGAGACCCCTGCCTCTCCTCTGGATCTTCTGCCCATGACTCTTCAGCTTGAACCTGCTAGCTCCGCAGAGGTGGCCCTCTATCAGCCCTACTACGCCGTTGCCCGCCGGCAGTACCTGCCGCTGGCGGTGGGTCTCTACAAAAAGGGCAACCTAGAAGGGCAGCGGCCCATCGAAGGAGACAGGCCCGTCTCTTTCTTGGCCAGTTGGCCTGTATCGCCTCTGCCCTCTGATCTAACAGCGGTGCAGGTCATTTTCGATCAAGACCCGGAGCTAACCTATCAGGTCTCCCTAGCCAACTATGAGTTTGTGGACTACCTCATCGATGTGGTAGCGGCGGTGCAGCGGGGTCAGCCGCCGAATTTCACCACCGCCTTTTACAAAAAGCTGATGCGGTATGAAGACTGACGCCAATTCTCCGGTTGCCGTCACCCTCTACGACACGACGCTGCGGGACGGGGCGCAGCGGGAGGGGTTGTCCCTATCGGTGCAAGATAAGGTGCAAATTGCCAAGCTGCTGGATCGGCTGGGCATCCCTTTCATCGAAGGCGGTTGGCCGGGGGCCAATCCCAAAGATGTGCAATTTTTCTGGCAGATGCGGGAAGAGCCCCTGGAGCAGGCGGAGCTGGTGGCCTTTTGTTCCACTCGCAAGCCGGGGCGGCGGGCAGCCGAGGATCCCCTGCTGCAGGCCATCTTGGCAGCGGGCACCCGTTACGTGACGGTCTTTGGCAAGTCCTGGGATCTCCATGTTACGGAGGGGCTGGGCACCACCTTGGCCGAGAACCTGGCCATGATCCGCGACACCATCACCTACCTGCGCTCCCAGGGGCGGCGGGTGATCTACGATGCCGAGCACTGGTTTGACGCCTACCGCCACAACCCCGACTACGCCCTGCAAACCCTGGTGGCAGCAGCAGAGGCCGGGGCGGAGTGGCTGGTTCTCTGCGATACCAACGGCGGATCCCTGCCCCACGAGATTGCCGCCATCACAGCAGCCGTCTTGGCGGAATCCCATCACCTGGGGCATTTGCCTTTGGGGATCCACACCCACAACGACTCCGGCACGGCCGTGGCCAATGCTCTAGCGGCAGTCCAGGCGGGGGCGCGCATGGTGCAGGGCACCATCAACGGCTATGGGGAGCGCTGTGGCAACGCCGACCTGTGCAGCGTTATCCCCAACTTACAACTCAAGCTAGGCTACCGCTGTCTGCCCGAGGGAAAGCTGCAACACCTAACAGAGATCTCCCGCGCCATCAGTGAGGTGGTCAACCTGGCCCCGGACGACCATGCTCCTTTCGTGGGCCGATCCGCCTTTGCCCACAAGGGTGGGATCCACGTCAGCGCTGTTCAGAAGAACCCCCTGACCTACGAGCACATTGCCCCGGAGCAGGTGGGCAACTGCCGGCGCATCGTCGTTTCGGATCAGGCGGGGTTGAGCAATATCCTCAGCAAGGTGGCTGGCTTTGGGATCCGGCTGGACAAGTCGGATCCCCGGGCGCGCTTGATTTTGGAGCGGCTGAAAACTCTGGAGCTGCAGGGCTACCAGTTTGAGGCGGCCGAGGCCAGCTTTGAGCTGTTGGTGCGGGGCCTGTTGGGGCAGCGCTCCCACCCCTTTGAGGTGCTTAGCTTCCATGTCAGCGCCACCACTCGCTCGGACTGGAGCAGCAGAGACTGGGATCCCAGCGGCGAGGCAACCGAGGTGCAGTCCCTAGCAGCGGTGAAGATTGCCGTGCAGGGGCAGACGCGGGTAACAGCAGCTGAAGGCAATGGGCCGGTGGCGGCCTTGGATGGGGCGCTGCGCAAGGCCTTGCTGGAGTTTTACCCGCAACTGGAAGCCATTCACCTCACCGACTACAAGGTGCGGATTCTGGACGGCCAGGCGGGTACTTCCGCCAAAACGCGGGTGCTGGTGGAGTTTAGCGACGGCCATCGCCGCTGGACCACGGTAGGAGTTTCCACCAACATCATCGAAGCCTCCTGCCGGGCCTTGGTGGAAGGCTTTGAGTACAGCCTCCTGGCAAAACCTTGCTTTTCCCCACCCTCTGCCCAACTAGCCTCGCCTTGAAGGGAGTTCTTCAACTTCCATGAGAATTATTGGCCTAACAGGCGGCATTGCTACCGGCAAGTCCACGGTAGCCCGCATCTTGGAACGCCAGGGGATCCCAGTGGCCGATGCAGATCAAATGGCCCGCCAGGCCTTGGCGCTGGGATCCCCCATCCGCGAGCGGGTCCTGCAGCGCTACGGCCAGGCCATTCAGGATCCCTCGGGAGAGCTGGATCGCCGAAAGTTGGGGCGGATTGTCTTTGCCGATGCCGCCGAGCGGGCCTGGCTAGAGGCGCAGATCCACCCGTTTGTCAAAGCGCGGCTGCGGGAGTTTCTCGAGTTCCACGGGGCGGCTGAGGCTCAGCCCAGTTGCCAACGGTCTCTAGGGCATGGCCCTCCAGCCCTCTGCCTCATGATCCCTCTCCTCTTTGAGGCGGGCATGGAAAACTGGGCCAGCGAGATCTGGGTGGTGATCTGTACCCCTGAGCAGCAGCGGCAGCGCCTGGCCTTGCGGGATCCCCTCCTGACACCGGCAGAAATCGAAGCTCGCCTGGCCAGCCAGTGGCCTTTGGCAGAGAAAGTCCGTCGGGCTGACGTGGTGCTGGACAATTCTGGATCCCTAGCGGAGCTGGAAGCTCAGGTGCACCAAGCGTTGGCTTCCCAGCAACCTCTGGCCTTGCCCCAGCAGGCCGGCTAGAGTAGCGGATGGGGATGGTGGGTTGAGGGAGAGTCAATGCAAGCAACGACTGGCGGCAACAAGCCGGATAGCAGGGCAGAGTCCTGGTGGGCGCAAGCTTTGGCAGCCCGGGAGCAGGAAATCCAGGCGCTGAAGGAGCGTAACCGCCTGTTGCAAAGCCAGATTGACCTTTTGGAGTTGCGCCAAGAAAAGCAACGCCGACAGATTCGCAGCTACGAGGCCGAGATTGAGCAACTCTACCAAGAAAAGCAAGTGTTGGAGCAGATCCTCCAAGAGTTGCCGCAACTCTATCGGCGCAAGTTGCAGGCCCGCCTGCAGCCCATCCGCGAGCGCATCGCCGCCATTCAGGCAGAAAACCGCCGGCTTAAGCAGGAACCGTACCAGCTCAGCTACCGCCTGCAGGGCATGGATCAATTGGATAAGCCAAGCTGGAAGTTGCCCCTGCCCCCTCTCCTTGGCCGGGGTCGCCGGGATCCCAAAGAGCCGCCAAAAGCTCTGCCGGTCCAGGAAGCCCTCTCTCCGCCTTGCTCTTGAGAGTTCAGCAGCCAGAATAGGAAAGCATCTCGGCCGCACAAGCCCCAAGACGCAGCCGAGGCGCTGCCTACTTGGAGATTTGGAAAATGGCCGCCGCTGGCAGCTATGAGCCCCTGCACCTGAAATACCGCCCGCAGCGCTTTGCCGAGGTGGTGGGCCAAGGAGCAGTCGTGCAGACTTTGGCCAATGCCATTCGGCTGGGGCGGGTGGCGCCGGCTTATTTGTTCTGTGGGCCGCGGGGCACCGGAAAAACCTCCAGCGCCCGCATTCTGGCCAAGTCCTTAAATTGTGAGCAGGGGCCAACGCCGGATCCCTGTCAGGTGTGCAGCCAGTGCCGCGCCATCACCGCTGGCTCTTCTCTGGATGTGGTGGAGATCGACGCGGCCAGCAACACCGGTGTGGACAACATCCGCGAGCTGATCGAGCGGGCCCAGTTTGCGCCAGTAAATAGCCGCTACAAGGTCTATGTGGTTGACGAATGCCACATGCTCAGCAATGCGGCCTTCAATGCGTTGCTGAAGACTCTGGAGGAGCCGCCTCCCCGCGTGGTGTTTGTCCTAGCCACCACCGACCCCCAGCGGGTTCTGCCCACCATCGTTTCCCGCTGTCAGCGGTTTGACTTCCGCCGCATTCCTCTAGAGGAGATGGTGGCCCACCTGGGCAAAATTGCCGCCCAGGAAGGGATCCCCATTACACCAGAAGCCTTGCACCTAGTGGCCCAACTTGCCCAGGGCGGGCTAAGGGATGCCGAACGGCTATTGGATCAGCTCAGTTTGCTAGAGGGATCCATCACTCCAGAAGCGGTGTGGGACTTGGTGGGGGGGATCCCAGAACAGCAGCTTTTGGATTTGACCGATGCTCTGCTGGCTCAGAACGTAGAGGGGGTGCTGGCCCAAACGCGGCAATTGCTGGAGCGAGGCAAAGAGCCCCTGGTGGTGCTGCAGAGCCTGGCGGCTTTCTACCGGGATCTGCTCCTGGCCAAGACGGCCCCACAGCAACGGCAGCTGGCGGCTGTAACGGATCCTACCTGGGCAGCCTTGCAACAGCGGGCTCCTTGCTACTCGCTGGAGATGCTGCTAGCGGCCCAGAGCCACCTGCGCCACTGCGAACCCCAAATTCGCCAGAGCGGACAACCCCAGCTTTGGCTAGAAATTGCCCTTCTGGATCTGCTGGGCCAGCTGCGCCAGGGCGCCGTCCCGCTGCCGCCAATAGAGAGCAAGGGTGGCGAGCTGCTCTCCCCTGCCGATCTATTCCCTCCTCTCTCGCCTGGGGCTGTTGTCGGCCCCTCTGCTGCTGAGAGGAACCTCGATGGGAAAGTTGCCCAAGCTGCCCCAGCCCTCGAAGAGCCACTCGCGTCAGCAGGACAGAGCCCTCAGCCTGCCGCAACAGCCTTCCAGAACCCCCTTTCCCCTTCTGAGGGTTCCCCGCCGCCAACGCCAGAGCCCAAAGTTCGCGATCCGGAGCCTGTCGCTTCCCCTGCCAAGCTGCTGCAGCCTCGCTGGGAGGAGTTCCTCAAGGGCCTCTCTCCCACTACCAGAGCCTTGCTGGGATCTGGTCAGTTGCAGCAAGAGACCCTCGTCCGCCTCAACGGGACAGAGACCTTGGAGATCACTCTTGCTTTCCCCAGCAAGGGCCTGGTGGACAAGGTACGCAGCAAAGAAGCCGAGGTGTGCTCCGCCCTTTACAACCTGCTGCAGCACCCGGTGCGGCTAAAGCTAGTGGTGCAGCGCCCACCTCGACCGCGCGAGGGGCATGTTGGCCAAGCCTCGGCCCAGGATAAAGCTCCACAACCTCCGCTCTCTCCCTCAAAGCTGGGGAACAGCTCTCCTTCCTCAGATCCCCGTCAGGCGGAGCCCTCAAGCCCATCTCCCCCTCTCAAAAACACTGCTCCAGCCGCGCAAACAGCAAGGCCACCCTTCTACGACCTGACCCACGAGCTGGTGGAGGTGGCCCACCGCTTTGCCGAGCATTTCAGCGGCAGGCTGGTGGATTTGGAAGGGATCCTAGCCACACCCGAAGAGGTAGCGGCAGATCTGTCTGCCCTGGAGGGATCCTCCGACCTGCCCACTGCTGAGAGCTACGGCCTACCGACAGCCCAGGCCCCTCCGGAAGAGGATTTTTGAGGTAGGGGAGCGTGAGGGGCAGTAATCGCTCTGTTGGATTTTGGGGTATTGTCAGGTATCTCCCGTGAAGGGGAGGACCATGACCGAATCTCGCGGAAAAGAAGCTGCCTCGAGCACCCCGCAAATTGACTCCCGGATCCTCAGTCTTTTGGGTAGGACGGCGTTGAAGCTCTTGGCTTGTCTGGTTTGAATTAGGATTAGGGGTAGCCTATCCCAATGCCTATCTAGGTTGGAGGAGCAAGGAAATGGCCCGCAAAAGGACGATTTTCAAGTTGGTTTGCTGTCTTCTGGGTGGCTGTTTGATCTTAGTGGCCATTGCGTTGGTAAGGTTAAAGGTAAGCAGACAAGCAGCCCTAAATGCTGAGTATCTTGTAGCTATTCCACCAGAAGTGGAGCAGGTTCGCTTTCAAGACGGCAAATATCAGCGGGGTTCCAGCCCTTTTCAGGAAGGTTTTCTTGTAGCAGAGATTCTAAACATAAAACGTGCTGACCTTAACAATGACGGCTTCCGGGATACCATTGTAATTGCAGCAACAAATCAAGGAGGATCCGGATTCTGGATAAGCTTGTCAGGGTCGCTGGGCGGTGAAGAAAAAACCATCCTTATAGAGCCTGAGCCTCTTGGCGATAGGGTTGACGTTAGAAACATTTCAATTGAGCGCGGCTCTAAAGGAAAAGCTGCAGTTTGCTTGGACATGCTTGTTCATGGCCCTAACGATGCCAGTTGTTGCCCTACTCAAAAACAGAGGGCGTGCTTTACACTTGCCGGGAAGAGATGGATTCTTATTTCCTAATCCCTTTGGAGTTTCTGCCGACTGCCATCTCACAACTTTCTGGAGAGGATATCGGTAGGAATTCTCTTTCTCGGGAGCTTGCTCTAGCTTTTGCTCAGAAATTGGCCCTCAGGAGGTGCTGCCAGCCAACTAGGAACCTCGAGCAAACTCTACCAAAATAACCGGAATCGGACTGGTTTCCAACACGGCTTGGGAAGTGGATCCCACCAGCACTTGCTCCCAGCCGCGATGGCCCCGCTTGCCTATGACTATGTCGGTTACCTGCCGCTCTTGAGCTAGGGCTACGATGGTTTCTGCCAGGGGCCCCGAAGCCAGGCAAAACTGGTGGCGAATATCTGCCAACAAGCGCTGGGTGAGCTGCTGCAGCTCCTGTACTCCTTTCCCCTGCGGCTCGTCGGTAACATGCAGCACGATCACTTCCCCATCCACCCGACGCGCCAGATCCGCTGCCTTGCGCAGCACCGCCTCGGCTAAAGGTGAGGTGTCCACTGCTGCCAAAAAGCTAACCCTGCCCTGGCTGCCCACCTTGGTGGGATCCACTTCTCCCTTTTCCAGCAGCCGAGGGGCACAAACCTGAGTTAGCCAAGCCCCCAGGGGTGCTGTGGTCAAAATCGACAAGGCCGCCAGAGCAAGGATCGTCTCCCCGCCAGGGATCCCCTGGGCCAAGGGAATGCCGCCGATGGCTGCCTGCACCGTTGCCTTGGCCATGTTACCCGGCAGCAAAAAGAGCCGCTCCCGCCAGTTCCAGTTACTTCCCAGGGTAGAAAGCCACCAACCCAGGCCCCGACCCAACAGCAGGCTCAGGGTCAGAAGCAACAAACCCGGCAGGATCAGGGATCCCAACACCTGCAGATCCAGGGAAGCTCCCAGGAGCACAAACAGCACGATCTCCGCCACTGTCCAGAGGGCGTCGAACCCAACCCGCAGCCGCCGCGCCAGCGGCCCATCCAGCTCGATGAGGAAAAACCCCATGGCCATCACCGCCAGGTAGCCAGAAAAATAGGGCCATACCTGCGGCGCCAGCACCAAGCCCAGCGCCAGGCAGGCTGCCAGCAACACCTCCTGCGTGCTATTGCGGGTCCAGTTCTGCTGCACCAAAAGCGCCACCAAAACCCGCGCCGCCAGGTAGCCGATGGCCACGCCCAGCAGGATCTCCATCCCCACCTGAAACGGCAGCCACTGCAGCGGCGACAGCTCCAAGCCCAACAGGCGAACGTTTTCTGTAGATCCCTGGCCCAAGAGGCTCAGCAACAAGCTAAAGCCCAGCAGCAGCAGTACATCGGAAAGAGCACTGCCGGTGAGAATGGCATCCGGGATCCCTTTGGCCACCCCCCAGCCCAGGCTTTTGAGGCGCAACATCCCCGGCACAATCACCGCTGGCGACTCCGACCCAATCACACACCCCAAAAGCAGCCCCGTCTCCCAGTCCAGCCCTAGGATCCAGCGGCTCAAGAGCGCTACTGCCACCGCCTCACAGGCTGCCGGCAAAAACCCCAGCCGCAGGGCCACGGATCCCTGCTGGGCCAGCTTTTCCCGATCCAGCCCTAGGCCGGCTTTCATGAGGATGATCGCTACAGCTACTAGGCGCAGATCCCCAGCTGCTGCCAGCACCTCCGGAGACAAGACCTCCCTCAACAGGATCCCGACCAAAATCATCCCCAGCAGCGGCGGCATCCCCAATCGGCCCACGATCTGGCCGACAAAAAAGCCCATCGCCAAAATCCACAACCAACTGCCCAGCATCAACAGAACCTCTCTTTGCCATCTGGCACCAAGGCAGGCTTTGCCAAGCCAAACGTCCTACTGGCGCACCGCCTGATAGCAACTCCCGGAAGGTAGGAATACAGCTCTCCTGCCGCCCCTGTCAAAGCCGAGCGCCACCGCTGTACCTCCTGCCAAGTTTGGATTTTCGAGGTTCTGTTTGAGGACAGCAGGACGTTGCGAGGGGATGGGTAAAGATTTGGTGGCTTCATTCCTAGGGCTGAGGCCTGCTTGCGCTTTTCGAATGTAGACCTTGGCTTGCGGCGGCTTAACTACGTCTGGTTCTTCCCCAGAGACGGAGGATAAAGTAAAGCTTCCAGCTCCTGCAAAGCTCGCTCTAGGTTGTCGTTAACAATCACGTAGTCGAATTCGTCTTTGGCCTCCAATTCCTTGCGGGCCTGCTGCAGGCGACGTTCAATGCTGTCTTCGGAATCTTGGCCACGCTGGCGAATGCGGCGTTCAAGCTCTTCCAGAGAAGGAGGGGACAAGAAAATGCGAATGGCCTCTGGACACAGTTTTCTCACTTGGCGGGCTCCAGCCAGCTCAATTTCTAGCAGCACATCCTGTCCCCGGCTGAGTTTTTCAAAGACAATCTGGCGAGGGGTGCCGTAAAAGTTGCCTGCATACTGCGCCCATTCCAGCAACTCGCCGGCTTCGACAAGCCTGAGAAACTCCTCGCGAGTGCGGAAGTAATAGTTGACACCTTCCTGTTCACCGGGACGAGGGGGACGGGTGGTGACCGAGACAGAAAGATACAGCTCAGGGTGGCGCTGGCGCAGGTGGCTGACCAGAGTTCCTTTGCCCACTCCACTGGGCCCCGTCAAAACCACTAGGCGACCGCGAGGAGTAGGAGATTGGGGTGCTCCCTGAGCCTGCCCAACCTCAGGGGAACCTGGCAAGGGGAGGACGGTAGGAGAGGCGGCCATAGCCATCGACAGAGGAAGGCTGGACGGTTGTTTGTTTGCTTTAGGATATCTTACTCCTCTCTTTGCAGGCTGCCTGTGAGGCTTTTACTCAAGTTCCTCCGGCACACCGACTTTGGCAGTAAGGAAGCGATTGGCAACGGTTTCCGGCTGAATGGCCGAGAGGATGACGTGTCCTGAGTCGGTGATGATGACAGCGCGGGTGCGGCGACCGTAGGTTGCGTCGATCAACTGGCCTCTTTCACGGGCATCGCTGATGATGCGTTTGATGGGAGCTGACTCGGGACTAAGAATGGCAATCACACGCCCAGCGGCGACGATGTTGCCAAAGCCAATGTTGATTAGGCGAGTATCCATGGGTGGTGAGCCAATCTAGCACCTGTCCGGCCAGCAGCCTTCATTCAGGCTAGCAAGTCAAACTGCCGCCTAGCATTGACCAGCAAGGCCCTGCCCTGCAAAGGTTTCTGCTGGGACGGCAAGTTCTCTCGAGCTTGAGTGGGCTGTCGGTTGGTGGAGCTTGGCCAGGACTAGTTCCCTGCTTTGCGGCCCTCAGCCTTCTTCAAGCCGTTCTATGGCTCCTGGAAATTGTCCTCAGAGTAGTAAAGCCTCGTCAATGTCCGCAGCGGTGAGGCGCGGCGTTTTGCCTGGCAACCACTAGAGGCTGGATTAGAGCAGGCCGCTAAAGGTAAAGCTGCCGCTGCCCAGCCGCTCCTGGCGATCGAAAACGCTGATGGTAAGCTGATGGGGTCCCGTCTGGGTGACGGTAAAGCGGTTTTGGGTTAGGGTAAGCCCTGTTACCGTACAGGCAGTGGCTCCGACGAAGCAGCCGGGCAATTGGGAAGCGTCGAAAGCTCCCAGGGGGATGAAGTTGCCTAGCGGGGTGGTGACGGCAGCCAAAAAAGCGTTGGATCCGCGGATCCCGGCGGGAGCCTCGACGCGGAAGGAGACGACAAAGGTGGGGGTCTGCCCTACGGGGACAGCACGCGGGGAAAGATCGGTGATGGTGAGGGAGGGAGGGGGTAGGGGAGGCGGTGGGGGCAGGGGGCTACTGCCAGTCGTCTCCCCGCACCCTGCCAAAACAGCACCCAGGAGCAGCAGGGGGATCTGTCTGTCCATGCGCTGCGCAGGCTGCATAGGTTCTCCTTACCTTGAAGTTCAGGTTTAGGGCATCAGAAAACCTGGCTGGAAGCAGCTTATTCCCCTTGCAGGAGCCTTTGGCAGGCACTGGCAATGGCCCAGTCTTCCTGGGCTGAGATGACTAGGACCCGCACTGGCGCGTCGTGGGTGCTGATGTCGCAGTTGCGCGGGGATCCAGCATTGAGAACTGGGTCAATTTGAATCCCCAAAAAGCCCAGGTTGGCGCAGGCCGCCGCCCGTACTGGCGCCGCGTTTTCCCCGATGCCGCCGGAGAAGACCAACGCATCCAGCCGATCCAGGCTCATGAGCATGGCCCCAATCTGGCTGCGCAGGCGGTGGATAAAGAGGTTAAAGGCCAGCTCGGCACGGGCATGGCCTGCCTGCATGGCTTCCAGGATAACTCGCATGTCGCCGCTCAGGCCAGACACGCCCTTCAGGCCCGATTCCCGGTTCAAGATCCGGTCTAGCTCCTCCACACTCATCCCCCGGCGCAACTGATGAATCAAAATCCCCGGATCCACCGAGCCGGAGCGAGATCCCATCATCAAGCCCTCTAGGGGGGTATAGCCCATGGTGGTGTCGACGCTTCGGCCCCCGCGAATGGCTGCCAGGGAACAGCCATTGCCTAGGTGGCAGGTAATGAGCTGCAGCTCTTCCAGGGGGCGGCCCAGGATCTCAGCGGCGCGGCGGGCACAGTACTCGTGGTTGATGCCGTGGAAGCCGTAGCGGCGGATCCCTTGCTCGGCCCAGGCGTAGGGAAGAGGATAAAGGGCGGCTGGCGGGGGCATCTGCTGATGGAAGGCAGTGTCGAAGACCGCCACCTGCGGGATCCCGGGCAATAGCTGGCGCATGAGGCGAATGCCCTCAAGAGCAGGGGGGTTGTGAGCTGGGGCCAGGGGGCTTAGCTGTTCGATGGCCTGTTCCACCTCGGGTGTGATCAAGGTGGGCTGGTGGTAGAGGGATCCCCCATGCACCACCCGGTGGCCAATGGCTTTGATCTCAGTCGGCCCTGCCAGCAGGGATCCCTCCCCCTGCCAGAGGCTTTGAAAGAGGGGAGCCAAACCGCTAATGCCGGAGGGAGAGGAAAGGGCGGGAAAAGGCTCCCAGGGACCGCCCTGCCGTCGGACTTGAATCAGGGCCTGGCCAGGCTGGTAGGCAAAGTCCACCTGCGCCTGCCAAAGGGGGGTGGTCTCCACCGTACTCTCAACGGTTGCAAAGAGGGAGGATTTGAGGCTGCTGGAGCCGGCGTTGAGGACCAGGATGGGCACGGGACCCTCCTTCTACCAAAAAGCGCCGTAAGGCCCCGCCTTTGAAGGTGGGGATGTAAGGCGCAGCATTTTATCCAAGGTTTCCCCTGATAAACTAGAATCATGCGCGTCAAAGCGCTCCGCGCCGCTAAAGCGAGGGAAGCCAAGCTCCTTCATGGAGCGCCAGCCCAGTACCAAGCTTTGGATGAAGCCATCCGCACAGCGCAGTTTGTACGCAACAAATGCCTGCGCTACTGGATGGATAACCAAGGCGTGGGCAAGAAGGATCTGTACGCTCTTTGCAAGCATCTGGCCCAGGAGTTTGAGTTTGCTGCCAAGCTTAACTCAACAGCCAGGCAAGCTAGTGCAGAGCGAGCTTGGGCAGCCATCTCCAACTTCTACCGCCGTTGTCGTGATGGTGAGAAGAAGAAGGGCTACCCCCAGTGAGCGTTCCGCGCCGCTTCGCGAGCAAAAAGAACTGCCGCTCGGTGGAGTACAAGCAATCTGGGTGGAAGTTGTCGGCAGATGGAATGTCCATCACCTAAGGCCTACGGCCCGCTAACGCGAACACCGACGGCAACCAGGCTGGCACCTTTGCCTTGTACTGCAGCGGGGAGGCCAGGAAACTCATCCTCAGCTCCAAGAATTAACCGGGTGCGGGTTATCCGGCGGGCAGATGGGTACTACGCCCAGTTTTGTCTCGACATTGAGCGCAGGGAAGAGGGCCAGTACACCGGCAACGTGATCGGCCTTGACTTAGGGCTGGAGCACTTCTACACCGACCAGCACGGCAACAAGGTCAGTTGCCCTAAGTTTCTGCGCCGTGCTGAACGCAGACTCAAAAAACACCAAAGGAGGTTGAGCCGCAGGTTTAGGAAAGACAGCAAGGGGCAGTCCAGGAACTATCTCAAGCAGAAACAACGTCTTGGCAAGCTGCACCTCAAGGTTCAACGCCAGCGTAGAGACTGGGCAATCAAGCTTGCCCGGTGCGTGGTGGCGTCTAACGACGTCGTGGTGTATGAGGACTTGCAGGT
>NZ_JANSHI010000012.1:0-86909 GCF_047461615.1 Synechococcus sp. W65.1 | reverse complement strand
CATCCTGAGCGCTACAGGGAGCTGGCTAAGAGGGTAAGCGAGGATCCCCGCTGCATTCCCATTCACGCTGCTGCCCAACCTAGGATCGCTACAGTGGAGGAGGTGGAAGAATGGTTGGAATCTGGCTCTAGCATTTGGGCTCCCTATGGTCGAGAGCAGGCTTTACAGTGGCGTCGGGGGGATGAAGACTTACTCAAGTCTGTTCCCACGGATGGGGCAAGTCAAGTTCCCAATCCCGATCTTCTTCTCATCGACGGTGGCGAGTTTACAGGCTGGTACGACCTGCAAGCCTTCATAGAGCGGGGTGCTCGTCCCAAGTATATTGCCTTGAATGATATCCTTGCTTTCAAGAACAACCGCTCTTTCAGGGAGCTTCCTAGCTGTGGCTACCGACTCATTCGCTGGGGAAATGCCCGCAACGGCTTTGCCATCTTTAAGGATATTAAAGCTACCCTTCCTATTCATTTCTTCACCATTGTATTGGATGGACAACCCTACATTGAGCGCCACTACTCTGTCCTCTGTCAGTTGGATAGGTTAGGGATCCCCTGGCAATGGGTGGTAGTTGAGGGCGTTGCTGCCTTGCGGCATGACACAGGGTGGAGTTTGGCCAACGGTGGCCGGATCCCTGAGGAGTATGCTCAAGGGCACAGCTTAGATGGCACAGTTGAATACTTGAGAGACTTGGCGGCCAAGGATACCCGTGTTCGGCTGGTTCAGAAGCCTGATGGCCAGTTTTGGGATGGCAAAATCGAAATGGTCAGGGCAGCTCAGCCTGATTATCCCTGCTTGCTGTGGCAGTTGGATGCTGATGAGATTTGGACAGCTGAACAAATCCGACGGGTGCATCGACGATTTGAAGCAGACCCCAGTTTAGAGGCAGCTCAGTTCTACTGTCGCTACTTTGTGGGCCCCAATCTTGTGTTGGACAACAAAGGCAAGTGGGGCAACAACCCTCAGATGGAGTGGTGGCGAGTTTGGAGGTGGGATCCCACCGAGTGTGAGTGGCAAACTCACGAGCCGCCCGTATTAACCCGAAATGGACAGGTTCCTAAGAAGGTTTTGACTGCAGACCAAACAGAAGCAGAGGGCTTGGTGTTTGACCGCTACGCCTATGCGTTGCGAAAACAGGTGGAGTTTAAGGAGTCCTACTACGGCTATCAAGGAGCCGTAAAAGCCTGGGAAGAGCTGCAAAAAGCGGAAAAGCCCTGCTCGCTGCAGCCCTTTTTCCCCTGGGCGTACGGGGATCCCTTAGTGGTAGAGGTGCGGGAGCGCCTTCACCTGTTTGTGGACGGAGTGTTCTTCCAATTTGCCCAAAGTGGTATTGCTACGGTTTGGCGCAACCTACTGCGGGAATTGCCCTGCTTTGGGATTCGCGTTACTTTCTACGATCGGGGCGGCATAGGAGAGCTACCCCAAGGTGTAGAGAGAATGCAGGGACATCCCTTTAGCTACGCCTACTGGGATGATCCTGAGTTGCGGCAAGCCTTTGCTTGGTCGGGGGCGGACGTTTTTATGAGCACTTACTATACCTATCTAGCTCCTGACGTTCCTCAGGTGCTCCTGCTGCATGACATGATCCCTGAAGTGCTGGGTTGGGATCTGGCAGATCCCATGTGGCGCCAAAAGCACGCCGCCCTTGAAGTAGCCACTCGCATTGTAGCTGTTAGCCAAAACACGGCCCGTGACCTCCTTCGCCTAACTGGGAAAGAGGCGGTGGTAGCTCACCCCGGAGTTGACACCAGTGTGTTCAAGCCGGATCCCTCGGCTACCCCCAAACACTGGCTACTCATTCAATGCTCGCAAGGAACCTACAAACGACACGAGTTGTTCTTCGAGGCTTATCAGCAGTGGTCCTACAAGCCCTTTCCTGTCCTTTGCACCTATGGGTCGTTTGTTCCAGAGACCTACCGGCAAGCTGCAGCTCCTCAGCCTGTCTTCAGCGCTCGCCTAGATCTACAGGGCATGGTTCATGCCTACCAGAATGCTGTAGCTCTGGTTTACCCAAGTGCCTATGAAGGATTTGGGCTACCGGTATTGGAGGCCATGGCCTGTGGAACCCCTGTCATCATCTATCCCAACTCTGCCTTGGTGGAAGCGGGAGGAGATGCTGCGTTCTACGTAGAAGATTCCCTGGCAGATACGATGGCTCAGGTTTTGGATCCGAAGCTGCGCGCTGAAAAAATCAGCAAAGGCTTGGAGTGGGTCAAGTCTTTTACCTGGGAGCGCATGGCCAGAACGGTTCAGGAAGTCTTGCACTCTGCCGTGAGGCGATGAATCTAGAATTACTTGGGTCGGGCGCGGGCGACCAGCTTATCCACATACTTGTTCCAGCGCAGACCCCGATGGGCTGGGATCCAGACCACCCGCACCTGAGGGCACTCCTGCTTGAGTTGATATAACTCCTCAACCAGATCCAAGTTTTCCACTGGCCCTGTGCGCCGCCGCCATCCCTGGGCTGCCCAGCGCTCCATCCAATCGTTATAAGTCTGCACGCAAAGGTGGGAGTCGCTGTAGATGGTCTCTACCGCGTTGCCCAGCGTATCCCGGCAGTATTGCAAGGCCCGAATGAGGCCGGTCAATTCCATGCGGTTGTTGGTGCTGGCGGGATCCCCTCCCCAAAACTCTTCCACAACCTGGTTGTCTCGAACCACCACTACCGCCCATCCCCCTGGTCCTGGGTTGGGAGAACAGCCCCCATCGGTAAAGATGCCGCTGTGGGGACACGCAACTAGCTGAGGAGGCTGAGCTACTGAAGTCTTGCCTGGCTGGGAGCTCTTAGCCATAAGTGGAAAAGCGCAGGACAGCTTTTCTAGGCGCCCGACACCGACGCTAAGGGTTGTGTCAAGCCCAAACGAGCGCAAAGGCGAGAAAAGTCAAAGTTTGCTGACATGAGTTCCTGGATACAGCGGACTTTCACCTCCTCGTGCAGGGGGATTTGGCCGAAAAGCCGTTCGATGCGGTTAATGGTAGTGAAGGTATCCAGATCTACCGAGAGGATCGGCACTTCCAACTCCTCTGCCCGCGAGCGAACGCGGGGATCAAGAGGTAGCTTGCCGGTCAAGATCAGGCAGAGGGTAGAAGTCTCCAGGGCAGCCAGTTGAATGTCGGTGCGATCGCCGCCGGTGATGACTGCCTTGTGTTCCAGGTTGCGGAAATATTTCAGGGCAGCGTTGACGTTCATCGCTCCCACGGCGATGTTTTCCACCATCAAATCCATCCGGTCCGGACAGCAGAGCACCTCCGCTTCCAGTTGCCGCACCAGCTTGCCGACGCTGACGCTGCGCAAAATGCGATGGGAGGGCAAAATGCCCAGAACCGGGATCCCTCGCGCTTCCAGAAAAGGTCGGACGACGACCTGGGCTGGCCCCATTTGGTCGGGCGGCACATCGTTGAGCAACACGCCGCACAGGTGGGATCCCAGTTGGCGGTGGGCAAAGAGAAGAGCATCGACCGCCGAAGGGGAACGGTAGCGGCTGACCAGCAGCACTGGAGCATTCAGAGCTTGGGCCATTTTGGCCAAGGAGAGGCCGAACACCTCTCCCTCGTAGAGATCGGCTGGGCCCTCTAGCAGAACCAAATCCGCAGGGGATGCCTTGACAAACTCCAGCAGAGAGGCAACCGAGCGAGCTGGATCCGTAGGAGACTGCCGCAGGTGAGCCAGCCAAGCTGCTTCGTCAAGCTGAAGGAGCATGGGGGGCATCTGGCTCAGCCGCAGGGTTTCCGCTATAAAGCGCACATCCGGATCCATTTCTCTGTCGCCTGCTCCGAGCGGCTTCCCATAGGCAACTTTCGCCCCCTGCTGCTGCAGATGCTTAGCCAAACCCAAGATGGCTGATGACTTGCCGCTGCAAGGCTCCGTCGAGCCGATAAGGAGGAACTTAGACACGCAGAGCTCCTGAGAGGTCAGGGACACCAAGGGTGTGGCTGAAGCCACTTGTTTTGTTACTCAGTCTAACGGAAACGGCTTGGGGAAAAGCTTGCTTCAGGGCTGCTTCCCATCCCAACTACAAGCTAAGACGCCTCCTCTTCCTTCAAGTTCCCCAGGGCCGAGAGCAAGAGATCAGCCAATTAAGATCGCCTCTTCGGGGTAGGTCACCAGCGGACGGGGCTGCTGTTGGGCCAGAGCCAAGACAATGGTCAGCGCCCCCAGCCGGCCCCAGAACATCACCAAGACGATGAGCAGTTGGCCGAAGAGGTTGAGCTCCCCCGTGAACCCCGTCGAGAGGCCACAGGTAGCAAAAGCAGAAATAACCTCGAAGAGCACCGGCTCCAGCCTGCTGTTGTGGTGGGTAATTAAGATCAGCCAAGTTGCCAATAGCACCACGAACAGGGAGACCGTCAACACCGCTGCTGCCTTGCGCACCATCGAGGGATCCAAACTGCGCCCGGCAATCTGAGCGCTGGGCAAGCCGCGGGCGTAGCCCCACAAGGCCAGCACCAATACCGCTAGGGTGCCAGTGGTGGTGCCGCCTCCCATCGAGGCCGGTGCCGCGCCGATAAACATCAGCGTCATCAGCAGCAACTGGCTTGCTGGTGTCAAATCCTCAATCGGGATCCCGGCAAACCCAGCAGTGCGGGCCGAAACCGACTGAAAAAACGCCAGGCCCAGGCGGTGAGGCCAGCTTAGCTCGCGCAGGGAGCCGCCAGGCAAACTCTCGGCCAAAAACATCCCCAAGCCGCCTGTGCAGAGCAGAACCACCACCACAACCAGAGTGATGCGGGTGTGCAAAGAGGGGCGGTGGCCCCGCGGCCAGGTCAACAAATCCGACAAAACCGGGATGCCCAGGCCGCCGATAAAAATGAGAGAGCCCAAGATCGCCAGCGACAGTCCATCGGTGGGGATCCCCTCTTGCCCAAATAGGTCAAACCCAGCATTGCAAAAAGCAGAGACGGCGTGAAAAATTGCCAGAAAAACCGCCCGACCCGGGCCATAGAGATCCCGCCAGTGCACCCAGAGCAGCAAGGCCCCCCCCAGCTCAATGAGGGTAACCCCGATCAGCACCCGCCGCGTCAATTCCAGGATTGCCCCCGGATCGATCAGGCCCAGGGAGTTGCAGAGGGCCAGGCGATTGAGCAGGGAAATGCGCCGCCCAAGCAGCTGAAACACCACCACCGCCACCACCATGAAGCCTACCCCGCCAATTTGGATGAGGAGCAGCAGCAGGATCTGGCCTAGGAAAGTGAGATCCTCTGCCGCCACAATCGTCGAGAGCCCCGTCACGCTCAGGGCCGATGTGGCCGTGAATAGGGCCTCATTCCAGCTCAAGGGATCCCCCCGGCCGATCCCCGGCAGCTTAAGCAGCAAAGTCCCCACCACCACCAACAGGCCCAGTCCGACCACCAACCGTGATGGCGGTGGCAGCGGGCGACGCCTGTCTCCAAAAAAGAGCCGCTGTAAGGGGTTGGCCAGTAGCCGAGACTGAGAAGAAAAGCGGGGGGAACTCCAGCGCTCAGCCCCCTCCGGTTGCAACGGCGGGACGCGGCCCTCTCTCATCGAACCTTTACCCCTACATCTCATTCAGCCGCGAGATGTTGGTGTTGGCCCCCAGCACCACCAGCAGATCTCCCTTCTCCAGAACATAGTCTGCTGGCGGCGAGACCACCAGCGATTGTTTTCGCTTCACGACTAGAACCGTGATGCCAAAGCGGCGGCGCAAGTCCGACTCCGCTAGCGTATGACCCACCAGGGCCTCCGGCACCTCCAGCTCAGTAATGCTGTAGCCGGGCTCCAGCTCCAGTTGATCCAGGATCCCTGGTGCTGTTAGCACCTGCGCCAAGCGCCGCCCTGCCTCCTGCTCCGGCAGCACCACCCGATCTGCCCCTACTCGCAAGAGAATCGAGCGCTGCCGCTCCGTGGAAGCCTTGCAGATAACATTACGTACCCCCAGACTCTTGAGGGCTACCGTCGTCAGCAAATTGCTCTCGAAATCGCTACCAATGGCCACCACCACCGTGTCAAAGGAGGGAATATCCACCGCCCGCAGGGCGTCTTCATCGGTGGAATCGAGCGCCACCACCTGCGTCAGCTGGTCCGCCAGGCGCTGCACGATCTCGCGGCTGCGGTCAATCCCCAAAACGTTATGCCCTCGCTCCATCAGCGTGAGGGCCAAACTTGTGCCAAAGCGCCCCAGCCCAATTACCGCATACTCTCGCTCTGCCCGCCCCATCCACCCCCTGAGCCTTTCTGCCAAAACCAGACATCGATCATAAGCCATGCAGCCGGGCTCGGCAGAGCTGTCATCTTAGGCAGACTCCGGCTTGGGCAAGGTGGAGGGGTGAGGGATCAACTCGCCCGTAGAGCGACGCTCCACCATCTCGGCGGTAATACGCACGTGCTTGATGTCGCGCCGCGAGGGAACCTCGTACATCACATCCAGCATCAGCTCTTCCACAATCGCCCGCAGCGCCCGTGCCCCGGTTTTGCGGCGGTAGGCCTCCTTGGCAATGGCAGAAATGGCAGCTGGCTCAAACTCCAGCTCCACTCCGTCCATGCGCAACAGCTTCTGGGCCTGCTTGAGGATGGCATTTTTAGGCTGCGTCAAGATGGCCTCGAGGGCCTTCTCGTCCAGGGGATCCAGCGTAGCCACCACTGGCAGCCGCCCGATGAACTCTGGGATCATGCCGTACTTGATCAAATCCTCCGGCTCCAGCGCCTTGAGAGCATCGGCTAGGCGTTGCTCGCGAGTAACCGCTGCCTGATCCCCTGGCTTGATGAACCCCACCGATCTTTTGCCAATGCGCTGCTCGATGATCTTCTCTAGGCCGACAAAAGCCCCTCCACAGATGAAGAGAATGTTGGAGGTATCCACTTGAATGCAATCTTGGTAGGGGTGCTTGCGACCTCCCTGCGGAGGCACGTTGGCAATCGTCCCCTCAAGCATCTTCAGCAGGGCCTGCTGGACGCCTTCCCCGGAAACGTCGCGAGTAATGGAGGGGTTTTCGCTCTTGCGGGCAATCTTGTCGATTTCATCGATGTAGACAATGCCGCGCTGGGCTTGCTCCACATCCATGTCGGCCACCTGCAGCAGGCGCAGTAGGATGTTTTCCACATCCTCCCCCACATAGCCAGCTTCTGTAAGGGTTGTGGCATCGGCAACGGCAAAAGGCACATCCAGCAGGCGGGCCAGGGTCTCAGCCAGGAGGGTCTTGCCAGATCCAGTAGGACCAATGAGAAGGATATTGGACTTTTGCAGCTCCACCTCCTCCAGCTCTGCCAACCCAGCGCTGCCAGGATTGGCTTTGGCAGCTAGCCGCTTGTAGTGGTTGTAGACTGCTACCGATAAGATCTTCTTGGCCTTTTCCTGGCCAATCACGTACTGGTCGAGATAGCGCACAATCTCCCGCGGCTTAGGCAACTGAGCCAAAGAAGGCAAGCCGCGCGGGGGCTTTTTAGGAGCTTCCCGCCGTCTGGCAGCAGGAGCTGAGGCTGGCGAGCTGTTGCCGTTGTAGAGCTCCTCCTCCAGAATTTCGTTGCATAGCTCCACACATTCATCGCAGATGTAGACCCCTGGCCCTGCAATCAGCTTGCGTACCTGATCCTGAGACTTGTTGCAGAAGGAACACCGCAATTGGGAGTCATGCTTGGCCATGGGATCCTCGTCGCTGTTGGCTGTTGAAGTAGGTACCCGAAAAAGTGGCTTGCCTTCCCTCGCCGCAGGGTGAGATGAATTGGCTAGAAAGGCAAATAACCTGGTGAGCCAAGTATTCCTAGTCTAACACTTCCATTGCCAGGGATCCCTCCTAGCGCTGCCTGGCTTGAGCTTACCTTAGAGGGGGAAAAGCCCATAGGAAAACCGCTCGACTTGACGCCGAGCGGCGGATGGTGTGAGGAGTGAACGGAAACATGCGTCTCCGCTACTTCTATGATAGGAGAACATCGCCGGCTGCTGCCAAGGGGACTGGCGGGGAAGAAGAGGGCTCTGCACTGTTCCTAAGCAAGGCCAAGGCAGGTCTTGACACGTGTCTGTTGCATCCAAAAGGGGAAGGGACTTTCCTTGTTTCGTCCGCTTCCCCTTCCGGCGTTCACTCCTCACAGAGTTGAATATAAACCATCTCCAAGGCCAGGACAAGCTGGGCCGCCTAAATTTTTCCCTAAGGCTCCACTTAAGAATGGGGATTGCCAGGATCCAAGGCCAACAGCTCCGCTTCGCTCAGCAGGGGGATCCCCAATTCTTGAGCCTTTTTGAGCTTGGAGCCAGGGTCTGAACCCACCACCACGTAGTCTGTTTGGCGGCTAACACTGGCGGTTACCTTGCCGCCGCGGCTTTCAATCCAAGCCTTGGCCTCCTGGCGAGACAGGGTAGGCAGGGTGCCGGTAATCACAAACTTCTTCCCAGCCAGCACCTGAGCAGCCGCAGGGGCCTTTTGCTGAGGCAGGGCAGGGATCCCTAACTCGCGCAGCTCCTGCAGGAGCTGCTGGTGGGCTGGATCGGCAAACCAGGACACCACTGCCTCGGCAATTTCTCTTCCTATCCCGTAGATTTGGGCGATGTTCTCGATGCTGGCCTGGGCCAAGAGTTCAGGGGCGGGGAAATGCTGGGCCAAAGTTTGGGCAGTTACCACTCCCACATGGGGGATCCCCAAGCCGTAGAGCACACGCTCCCAGGGCTGTTGGCGGGAGCGCTGGATGGCTTGTACCAGCTTCTGGCTGGAGCGGGATCCCATCCCCTCCAAGCTTTCCAACTGTTCCGGGGTGAGGCGGTAGAGATCGCTTACGGTGCGCACTCCTAGCTTTTCCACCAACTGGGCTACTCGCTTTTCCCCTAAGCCTTCGATATCCAGAGCGTCGCGGCTAGCCCAGTGCTGCAGTTGACCCCTAATCTGGGCGGGACAGTCGGGATTAGGGCAGCGGGTTATCGCCTCGCCAGCAGGGCGAACCAAAGGGGTGCCGCACTCGGGACAGTGGCTGGGCAGGCGATAGGGAACGGCATCGGGGGGGCGCAGCTCCTTGAGGATCCCCACCACCTCAGGGATGATCTCGCCTGCCTTGCGCACGATGGCGGTGTCGCCGATGTGGACATCCAGCTCCTCCAGGCGATCGGCGTTGTGCAGGCTGGCGCGGCTGACGGTGGTGCCGGCTAGCAGCACCGGCTCTAGCTCCGCCACTGGTGTAACGGCCCCAGTGCGGCCCACGCTGGCCACGATGGCGCGGATGCGGGTGGGGACTTCCTGGGCAGGGTATTTGAGGGCAATGGCCCAGCGGGGGAATTTTTGCGTAAAGCCGGCCTCCTCTTGCAGCCGCAGGGAGTTGAGTTTAACCACCACCCCATCGCAGGCATAGGGAAGCTGGGCCTGCCGCCACCGCTCGTAGAACTGGGCCACCTCTTGGAGGTTCCGACAGACCTGGGAAAGAGGATTGACAGGCAATCCCAGTTCTTTCAGCCGCTGCAGACACTCCCACTGGGTTTGGGGAGGATCCCCGGCGGGCCACCCCTCCGGCCAGTGGAGAGCATAGGCAAAGAAGCTAAGCTTGCGGGCGGCAACCACGCGGCTATCCAATTGGCGCAAGGTGCCGGCGGCGCAGTTGCGCGGGTTGGCAAAGGGAGGATCCCCAGCGGAGCAGCGCTCGCGGTTGATGCGCTCGAACTCGGCAAGGGGAAGATAGGCCTCTCCTCGCACCTCCAGGACTGGCGGGGGATTGGCGGTTGCCAAGCGCAGGGGAATGGAAGGGATGGCACGGACATTGGGGGTGATGTCTTCGCCCACTTGGCCATCGCCGCGGGTGGCCCCCCGCTGGAGCAGCCCATCTACGTAGGTCAGCGCCAGGGCCGCGCCATCGATTTTCAGCTCGCACACGTACTCCAGCTCCCCTTCTTCAGGAGTCCGCCCCAGCAGCCGCAGCAGGCGCTCCTGCCATCCTTTAAGCTCTTCCAGGTTGAAGGCATTTTCCAAGCTGTAGAGGGGAACGCGGTGGGAAACCGTAGGAAACTGCTCAGCGGGTTTTTCCCCTACCCGCTGGGTGGGGCTGTCGGGGGTAATCAGCTCGGGATGGGCCTGCTCTAGCTCCTGCAGCTCGCGGTAGAGGCGGTCGTAAACGCTGTCTTCCAGGATGGGGGCATTGTGGACGTAGTAGGCGATGCTGGCTTTTTGCAGCAGGGCGCGCAGCTCACGGGCGCGTTCTTCCAGTTTGGGATCCATACCGTCGTATCCAGCTAGCCCCTAGGGGAGCACTACGCTTGTTCTAGCAGCCTTGGGGAGGCGTATCTGCCAATTTTTGCTCCTGCAGGTATTGGTAGGCTTGGGCGGCAGCGGCCATTTCCGCCGCCTTTTTGGAGCGCCCCTCGCCGCGGCCCCAGCATTGGCCTTGGCCCCAAACTTCCATGGTGAAACGGGGCGGGTGCTCCTGGGCAGCCACGAGGCGATACTCTGGCAAAATGCCCCACCAGCGCTGGGTTAGCTCCTGCAGCGCAGCCTTGGGGTTGCGACGAGTGGGATCCTGGAACCACTGCTCTACCCGTTGGCGAAAGTAGGGATCCAGCCAGGGGTGCAGCCGGGACAGGGTGTGGATGCCCCAGCTTAGGTACAGGGATCCCAGCAGGGCCTCAAAAGCATCCGCCAAGCGTCGTGCCCGACCCGCCAAGTCGTTTTGGCAGCTAGATCCCAGCTCGAGGTAACGCTCCAGGCCATGCAGATCCGCCAGTTCCGCTAGGTGAGCATCGCTGATGAGATCGGAGCGAATTGCTGTTAGTTCTCCTACTGACAGGTGAGGATAGGACTGGAACAAGAACTCAGTGGCCAAAATCCGTAGGACGGAATCCCCCAGAAACTCCAGCCGGTCGTTGTTGCGCTGGCCATCCCGGGAAGGGTGAATCAAAGCCTGATCCAGTAAGTCCCAGCGCAATTGCTCCAGCCAGGTGGGATCTTTGAACCCTAGGCGAGCTAGCAATTGCTCCAGCAAGCGACGACGGGGCAAGATGAGTTCAACCATACCGCTCAAACCAGACTTGCAGCCCCTTGACGGAGGAGGGCAGGAAGGCAAAACCGCCCTTAACCCCCTAGGCGCTGAGTTTCTGTCCAAATCATACATAGTCGCTGCTGGGGATCGCGGTAACGTGGGGATAGGAGCCTAGAGGCTCCAAGGGCAAGCAAAGAGTGCGGTCTCATGCTGCCGAGTGGCTCCAAAAACCCCGCCCAGCCAGCGGCCCAGTCTGGGCAAGAAGTTGAGTCTCCAGGCCCGCGGACCACAGCTCCCTACGTGGTGTTGCATGGCCATTTCTACCAGCCACCGCGCGAGGATCCCTGGCTGAACCGCATTGAGCGCCAGCCCAGCGCCCACCCCTTCCACGACTGGAACGAGCGCATTCTGGCGGAGTGCTATCGGCCCAACGCCTTTGCCCGCATCCTTGATGAGCAAGGGCAGGTGGTGCGCATTGTCAATAACTATGAGTTCATGAGTTTTAACTTCGGCCCCACCCTCCTTGCCTGGCTGGAGGAGCACGACGTTGAGGTCTACCAGCGCATCCTGGCTGCCGACCGTCTCAGCGCCGAGCGGCTGGAGGGAAAGGGCAATGCCATTGCCCAGGTCTACAACCACGTCATCCTGCCCCTAGCCAATGAGCGGGACAAGTACACGCAGATCCGCTGGGGAATCGCCGATTTCCAGCATCGCTTTGGCCGCTTCCCCGAAGGCATGTGGCTGGCGGAAACCGCTATCGATGCAGCAACGGTTAAGGCCTTGGTCGACTGCGGGATCCGCTTTGTCATCCTAGCCCCCAGCCAGGCGCAGCGCATTCGCCCTTTGGGGCAAACGGAATGGATCGATGTCAGCCAGGGCCAGATCGATCCCAGCCGGCCCTATCGCTGCTTTACCCCCGACCGAGGCGGCTACCTAGATGTTTTTTTCTTTGACGGCCCCATCTCCCGCGACCTTGGCTTTGGCGATATTGCCTACAGCACCCAGGCGCTGGCGGAGCGGCTCCAGTTGGCCATTCGCCCCGACCGAGAAGTCCAACTCATCAACTGTGCCACGGATGGCGAGACCTTTGGCCACCACAAACGCGGAACAGAGCGTACCCTGGCCTATGCCTTCTGCGAGGAGTTTCCCCGCCGAGGCTGGCAAGTGGGCAACTACGCCCATTTCCTCAGCCACCACCCTCCCACCTGGGAGGTGCAACTAAAGCCAGTTACTGCCTGGAGCTGTGCCCATGGGGTGGGGCGGTGGTCACGGGACTGTGGCTGTGGGGCAGTGCCTGGCTGGCACCAACGCTGGCGGCAACCGCTGCGGGAGGCCCTCAACTGGCTGCGGGATCAGTTGGCCGAGATCTACGAGACGGAGGCTAAGGCCTACCTGCGGGATCCCTGGCTGGCTCGGGATCGCTACATCGAGGTGATCTTGGATCGGGAGCGCAGGGAGGCATTTTTGCAGGAGCACCAAAGCCACCGCCTCACTGCCGAAGACCGGGTGCAGGTGCTGCGCCTGTTGGAGATGCAGCGCTACAGCCAACTGATGTTCACCAGTTGCGGCTGGTTCTTTGAAGAACTCGCTCGCCCTGAGGGGGTGCAAATCCTGCGCTATGCGGCGCGGGCCATTGAGTTGGCAGCGGCTGCCACCAAGGTAGATCTGGAGGAGGAGTTTCTGCTTCGCCTAAGCAAGGCCCCCAGCAATCTCGAACTCTACAAAGACGGCCGAGGAGTTTACCAAGCTTTGGTGTGCCCCCGCCGGGTTAGCCCGCAGCGGCTCGTGGCCCAGCACGCCCTGCTTTCCCTGGTCAACGGCGTACCTCGCTCCTCTGGGTATATGCTGGAGCCGGTGGATCAGGAGCGCCTAGCTATAGGAGGATCCACGCTGCTGGTGGGGAGGGTGAAGCTTTCTTTTCCCACCACCTCTGAAGAGCACGACCTCACCTACGCTCTACTCCACCTGGGCGGCTGGGACTTTCAATGTGGCGTCAAGCCGTTTCCAGGGCAGCGCGGCTACGAGCAGTTGAAAGCCAGTCTGCTGTCTAGCTCCCGCAGCCGCATCCAGCTCGTCCTAACCCTGCAAGAGCTGCTGGGACCGGAAACCTTCGACCTCAACGCCCTAACGGAGGAAGACCGGCAGCAGATGCTGCGCTGGCTTACCCAGGACACGTTGGAGCGCTTGGCCCAGCTCTATCGCCAAACCTACCTGGAGAATTACGGGGTTTTGATGGCTTTTCGGGCCGATGGCCTGCCGATCCCGGAAGAGCTGTTGGCCGCCGCCCAGATTACCCTCAACCAGCGCCTATTGAGCAGCTTACGGGCCATGGAAATAGAAGAGGGCAAGCGGGATCACTTGCTGGAGTTGCGAGCAATTGCCCGCGAGGCAGAGCAGTTGGGGTGTCAGTTGCGGCAGGAAGAGGCAGCCCGGGTCTTGGATCGGCTCTTGCAGCGGGGGATGTGGCAGCTGGCCCAGGCAGCCGACTCGGAAACCCTCAGCGAGCAGCTCCACAACTTGGAAGAGTGGCTGCAACTGGCTGCCGATCTGGGCCTGCCCATCCGCTTGGATCGCCTCCAAGAGCTTTACCTACTAGGGTTAGAGCGCCAGCAATCAGGACTGCTCCGCAGCGCCCTAGAGCGTGCCCCTGGCCGGATCCCTGCCGAAACCCTACGCCGCTTGCTTCAGCTGGGACAACAGCTTCGCATTAATGTCGGTGCCTGGCTACAGCAGCTACCGCCCCCGGCCGCTACCGAGGGCTAGCCCAGCTCCCATCGGGATGACAGGATTCGAACCTGCGGCCCCTTCGTCCCGAACGAAGTGCGCTACCAAGCTGCGCTACATCCCGTGATCCAACTTACAGCGCAACAATTCTAGCACGCTGACTAGCCAAGCACGATCCTCGCCGAGCCAATCTGCGCTAAGCTGCAAGAGCCCACCTTTCCGTAGGCGAGGTATGCCTCAGCCCAAGGGTTTTAGCCCCTCGCAGCCCGAAAAACAGGCAGCAAAGACCAAAGCCGCCAAGCGCAAGGAAGCAGCCAAACGCTACGACGAGCTGAAAGCCAAAGGAATGCCGGAGTTTGCCATTTTTGCCCGGCGCCGCCAGGCTGAGCCCGGCAAACCCAACCCTTGGCTGCCTGTGGGATCCCTGGCGGTCAGTCGCTCCAGCGCCATCCACCAGGCCATCTTCCAAAACGAGGAAGAGCTTAAAAAAGCAGCCGTCCGCCTCTTTCCCCGTCTTGGCAAAGTTAAAGACGAGCTGGAATTTGGCTTTCGCCTCAAAGACAAAGAGTTTCAGGACGAACCTATTCAGGTGGCAGTCCGACCCCAGCCTTCGCCCTTTCAGCTTTGGGTGGACAAGGTGCGCAGGTGGCTGGGCCTGGGCAAAAGAGCTACCCAAACCTCCAAGAAAGGCTAGGTGTGGCAAATGTGCTCCCTGTCGCAGGAAGGGCTGGGGGAGCAAAAGAAGCACAGCCCTTGGGGAGAGCTAGGTGACGACGTCCGGCTGCTGCCGACCAGTGCGGGCGCGGATTTGGGCAAAGTGATCCGCTAGTTGGATCAGCTCGGCCAGAGCCGCCTGGGGATCCAAACCCTGCCGCCTGGGATCTGGCTCAAACCGCTCCAAGTACACCCGCAGGGTGGCGCCGTGGGTGCCGGTGCCAGAGAGGCGATAGACGATGCGCGAGCCATCCTCAAAGCCGATGCGGATCCCTTGGTGGCGGCTGGTGCTGCCGTCTACGGGATCGGTGTAGCTGAAGTCATCGGCATAGGCCACCGTCTGCGCGCCAAAGCGCTGTCCCACCCAGCCGGACCCAGAGCGCCGCAAGTGCTCCATCAGCTCCTCGGCCACCTCCACCGGCAGCCCCTCGTAGTCGTGGCGGGAGTAGAAGTTGCGTCCGTAGGTGCGCCAGTGCTCTTCCACAATCTGCCGCACCGACTGCCGCCGCACGGCGAGGATGTTGAGCCAAAAGAGAACAGCCCAGAGGCCATCTTTTTCGCGGATGTGGTTGGAGCCGGTGCCGAAGCTCTCCTCGCCGCAGAGGGTGACTTTGCCGGCATCCAGGAGGTTGCCGAAAAATTTCCAGCCCGTAGGGGTTTCGTAGCAAGGGATCCCCAGCTTGGCCGCCACTCGGTCTGCCGCCTGGCTGGTGGGCATGGAGCGGGCGATCCCGGCCAGCCCCTCCCGGTAGCCGGGCACCCAGTGGGCGTTGGCAGCCAACACTGCCAGGCTATCGCTAGGAGTTACGTAGAACTGGCGGCCCAGGATCATGTTGCGATCCCCATCCCCGTCGGAGGCAGCGCCGAAATCCGGCCCATCCTCCCGAAACAGCAGCTCCACCAGGGCGCGGGCGTGCACCAGGTTGGGATCTGGGTGGAGGCCGCCAAAATCCGGCAGCGGCTGGCCGTTAAGGACACTGCCCTGGGGCGCTCCTAGAGCTTTCTCCAGAATGGCGTGGGCATAGGGGCCAGTGACGGCGTGCATGGCGTCGAAGGCGATGCGAACCCCAGAAGCCAGGTAGTCGCGAATGGCATCAAAATCGAATAGACGCTGCATTAGATCCAGATAGTCGGCCACAGGGTCGATGACGCAGACCGTCAGGGATCCCAGCCGTTGCTCCCCCAGGCGATCCAGATTCACGTCCGGGGCCTCTAGGATGCGGTACTCGCGGATCCGCTGGGTGCGGGCGTAGATGGCCTCGGTCACCTTCTCCGGGGCGGGGCCGCCGTTGCCGATGTTGTACTTGATGCCAAAGTCTCCTTGCGGACCGCCGGGGTTGTGGCTGGCTGAGAGGATGATGCCGCCGTAAGCTCCGTATTTGCGGATGAGGCAGGAGACCGCTGGCGTGGAGAGGATCCCCCCTTGACCTACCAACACCCGCCCAATGCCGTTGGCTGCCGCCATCTTGAGCAGGATCTGGATAGCCTCTCGGTTGTAGTAGCGGCCATCTCCCCCAACCACCAGGGTTTGGCCGGCAGATCCCTCGAGGACGTCAAAGATGGATTGGACAAAGTTCTCCAGGTAGTGGGGCTGCTGGAACACCTGTACCGGCTTGCGCAGGCCGGAAGTGCCAGGTTTTTGGTCAGGGAAGGGGGCAGTGGTGACCGTGCGGACGCTCATACCCTAGGCTGGCGAAACTATCCCATTCCTCGAGGCAGAACTTGGCCAGAGCGGTACCTGAACCTGCTACTTCACTAGCTCGAAGACGTTGAACATGGGCAGGTACATGGCCACAATGATGCAGCCCACCATACCACCCAAGAACACAATCATCAAAGGCTCAAGCAAGCTGGTCAGGGCGCGCACCGCCTCCTCCACTTCCAGCTCGTAGAAGTCGGCTGTCTTCATCAGCATGGCATCCAGCTCCCCCGTCTCCTCGCCGACGCTGATCATCTGAATGGCCATCAGGGGAAACACCTTGGCCTTATCTAGGGCAGGGGCGATCTGCCCCCCCTCCGAGATGGATTGGCGAGCGGCGTCGATGGCGTTGGCCACCACCTGGTTGCCTGAGGTGTCCCGCACAATTTCCAAGGCAGTCAGCACCGGCACGCCAGAGCGGGTGAGAGCGCCAAAGGTGCGGCAGAATCGGGCCACCGCCGATTTCTGGACCAGATCTCCAAAGATCGGCAGTTTCAGGGCCAGCGCGTCGATGGTCTCCTTGCCAGCCGGGGTGCGGTAGAAGCGGCGAAAGGCAAAAAAGACCATCACCAGAAAGCCCACTAGGCCCAAGCTGTACTGGGGTGTGCGTAGGAACTTGCTGACGTTGATGAAAAACTGAGTAAAGCCAGGCAGCTCCCCCCCCAAGTCGTTGTAGATGCTCTCAAAAGTGGGCAAAATGAAGAGCACCATGCCCAAGAAGATCAAGACGGCCAAGATGGTTACCACCACTGGGTAGGTCATGGCCGACTTGATCTGCTTCTGCAGGCGATCCATGTCCTCCAGCAGCTTGGCCAGGCGGTTGAGCACCTCATCGAGCACGCCGCCCACTTCCCCTGCCTGCACCATGCTGCAGTAGAGGCTGTCGAAAGCATCTGGATAGGGGCGGATGGAGTCGGAGAGGTTTTTCCCGGCCTCCACCTCTGCACGGATGGCCCTCAGGTATTTTTTGAGCTTGGGGTTGCCAGTCTGCTCCTCCATGATGGTGAGAGAGCGAACCATCGACACGCCGGCGTTGATGAGAGCAGCAAATTGCCGGGAGAACACCGCCTTGTCGCGAATGTCGATGGACCGCAGCATCGAGAAACCGAAAGACGTATCCAGGGAGAAAAAGGGCTTCTCCTCCTGAATGTCCTCCGGTTTGGCGAAAATCCCCTCGCGGCGCAGCCGTGCACGAGCCTCGGTCAAGTTGTTGGCCACCACCGTCAGGCGTACCGGCTGACCGGCCTTTAACCCCCGAACCTTGTAGCGCGGCATGGCTTACCCCTGCTTGGATGCTTGCTAAAACTCCGGAGTGGGATCCCTTGGCCTAGTTTTGCAACCTTAGCCAAACCGCCACTCTCCCCCAGCTAGAGCTTAGCTGCAGATGAGGCCGGCGGCCAGAGGTTGGCGGGGAACTTCCAGGCAGGGATCTCTAGCGACGGACAGCAGCCGCTGCTGGCCGCTGCTGTTGAACTGCCGCGGCTGGGGAAGGCCCGACGACGTTGCCCAAAAGCCGCTGCAACTCCTCAGGACGAGAGGTCTTGGACATGGCCGTCTCGAAGTCAATCTTGCCCTGCAGGTAGAGGTTGGCTAGATCCTGCTCCAGGGTCTTCATGCCCTGCTTGCCGCCCGTCTGGATGGCCGAGTAGATCTGGGCCGTCTTGCCCTCCCGAATGAGGTTGGCGATGGCTGGGGTGACCACCATGATCTCCTGCACCAGCACCCGGCCTGGCTCCCCTGGCTTGGGGTTGAGGCGGCGGGCCAAAGTTTGCGAGAAGACAGCCTTGAGGGAGTTGGAAAGCTGCACGCGGATCTGCTGCTGTTGCTCTGGCGGGAACACGTCTACTAGGCGATCCACCGTCTGGGCAGCCGAGCTGGTGTGCACCGTGGCAAAGCAGAGGTGTCCGGTTTCGGCGGCGGTGATGGCCAACTGGATGGTCTCCAGATCCCGCATCTCCCCAATCAAAATCACATCCGGATCTTCCCGCATCGCCGCCCGCAGGGCATTGGCAAAGCTCTTGGTGTCTTCGCCCAACTGCCGCTGGTGGATGATGCTGCGGATGGGGGTGTAGATATACTCAATGGGATCCTCAATGGTGAGGATGTGCTCAGCTCGCTCGCGGTTGATGAAGTCGATGATAGCGGCCAAAGTGGTGGATTTGCCGGATCCCGTTGGTCCCGTTACCAGCACCAGGCCCCGCGGCAGTCGCGCAACTTCCTTGCAGATGTCGGGCAGGCCCAGCTTTTCAATGCTGGGGATTTCCGAGGCCAGAGCTCGCATAGCACAGGCATAGCTGCCCCGTTCGCGATAGACGTTGACCCGGAAGCGCCCGATCCCGCGCACGCCGTAAGAGCAGTCCAACTCCCAGTTCTGCTCCAATTGTTTTCGCTGGGTGTTGTTCAACATGCTGAAAATGAGCCGCTGCACCTCCTCAGGGGTAAGAGGATCGTGCTCCGTCGGCTCTAGGCGGCCATTGATGCGGAAGTAGGGAGGCAAGCCGGCTGAGATGTGGATATCGGAACCGCCCCTCCGGATGATTTCTTCCATCAGGTCTTCGATCATCAGTTGTTTCATAGGACTTCCCTCTCCAATCAATGGCGTGAGTTGCTCCGGTGAAGCTGACAAGAGTCAAACTAAAACTTCGGCGTCAAGCAGTACGGGCAATCCATCCACTCCACCCGCAGGGCAGCACCGCAGTTGCGGCAGGTGCTGAGGGCCTTGGCACGAGCCTTCAGCTCGGTTTCCAAGCCTTTGTCGGTGAGGACAACTCGATCCACCTCCTCTAGCGTGGTTAGCCCCTGCTTCACCAGCATCAGGCTATAGGCCAACAGGGTCTTCATGCCGCTTTCAACTGCCGCCTCCCTAAGCACCTCGGTGGGAGCCCCCTTGTTGATCAACTCAGCCAAGCGGTCGTTCATGCGCATGAACTCGTACACCCCCACCCGGCCTTTGTAGCCCACGCCCCCGCAGTTCTCACAGATGGGCTTGCCGGTGGCCTTGCGCTGTTCTACCTCTTTGGGGGAGAGCTTGTTGGCTTTGTAGAAGGTCAGCTGTTCGTTGTCGCCGCTGAGGCTAAGGCCATAGCGGGCCAGCTCCTCAGGGGTAGGGTGGTACGGGATCCGACACTCAGGACATACCCGCCGCAGCAGGCGCTGGGCCAACACCCCCAGTAGGGAACTGGAGATCATAAACGGCTCGATCCCCATCTCCGTCAGGCGGGCGATGGCACTGGGGGCATCGTTGGTGTGCAGGGTAGTCAACACCAGGTGACCGGTGAGGGAGGCTTCGATGGCGGTTTTGGCCGTCTCGTGGTCGCGGGTTTCCCCCACCAGGATGACATCCGGGTCCTGCCGCAGAAAAGCGCGTAGGATCATAGCAAAGTCCATGCCCTTCTCCCGGAGAACCTGCACCTGGGTGATCCCCGGCAGGGTGTACTCGATGGGATCCTCGGCGGTGCTGATGTTGATGCCTGGATCATTTAGCTCCGCCAGGGCCGAGTAGAGGGTGGTGGTTTTCCCGGATCCAGTGGGCCCGGTTACCAGGATTAGACCAAAGGGTCTCCTCACAACCTCCTTGAAGCTGGCAAGGGTCTCTGGGTCGGTGATCAGCTTATCCAAGCCCAGTTGAGTGGCGGAGTTATCCAGGATGCGCAGGACAATCTTTTCCCCATAGCGCGAGGGCAGGGTGCTAACGCGGAAGTCCACCTTGCGCCCTTTGAACATCCGCCGAATGCGCCCGTCCTGAGGCAGGCGCCGCTCGGCAATGTTCAGGTTGGCCATGATCTTGAATCGAGCGGTAAGAGCAGGAATGATCTTTTTGGGGAAGTTCTCAAAAGCCTGCCGCAGCACCCCGTCCTTGCGGAAGCGAATGCGCAGGTTTTCTTCCTGCGGCTCGATGTGGATGTCAGATGCCCGTTCCTGCAGGGCCTTGATCAGGATTTGGTTGGCCAATTTGATGATCGGGGCATCGTCTGCCGATTTGACCTGCTCCTCCAGGGATCCCTCGCCAACCTCCTCGTCGACGGCAGTACCCTCGATGCTGTCCAGATCAAGCTCAGCCGGGTTGACTACCACCTCTTCTTCTTGGGCAGGGGCAACCACGTCGTTGATACCCTTAGTGGCCAGCAGTTCCGCCTGCGCATCCATGTAGCGGTTGATCAGGGTCTCGAAATCCTGCTGGGTGAAGACCCGCCGCTGCAGCTTTAGCCCTTGGATGCGGAAGCGCCGCTGAATGTCGTCTAGCGCCTGCAGGTTGTCCGGCTTGACCATTGCCACCACGACCTGGTTGTCTTGGCGGCGAATGGGCAAGAACTTATAGCGGTTGCAGATATCAAGGGGCAAGAGCGACTCAATGAGCTCGCTCATCTCCGCGAGATCCACCGGCTCCAGGTCGGTGTCGAGGGAGGGGATCCCGTAGATAACCTTGAGCTCAAAAAGCTGCTGCCGCTTGTAGGCCCGCTCCAGGTCAGGTGTGAGCTCCTTGCCTACAATGTTCTTGACCGCCAGGGCCAAAACTTTGCTGCCGCCCTCTCGATCCGCTTTGAGGGCATTTTGAATGTCTTGGATTTGCTTATCGTCGGCAAAGCCCAGCTCTTTTAGCTTGCGTCCAAAGGGGGTGATGCTGGCATTGGCAATCGCTAAGGCCTTGCTCACGCTGCTGCGACGGGAGGTCAAGGGGGGAGGAAGATCGCTCATAAGCAGTAGCTGGGGCACGCACGATGTGTCCATATTGACTGTAGTTGACCCCCCAGGTCAACGGTAGGGGCAGGAGACCTCACGGGCCCGACTCTGCAACCTGATGGAAATCTAGAAGGGAGAAAGTCGACCCACCTTATCTCTAAGACTGCTCATGCGGCTTTACGTTGAGCCCTTCACTGTTCACAAGCGCTATGCCCTCACCCTTAGCCGCGGCACCTATACAGAGGCCACTTTGGCCTGGGTGCGCGTTGAAGAGGAGGGGATCGAGGGCTGGGGGGAGGCTTGCCCCTTCTCGGTGAGCGAGGACTGCTACCAGACTTTGGAGGACATCTTGGCGGGTTTGGAGGTGGCTAAAGGGATCCTACGCCGCTATTCCCCCTGGGAGCGGCAGGCCGTCGAGGCGGAACTGCTGCAGGCCGGGATCCCCTCGGCAGTGCGGGCGGCGGTGGACATGGCCCTGCACGACTGGATGGGCAAGCGACTGGGGAGGCCCCTCTGGCAGCTGTGGGGCCTAGATCGCTCCCGCATTCCGCCCACGACCCTAACCATCGGCCTCTCCACCCCTCAGGAGGCGCGCCAGCGGGCTCTGGCTTGGATGGAACAGATCCAACAGGCGCGGGCCTTTAAGATCAAGCTGGGCAGCGAACTGGGCCTAATGGCCGATCAAAACCAGCTCATTGCCGTGCAGGAGGTGATCCCGCTGGGATCTCTGATTACAGTGGATGCCAATGGGGCTTGGACACTGGAGCAAAGCCTGAGCATGAGCAATTGGCTGGCGGGGCAGGGGGTGAGCTACTTGGAGCAGCCCCTGGAGAGGGGCCAGGAGGCGAAGCTAATCACCCTGTGGCATGAGTCGAAGCTGCCCATCTTTGTGGATGAGAGTTGTTTTGACAGCCGCGACATTCCTGCCCTGGCGGATCGGGTTCATGGCATCAACATTAAGCTCATGAAGTGTGGCGGCCTTAGCGAAGCCTGGCGCATGATCCACACAGCCAGAGCCCATGGGCTACAGGTGATGCTGGGCTGCTACAGCAACACCGCTTTGGGCAACACGGCAGCGGCCCACTTGGCGCCGCTAGCGGACTACGTGGACTTAGACAGCCACCTCAATCTCGTCGACGATCCCTTCTCCGGGGCTCTGGTGCAGGAGGGCTGTCTCATCCCCACCGACCGACCCGGCCTAGGGGTGGAGTTGCGGGAGTAGGACCATGCTCTCCAGCCAAACTCGGGTGGCCATCCTGCTCCACGGCGGCCTAGCAGGAGAGTACGGCAAAACAGGGCTGGGGCTATTGCGCTATGGGCCTTTTCCAGTGGTGGCCGTCATCGATCGGGAGCAGGCGGGGAGATCCCTGGCCCAACTCACGGGCATTGCCAAAGACATTCCCATCGTAGCCTCGGTGCAAGAGGCGCTGGTTTACGGCCCCGAGGTGTTGGTGATTGGGATCGCTCCTTCCGGCGGCCAGCTGCCCCCGGAGTGGCGGGAGGAGCTCTGCCAAGCCCTGCAAGCCGGCTTGTCTTTAGCAAACGGGCTGCACACCCCCCTAGCGGAAGATGCCCAGTTGCGGCAGTGGCTGCAGCCGGGAGCCTGGATCTGGGACATTCGCCGCGAACCTCCTGGTCTGGGAGTAGGGAGAGGTCTAGCTCGCTCTCTCCCCTGTCGGCGGGTACTGACGGTGGGCACCGACATGGCCGTCGGCAAAATGTCCACCAGTTTGGAGCTGCACCGGGCCAGCCTAAAACGCGGCCTGCGTTCTCGTTTCTTGGCCACCGGCCAGACGGGGATCCTCATCAGTGGCGAGGGGGTGCCTCTGGATGCAGTTCGGGTGGACTACGCCAGCGGCGCTGTGGAGCAATTGGTGTTGCGCTATGGCTTCGACCACGACATTCTGCACATTGAGGGTCAGGGATCCCTGCTCAACCCCGCTTCCACCGCCACCCTGCCTCTGCTAAGGGGATCCCAGCCTACCCATCTCATCCTGGTGCACCGAGCTGGGCAGACCCACATCAAGGGGATGGACGAGGTGCCCATTCCTCCCTTGCCTAAGGTGATCGAGCTTTACGAACAAGTGGCTGCGGCCGCTGGCGCCTTTGCCCCTGCACCGGTGGTGGGGGTAGCCCTCAATACCTTCGGTTGGGAAGAGGAAGCGGCCCTGGCCCAGATCCGCCAGGTGGAAGCAGAGACGGGCCGGCCCTGTACCGATGTGGTGCGCTTTGGGGCCGATCCTTTGTTGGACGCCATTCTCTCGGCAGGCTAGCCTAGAGCGCTCGGAGCCTGAGCTTCCTTGGAGCTGGTCTCGCTGTCGAGCACTTCCAAAATGGCCTTGGCCGCGCGGGCCAGAACTCCTGGCTCCCCCAGAGCTGCCCGCATGGCGGCGTAGTCAGCCTGCAGTTGGGCGCGGCGCTCGGGCCGGGTCAGCAGCTCCAGCGCCAGTTGGGCAATCCGTTCCGGCTGGGCCTCCTCCTGGAGCAGCTCCGGCACAATGGGACGCATAAGCACCAAATTGGGGGGAGCCATAAAGGGCACCGACACCTTTAGCCAATGGCGGGCTAGCCAAAGGGTGAGCGGGTTGAGGCGGTAGATCACCACTTGCGGGATCCCCAAGATGGCTGCCTCCAGGTTGACGGTGCCCGACTTGGCCAACACTAGGTCCGCAGCCGCCAAAAGCAGGTGATGGGCCTTTGGAGGGGAAGGGCGAGGCAGGAAAAGGGTGAGATCGTCCAGCCCATAGCGGCGGGCGGCTCGGGCAATTGGGGCAGCAAAATGGGGCGAGGCCAGCGGCGCCCAAAACTGCACCTGGGGCAGACGAGCCCGCAGCAGCCGCGCTGCCTGAAGCAGGATAGGCAAAACTGAGCGCAACTCCTGACGGCGGGAGGCGGGCAGCAGCGCCACCACCGTAGCCTCCTCCGGGATCCCCAACTCCGCCCTGGCCTGCGCACGACCGGGGACACTTGCCAAAATATCCAGCAGGGGGTGGCCGACATAGCAAACCCGGGCACCTGCTGCGGCGTAGTAGCGGGCCTCCTCGGGGAAAATGGCCACCATCAGCCGCATTTGCTGGGCTAGGCGGTAGGTGAGGCGGCTGCTGGGCGACCACACCCATTCCTGGGGGGCAATGTAGTAGACAGCAGGGATACGCCGCCGCTGCAACAGAGAAGCCACGCGGCTGTTGACGCCGATGTAGTCTACCAGGATGGCTAGATCTGGTGGATCTTGCTCTAGGAAGCGGCGGATCTTCCACTCCGCCCACAGCGCAGGGAGGACGAAGGGAAGGGCCTCCAGAATACCGATGGAGCCAATTTCAGTTGTGCGGTGCAGCAGCCGGGCTCCAGCAGCAACCATCTCCTCTCCCCCAACTGCCGTGATGCGCAGGTGCGGACGCTGGCGCAGCAGCTCGCGGATGAGATGGCCAGCCTGCAGATCCCCGGAGACTTCGCCGGTGCAGACAAACAGATGGCTCACAGGTCGTCCCCGTCCTCAGCATCATCTTTGCTGCGACGCAAGGCAGGCAGAGGACCACGCCGTTGCGGCTGGGAAAGGGAATCTTCCAAAAATTGCAGCAGGTGTAGCAGGGATCCCGTCTCGTCCACCAGCTCTTTCCCCTCTAGGGAGAGGATGCTCTGCCCGTTCTCGGTTCGCAGGCTCTCCCGCAGCGTTTGCAGCGCCTTTTCCAAGGGCAATCCAGAGCGGTAGAGCAGCCGGTAGGCCTGGCGCAAGGCCGGCAGGGATCCCTCCATCCCCTTGGCTCGCCGCAGCCCCACCAAGTTGAGGCCACGAATGCGGGCTGGATGCCCCTCCACCAACAGGTAGGGTGGAACATCGCGATCCACCCGACTCATCGCCCCCACCATGGCCAGGCGCCCTACCCGGGTAAACTGGTGGATCCCGACCATGCCGCCGATGCGCGCCTGGGACTCGATGTGAATGTGGCCAGCCAGGGAAACCGCGTTGGTGATCACCACTTGATTTTCGATAACGCAGTTGTGGGCGACATGGACATAGGCCATCAACAGGTTGTAGTCGCCAATTATCGTCGCCTCTCCCTCGTTGGTGGCTCGGTTAATGGTGACAAACTCCCGAATGCGATTGCCCCTGCCAATGACCAGCTGCGAGGGTGCGCCGTTGTACTTTAGGTCCTGCGGCTCTGTGCCCAGCACCGCTCCTGGAAAAATCTGGTTGTCCTCACCAATCTCGGTCCAGCCCTCGATCACCACATGGGCCCCCACCACGGTGTTGGCACCAATGCGCACATGTTCGCCAATAACGGCATAGGGGCCCACCTGCACCGTCTCGTGCAACTCAGCCTTGGGATGGATCACCGCAGTGGGGTGAATCCGCTGCCGTGAGCAGTGCGGCACACTTGCGAAGTCGGGAGGGGATCCTGCTGAAGCCAACACACTCATCTCCAACTAGCCAGCAACTGGAGCAACGCTCCCAACTCTTTCTTCTCCCCAGCTCACTCAGGCTGCTTGCAGGCGCTGCATGGCTCGATTGTACTCTTGATTGGGAAAACAAGGACGGCTCGGCTGATCCTCAGAGGCCAAAACTGAGCTAGGGGGGAAAGCACGATGGTACTGGAGACACTGCCGCTGGTTGCCGCTGTAGCCATCGCCATTTTTATGCTGGTCTTCTGGGTGCGGGTAGTTCGAGAGGCCATCTGGACAGCGGTGGGGATCGTGATCCTCCTAGCCGTTTTGTACGTGGTCTTTAGAATCGGCCCGCGGCAGGTGCTCCAGGAGCTGCGAGATCCCTTTGCCCTCCTCGACCAAGTTTGGCAGGTAATCCTGAGTTGGTTCCGGGCTCTTCTTTCTTAGGATCGTTATCCCCTATACAATGCTCCAGCAGGGGAACTCAGCCTGTTGAGGGGCTAGCAGCCCCTGCCTTAGTTTTCAACCCTTTTCTTGCCATGCCTTCCAGTTTTGACCGGGATCCCCAGGATCACCTAGAAGCTCCTGCTCTCTTTAGCGGGAGGGAGTTCTCAGACATTGAGGTAGAGGTAGAAGACTTGGGGGAGCGCCGCCGCCAAGTGCAAGGCCGCATCTTGATCCCAGTAGAGCGCCGGCAGGTCTGGCAGGTTTTAACCGACTACGACCATCTGGCGGAGTTTATTCCTAACCTGGTGGAAAGTCGCCTCCTCGGCAGCCAGAATGGCCGCAAACTGGTGCGTCAAGTGGGATCCCAGCAAGTTCTGTTTGCCCGGTTTTCTGCAGCGGTGGTGCTGGCTATCGAGGAAGTGTTTCCCCACCAACTGCGCTTTCAAGAAGTAGAAGGGGATTTCCTCATCTTCGAGGGGTTTTGGGAGCTAGCCGACTGGCTAGAGCAGCAGACCCTGCTCACCTACCACCTGCAGGTGCAACCGCCGCGCCGCATGCCAGTTGGCCTAGTAGAACGGCGCATCCGCCGCGATCTCGCCCTCAACCTGCAGGCCATTCGGGAGCGCTGCCTAAGTCTATGGGGATCTTCTCCCTAGCTACCCTTGGCTGGGATTGGGGAGCTGCCAAGTCTGCCTGCCCTAAACTAAGAGTCGTCAGGTTTCCTATCGTCAAATGTCCAGATCCCGCTACAGCCAAGAGGACGTGCAGCAGATCCTGCAGCGGGCCATCGCTCGCCAGCCGCGCCTTGGTGAGTTTACCCGCTCGCAACTGGAGGAGATGGCCGCCGAGCTGGGGATCTCCCCCCAAGAGCTGGAGGAGGCCGAGCGGGAATGGAGAGCCTGGCAGCAACTAACCAACCAACGGCGTGAGTTTCAACGCTACCGCCAGCGGCAGTTTTACCAATTGCTGGGGCGGTATGCCATTGTCAACAGCTTCCTAGTAGGCTTGGATTGGCTCTCCGGCGGAGGGCTGTCTTGGTCGCTGTTTATACTGATGGGCTGGGGCCTGGCTGTTGCCCTCAAGGGCTGGAGCACCTACCAGACGGAAGGGGAACGCTACGAAAAAGAGTTTCGGCAGTGGCAGAAAAAACGCCAAAAGCAGCTCCAGCGTCGATGAGACACCTCTTGTCTTTGAAGGGAAGCCTCTTGAGGGGGTACCCTCGCCAGGTGCTATTATTGTTGGGCAGAAGCAAACACCTGTGCGGGCGTAGTTTAATGGTAAAACCGCAGTCTTCCAAACTGCTGTTGACGGTTCGATTCCGTTCGCCCGCTTGTACTCAAGATCTTTTAGAGATCCAGGCTGCAACCCAGCCCCTAGGTTGGGGAGGCCTGACTGAGGGCTTAGCTAAGGGAGGGGTGAGGTTTGCCTCTCTCTTGAATAGCAGCCAAGGCCTGTCGATGGAGCGTCGGGTTGGCCGCCGCCAACACTTCTCCTCTAGAAGTGCGGGTTAAGGGATCCCCCGACCAATCGGTAATCACGCCGCCGGATCCCTCGATCACGGGCACAAGAGCAGCAAAGTCGTAGAGGGCGAGGCCGCACTCCATCACCAGATCGATGTAGCCGCTGGCCAAGAGGCCGTACTGGTAGCCGTCGCCGCCGTAGGAGGTGATGTGAACCAAACGGCTGAGCTGCTGAAAGCGCTGCTGCTGGTCTGGCTGAGCAAACAAATCAGGAGTGGTACAGCTCAAAGAGGCGCGGCTGAGGTCGGTGGTGGCTTTGCTGCGACTAAGCTGTTGGGTGGAAGGGGTTATCCAGCGGGTTGGTTGTCCCTGCACCCCCACCCAGCGCTCGCGCAACACCGGCTGATCGATGATGCCCAAGATGGGACGATCTTCTTCTAAAAGGGCGATCAAGGTGGCGAAGGTGGGCTTGCCAGTGGAAAAGGCGATGGTGCCATCCAAGGGATCCAAAACCCAGGTATAAGGGGATCCGGTCTGGTGGAAGCCAAACTCCTCGCCAAGGACGTTGTGCTCCGGCACGTGGGCGGCCAGCAACGCCCGCATTGCCCGTTCTGCTTCCCGGTCGGCTATCGTTACGATAGGGGATCTAGCCTCTTTGTACTCGGCCTGCAGCTCCCCGCGAAACAGAGGCCGGATCACCGCTCCGGCTGCGTCGGCTAGAGCCTGGGCCAAGGCAATCCACTCTGGCTTAACCACTCTCTTGCCTACCTCGTCGGTGTTCTCTCCTAGCATAGGGAAAGATTTTCCCTCGGCTATGCGTGCTGGCCGACTGTTAACCCCTCTGGAATGGCTCTGGACCGCAATTGGAGTGATCTTGACCATTTTGGGCACCCTAACCCAGGTGAGCTTGCCGCCTCAGTGGCCAGGGGTGGGAGGATATAGCTTTTCCCTGCAAATCGGCGGCATGCTGCTAACGGCCTGTCTGGCGGGACCGGTGGCGGCAGTGTGCGCCCAGCTTGTCTATCTAGGCTTGGGATTGGCAGGGCTGCAGGTGTTTGCCCAGGGAGGGGGGTGGCAGTACCTGTACCAGCCCGCCTTTGGCTATTTGCTCGGGTTTTTGCCTGCGGCCTGGGCCTGCGGGACGATGGCCTTTCGACAAAGGGATCCCCACCTGCTGCCTACTTCCCTTCTCCCTCGCCGCAACCCCTACCTGCTGCCCAGCATCTCTGCGCCGGTGCGTCTGCAGGATTTGGCCGCCGCGAGTTTGGTGGCCCTGGCCCTGGTTCACCTGACCGGGATCATCTATCTCTTGGCTACCCAGCCTTGGGATAGAGAGTTGCTGAAGTTGCTTCGGCTCTACTCCGGCTATACCCTGCCAGGACAGCTCATCGTGGTTAGCTTCGCTGCCGTCATAGCCCTAATCCTGCGGCGCTTGCTGCTGCTTTAGCGCAAAGACTCTCTATGGCTGGGACGGGAAAAAAGGGTGATCCAGAAGCGGGCTTGCTGCAGGGCAAGGGGTTCAGCAGGTTTCTGCAAAGGCTTTGTAGGGAGACGAAAAGATGCAGCGCGCTGCTCTGACTCTTGCGGCCACGGGCCTTTTGGCTACGGCGTTGACCGCCTGCAGCAGTGGTAGTAGCCCTGGGGGATCGATCCTCATCCCACCCCAGAGCCCAACCGTTTCTTTCATCAATCCGCCTACCTCTGTGCGGGTGGGCACTTCCACCCCCGCCTTTACGATACAGGTCAGTGTGCCCGGCGGTGCCCGCTCAACCCAGTTTGTGGAACTGGAAACCTTTAACCCGCTTGGCGCGCGCGTGCAAAGAGAAGCCTTTAGCCCGCAGCAGGTTGGCTGTAGCCCAGGTGCTACTTTCTGTAGCTTCAACACCGACTTCCGGGTTGCTCCTGGCGATCCTGCCGGCGTTTGGCAGTTCCGCATCACCGCCTTTGACCAGCAGAATCGCTCTGGATCCCAAACCCTGCTCATCACAGCGCTGCCGTAGGCAAGCCGGGCCGCCGTGTTGGGTTGAAAGCTACCGCAGCGGGGATGCGTTGGGCACCCCCTCAAGGTTCCCTCACTCCAAATCCCGACGGTTGGGGTTACGGGCCGGATCGTTGCTCAAGAAGCCAAAGACAAACAGCCCGACAAAAAAGATCACCACTGCGTAAACTGAGATTTTCAGTAACAGCATAGTTTCAACAACCCATTTCCAACTAGACAAAGCTGACAAGCAGTAGAGCAATGCTCAAGGGAAAGGAGAAGCCGTAGCGACGGGATCCCGTCAACTTGAGGCTTGGCAAAACTTCTTCACAGGATCATACCTCCCCAGCGCCTCTTTTTAACCCGAAAACTCTTTCCCCCCTGCTCCCGGAAAAAGCAGAAAGCTTGACCTGACACGGATCCCCGGCAAGAGGCGAAATCGTTAAGAAATGTTTTAAAGCGAAAAGCAACATGGCAGTCGCTCAGCGACAGGGGAGTGGGAAAATGGGATCTACGGCTTTGCCGGCTGGTATCTCATCTGCCTATGCCCTTCGACTTGTCCAGTCATCCAGGTCGTCAGTCAGGCTACTGGGAGGCTCCAGAAGAGCGGCCGCCAAGTCAGACGAGACCTCCGTCGCCTCAAGAGATCTATCGATCCCGGGAACTGCAGCTTTCGGACGGCACTGCGGTTTTTCTCCGCCACTGGTCACCGGGATCCCCGCGCGGGCGGGTGTTGCTGTTGCACGGCAAAGGGGATCACAGCGGCGGGTTTGGCCCCTTGGCGGAAGAACTAGTGGCCCGGGGCTGGGAGGTTTTGGCGCCTGACATGCGGGGATTTGGACGCTCAGATGGCATCCGCTGTTGGATCGATCACTTTGGTCAGTACCGGGCGGATCTAGAGGCAATCGTCGAGCAAGTTTGGCCCCAGCCAGGGATCCTCCAAGTCTGGTGCGGGTACAGCGCAGGGGCCAATTGGGCTACGGAATACGCGCTCGCTCACCCCGACCAAGTGCAGGGGCTGATCCTCATCTCCCCTGCCTTTCGTATCGACCACTATTTCAACCGCTTTACCTGGGGTCTTCTGCAGGTTTTGGACAAGGTTTTGCCCCAGTTGGCCCTGACTGGCCTCTACGAGCCGGTGCGGGTGACTTCCCTACCGGAGCAGCAGGCGGTCTTGGCTGCAGATCCTTACGTGTGTGGCGTTACCCGGGCCCGGTTTACGGCGGAGTTGGTGCGTAGCGGGCAGCGCTGCCTTGAGCAGGCCCACCGCCTGGAGCTGCCGGTTCTGGTGCTCTACACCTCCGCCGATATCGTCGTCAACCCTGCCGGCGCCGTGGAGTTTGCCCGCCGGCTGCCCCAGGGAGAGATCTACGATTTCTCCTGCTCACGCCACGACCTTTTACACGACTGCCAGGCCGAAGCCGTCCAGGAGACTCTCTGCCAGTGGCTGGATCGGCACTTTCCCTGCCGCTTAGGCCTTCGTGGCAAAATAGAGGGGCCCTCTTTCTGCTTGCTCCCATGAGCCAAGACCTGATCTACCGTCCCCGCCGGCTGCGGCGCACTGAGGCCCTTCGCCAACTGGTTCAGGAAACCCACCTGCGGGTGCAGGATCTCATCTACCCGCTGTTTGTTATGGAGGGAGAGAACCAGCGGCAGGAAGTGGAATCCATGCCCGGCTGCTACCGCTACACTCTGGATCTGCTCCTGAAGGAGGTGGAGGAAGCAGCCAACTTGGGGATCCCTGCGGTGGCTCTCTTCCCAGTGGTGCCGGAAGAGAAAAAGGATCCCACGGGGCGGGAGTCCTTTAACCCAGAAGGGTTGATCCAGCGGGCGGTGCGGCGGCTCAAGCAGGAAATCCCCGAGATCCTGGTGATAACGGATGTGGCCTTGGATCCCTACAGCAGCGAGGGCCACGACGGCATCGTGCGGGACGGGGTGATCCTCAACGACGAGACAGTGGAGGTGCTGGTTAAGCAGGCCCTCTCGCAAGCGGAAGCGGGAACCGATATTGTTGCCCCCTCCGACATGATGGACGGTCGCGTCGGCGCCATTCGCGAGGCCCTGGACGAGCAAGGCTACACCGACGTGGCCATCCTGGCCTACTCGGCCAAGTATGCCTCTGCCTTCTACGGCCCTTTCCGCGATGCCCTGGGATCTGCGCCCAAGTGGGGGGACAAGAAAACTTATCAGATGGATCCCGCCAACGCCCGCGAGGCCCTCAGAGAAGTGGAGCTGGACGAGGCGGAAGGGGCGGACATGGTGATGGTGAAGCCGGCTTTGGCCTACCTGGACATCATCTATCGGGTTAAGGAAGCAACAAATCTGCCTGTGGCTGCCTACAACGTTAGCGGCGAATACGCCATGATTAAGGCTGCCGAGCAAAAGGGCTGGATCGACGGCAAGAAAGTGATGATGGAATCGCTCTTGGCCATGAAGCGAGCCGGCGCTGACATGATCCTCACCTACTTCGCCAAGGAGGCGGCCCTGCTTTTGCGGCAGTCCTAGCTAGGGCCTTCTAGACAACTGGGGAGATTGTCCAATCCAGGCAAGAGGCACCTCTTTCTCCGTGTCGGCTACTAGAGCGCTGGGATCCACCAGGCGCACCTGGATTTGATCCGGCGGCACTCGGTTGAGGCGTTCCCTAATGAGGGCCTGCTGCTGCAAGGGATCCATGCCGCGATCCAACTCCTCCCGCAGCCGCGAGATTCGCGCTGAGAGGACTTCGAGGTTCTGCTCCAAAACCTTTAGACGGTGATGCTGGGCTAGTTGTACAGGCAAAAGGCGGTACAGACCGCCCAGGGCAGCCGCCGTAAACAGGAGATTCACTCCGATGCGACAGAGCAGTTCCCAAGCTTGAGGCTCTGGCCGTCTCCGCAGTCGGGGCGAGGTTCTAGAAGGCCGGACAGGGATCGTCCGTCGGTTGGCAGCTAGCGTTCCCTGCCCCCGCACCCGAGCTAAGGATCCCTGGGAGGGACTGGAAAGGCGCAGTCTAGGCCCAGCAACTTGCTCCACCTGTAGAGGCAAGGAGCGAGCCAGAGTGCGGGAAGCAGACTTGGGTGCCATAAGGAGGTAAAGAACCACCGCTGCTACCAGGAAGCGCAGCTAGGGCTTATTGAAGCCGATTTTTCCGAGCATGTCAGGGGCTGGCCCACGACTTTTCTGTCTTTTAGCGCCAACTCAGCGCGGCGGAGGCGGGGTAAACCGCAGACGCGCTAGGCTAGAGGTTCGACAGGGGGAATGCAAGGAGTCGGGATCCGCCTATGCGCATAGCGGTTACGGGTGGGAGTGGCTTTATCGGGCGCCGCTTGGTGGCCCACCTGCTGGAGCGAGGAGATGAGGTGTTGGTTTTGAGCCGCCGCCCTGAGCAGGCCCGCCGCGTTCTGGGAGCCTCCTCCAACCTCAAGCTGCTGGGGTACGATCCCTATCAACCGCAAAGCTGGGCCTCAGCTCTGGAAGGGTACGAGGCAGTCGTCAACTTGGCCGGAGAACCCCTGGCTTCTTCCCGCTGGACGGAAGCTAAGAAAAGAGAGATCCGCCGCAGCCGCGTGGAGACCGCCCAGGCCCTCGTCCAAGCCCTCGCCTCCCTTGGCCAGAAGCCCCAGGTGCTGATCAGCAGCTCGGCGGTGGGCTACTACGGATCCCGACCCGAAGGAGAGCCCCTGACGGAGACAGATCCCCCTGGCCAGGGCTTTTTGGCAGAAGTCTGTCAGGCCTGGGAAGCGGCTGCCCGCCCGGCTGAGGAGCTGGGGATCCGCTTGGCCATCCTGCGCACGGGGATTGTCCTAGGGCCCGATGGAGGAGCCCTGGGTCAAATGCTTGCCCCCTTTCAGTTCTTCCTCGGCGGCCCCATTGGCTCTGGCAAGCAGTGGGTCTCCTGGATCCACCGCGACGACTGGGTGAGTCTAGTCTGCTTCCTGCTGCAGCAGGGATCCGGCGTCTTCAACGCCACTGCCCCTAACCCAGTGCCAATGGAAGAGTTCTGCCGCACGTTGGGGCAAGTTTTGGCCCGCCCCTCGTGGCTGCCAGTGCCAGCCCTAGCCTTAGAACTGCTGCTGGGCGAAGCAGCTCAGGTGGTTCTAACGGGGCAGAAGGTGATCCCCCAAGCCGCGCTGCAGCTGGGGTTCACCTTCCAATATCCCCACCTCAAAGAAGCCTTGCGGCAACTCCTCATCCCCCAGGTCAACCGCTAAGCGCAGTCGAAGATGGCCAAACCCACCACTGCTCCAGCAGCGGAGAATTGTGGGGAAGCTCCTTTGGATCCCTGCGGGCAAAAATCCAGACACCGCTGCGCCCTCCGAAAGGCCTCTCGGATATAGAAGCGGCGTTTAGCTTTTCCCCAACAGGGATCCCGCCAAGCCTGCTGAAGGCACCCCCTTGGTCTCCTCTGGAGTTGGAAAGAGCCAGCTAGCGGGAGCGGGCCAGCGAGACTCCTCCCGGATCTAGCCGGTTGGCCAGTGCTGCCACCACAATCATTGGCAGGCTCACCACCAAGCAGAAGCCCCACTGCTCCCAAGCTAGCGGTGCCGTGTCGAAGAGAGTGTTGAACAGGCTCCATTGGCTGAAGAGGATCTGCAGCAGGATGGCCGCTCCAATGCCGATGGTGATAGCCGCCACATCCATCAGGCGTTCGTGGCGTTCCAACTGGCTGGCGCGCCCGCGGCCCAAGAGGGTAGGGATAGCCTGGCTGAGGCTGAGCAAGTAGAAGATGCGCCCAATCACCAGCGCCTGAATGGCCATGCTGCGGGCCAGGTTGAGGTTGCTGGTGGTTTGTTCGATGTATTCAAAAACCCCGAAGATCAAGAGCCAGTTAAAGGCTGAAACCAGCAGAATGCGCTGCAGCAGCTGGGGAGAAAGCAAATTGGCGTCGGGATCCCGCGGTGGTTGGGTCATCTCCCGCCCCGTGCTGGGCTCAAAGGAGAGAGGCACCGTCATGGTGATGGAGTTGATCATGTTGAGCCACAACACCTGGATGGCCAAAATGGGCAGTTTGCGGTTGAGGAGGACGCTGAGGAGAAGGGTCATTGACTCCCCTCCGTTCACCGGCAGAATGAAGGCGATGGCCTTGAGCAGGTTGTTGTAAACGGTGCGCCCTTCTTCGACGGCGGCCTTGATGGAGGCAAAGTTGTCATCGGTCAAGATCATGTCGGCGGCGGCTTTGGCCACTTCGGTGCCACCCCTTCCCATGGCGATCCCCACGTCCGCCTGCTTCAAGGCCGGGGCGTCGTTAACTCCATCGCCAGTCATGGCCACGATATGGCCCTGGGACTGCAGAGCTTCCACCAGGCGCAGCTTTTGCTCCGGGGCCACCCGCGCAAAGACAGATCCCTCGTTGGCGGCGGTAACAAACTCCTCTGGGCCGAGCTGCTCCAGATCCCGGCCGCTGTAGGCTTTCACCGGTTTGCCACCCCCCAGCCCCATCTGCTCGGCAATGGCTTGGGCGGTGAGCACATGGTCGCCGGTAATCATCTTCACCTGGATCCCGGCGCTCTGGCAGGCGCGCACGGCGGCAATGGCCTCCGGCCGCGGCGGATCAATCATCCCCTGCAAGCCCAAGAAAATCAGCCCTTCCTCTAGATCTGAGTGATCCACCTGAGTTTGGCTGCTGGGGACGGTTTTTTGGGCAAAGGCCAGAACTCGCAGCCCCTGCCGCGCCAAGGCCTCCACCTGCTGGCGAATCGGCTCTGCCTCCAAGGGCTGGATCTCCCCTTGGGATCCCATCTGGCTGCAGCAGCGCGGCAAGAGAGCTTCTGCGGATCCCTTGACGTAAATGCAATGCTCCTCCGGCCCCACCCTGTGTAAGGTAGCCATGTACTGAAACTGGGATTCAAAGGGGAGGGTATCTAGGCGAGGGCGGCAGCGCTGCAGATCTTCTCGATCCAAGCCCCCTTTCTGAGCCGCCACAAGCAGAGCCGCCTCGGTGGGATCCCCTACCACCTCCCACTGGCCCTTGTCCTTGGGTTGGAGGCGGGTGTCGTTGCAGAGGCAGCCAGCTACGAGGCAAGCCTCAAGAGCAGGCAATTGATGGATTTCGATGGGGGAATCAGCCGCCTGGAACAGGATCTGGCCCTGGGGGCTGTAGCCGCTGCCGGTAACCCGGTAGAGCTGGGAGCCGGCGTAGATGGCCTGCACCGTCATCTGGTTTTCTGTAAGGGTGCCGGTTTTGTCCGAGCAAATCACCGTGGCGCTGCCTAGAGTTTCTACCGCCGGCAACTTGCGGATAATCGCATGGCGTCGGGCCATACGGGAAACCCCAATGGCCAGGGTTACGGTAACTACTGCCGGCAACCCTTCGGGGATAGCACTCACCGCCAGCGCCACCGCCGCCTCAAAGACAGTCGCTGCCGCTTGGCCCTGCACCAGCCCCACCAGAAAAGTAAGCGCAGCCAAGGTGAGGATAATTTTCAGCAAAGTCAGGCTGAACGCCTCAAACTTACGTGTCAGGGGAGTTTGCAGGGATCCCCTTTCCTCGATCAGCTTGGAGATGCGGCCTGTTTGGGTCTGGTTACCGATGGCCACCACCACCCCCGCCCCTTGGCCAAAGGTCACGAAGCTGCCGGCGTAGGCCATGTTCTGGCGCTCGGCCAACGGCGTGTCTTCGGGGAGGGATCCCAGCCGTTTTTCCACCGGCACCGATTCTCCCGTGAGGGCCGATTCGTCCACCCGCAAGTTGCGCACGCTCACCAGGCGCAGGTCGGCGGGCACCCGGTCTCCCGAGCTCAAGAGCACCACATCCCCCGGCACCAGCTCCCGTGAGGGCACCCGCACTTTCTGCCCCTCCCGCATCACGGTGACTTCAGTGGCCACCGACTTGGCCAGGGCAGCAATGGCCTCCTCCGCTTTGGACTCTTGGATGTAGCTGATGAGGGCGTTGATCACCACCACCGCCCAGATCACGATGGCGTTGCGCCAGGATCCCAGGAACGCCTTGATTGCCCCGGCCACCAGCAGGATGTAGAGCAACGACTGGTTAAACTGCTGCAGGAACTTAAGCCAGGCCGGGGTAGCTGCCTTGGCCTTCAGCTCATTGGGGCCATATTGCTGCTGCCGCCGGGCCACCTCGGCTTGAGAGAGGCCCTTTTCCAACAGCCCTGCTAAAGACAGCTCCTCTCCGAAAAGTTTCTGGATGGCCTGCTCCTCTGGCAGAGCATGCCAGGCAATGACCGAGAGCGGCTCGGGAGATGAAGATCTTGCCATGATCGGTGAGCCACCACAACACAACAGTAGGAGGGGCTTTCCGCCCTTCTCTCTGACAGCCTAGCGGATGCCGTCTGCCCCTTCCCAGCAAGACGCTCCCCAAGCGGCTCCCTCCAACCCTGAGGCAAGCGTCAAGCGCAGCCTCTTGGCCGCCCCTGGAGGATGAGTGGAGGTGGACAAGTGGGCGTGGAACACCCCCGCTATCCCAATGTGTTTGCTTTGGGGGATGCCTCTTCCCTGCCGACTTCCAAAACGGCAGCCGCAGTCCGCAAGCAGGCGCCGGTGCTAGCGGAAGACCTCTCAGCAGCCATGCAGTCCAAGCCCCTGCCAGCTTGCCATGACAGCTACACCTGCTGTCCCCTGACCATAGCAGAGTTTGCCTACGACGGGAAGCTGGCCCTCTCATTTCCTCTAGCGGGAGCGCTACTCCATGTAGCTAGCCAAAGTGCACCTGTTGCCTTACCCCCCAGCCCTTCTCCCCAAGAGGGATGCTCTATTTACAGGCAAGCTTTGAACTTTTTCAGCACCGCTCGATCTAGCATCAGTAGGGCCGCGCGCACTCCTCCTGAGTAGCCCCAGAAAAAGCCCACCGGCAGATGGCCCTTGGGCGCTTCCAGGTTGGTTTTAAGCTCCTCGTACCCCAGCCAGCGGCCCTGCACCCACCAGCCGACTCTTTCTCCCATGCACTCTTCGCGGGGCAAAGCTGAGAAGGATCTCGAACTAAGCCCTCCTCTTCCCTCCAAGTCACACTCCTGCCAGAGCTGCTTCTGGACAGTAAAGCCAAAGCGCCCATGGCTGGCCTGCATCCAGAGTTGGTCGATGAGCCGCAACATGGGGCAGGGGAAAGCCTCAACATCCTTGGGGTCGAAAAAGCCTACCTGGGAGCACCCACTGAGTTTGAGCATCAAAGCTGTCGTCCACCGATCAGCTTCCCCCCACTGGCCGGCCCGCAGCCGATCCCACAGCCCTTGCAGGGCAGGCGCCGCTTCTCCCACCCAGTCTGGCCAGGGGAGAGTTGCAGGCAGGGATCCCTCTCGAGAAACCTCAGGGAAAATCAGGGCTCTGGATCCCGCCTCCCCTTTTGTTGGGGCAGGGGTGGGGAGTGCCACCATTTGCTCCAGCTCTTCTGCGGAGTGGTTGGCCAGGAGCTGCTCCAGCTCATCTTGGGGTTGCTGCTGGGCCAGAAGCTGTTCCAGTTCCCGCAGTTCTTGGGTGCGGATGGCAGGCTCAAAGGTAGCTGGCTGCTTCTCTTGCAGGGCTGACTCTGCCGGCAGCAGGGCCAGCCACTCAGCTACCGTTTGCGGGCGGTCTTCGGGGTAGAGGGCCATCCCTTTGAGGATAGCAGCCTCCACATCTTCAGGAATGCTGGGGTTGAGGCGGCGGGGAGGATCCAACTGCCGACCTGTGGCCCGCACCGGCGCACAGAGGGGCACCATCCCTGTCAGCATGGTGTAGAGGGTAGCAGCCAAGGCGTAGACATCGGTAAAAGCCCCGCGGCGGCGCAGGCTGTCGTACTGCTCTAAGGGAGCATAGCCATCGGTGCCGTAGGAGGTGTGGCGTTGGATGAGCCCCTGCCTATAAGTCCGCGCTAGCCCGAAGTCGATCAACACGGCCTGGCCGGATCCCTCCCGCACCAGGATGTTGGCGGGCTTTACATCGCGGTGCAGGATCCCCTGTTCGTGCAAGCACATGAGGGCAGATCCCACCTCGCGCGTCAGGCGCAGAGCCTCTGGCAGGGGCAACGGCCCCTTTTGCTGCAGAAGCTGGTGCAGCGTCTGGCCGCGAACGTACTCCATCACAATGCACCAACAATCCCGCTCCCAAATGACCTCCTCCACCTTCACCACGTGGGGGTGACGGCAGCGGGCCAGTTGCAGCGCCTCGTTCATGAAGTTTTGCTGAAAGCGAGGATAGTCTGGATCCTTGCGGAGGCTGTCGCTCAAGACCTTGATAACCACCTGCTCGGCGCGAACGCTATCCCAGGCCCGGTAGGTGATGCCGAAGCCCCCTTCCCCCAAAACAGCCTCAATGCGGTAGCACCCCCCCTGCAATGTTTCGCCAACTGTCCAAGCCATGCGCACCCCTCTTCCCCGCTCCTAGAGTCATTCTGTTACGGGGATCAATGACTTGAGGGCTTGGAAAGCTCCCTAGAAGTCTGGGGGCAGCACCCCCGTTTTCACCTGGAAGATGCGCACTTGTCCATCGCGGATGACCCGCAGCGTCAGGGTCTTGCCCACGCCGGCGGCATCCACCAACTGCTGCACCTGCTCGGCGTCGCGAATAGGTTGGCCGTCGATCTCGACAATGACATCCCCTTCGCGCAGGCCAACTTGCTCAGCCGGCGAGCCCGGAACCACCTCCCCAATCAACACCCCTTCCTGCACCGTCAGCGGGCTGAGCCGCGCTGGGTCACGGTTGAGGCGGGCTACCAAATCGGGGTTGAGGGTAATCATGCGAATACCCAGGAAGGCGTGCTCCACCCGGCCGTCGCGGATCAGCCGCTCGGCAATTTCCATGGCGCGGTTGATGGGAATGGCAAAGCCAACACCCTGAGCCCGCTGGAAAATGGCCGTATTCACCCCAATAACCCGACCTTCCGCATCCAGCAAGGGACCGCCAGAGTTGCCAGGGTTGATGGCAGCGTCGGTTTGCAGGAAGGTCACCCGCTTGTTGGCAGCCCCAATTTGCCCAGAGGAGCGTCCGACAGCACTGATGATCCCCACCGTTACCGTGTTGTCCAGGCCCAGTGGGTTGCCAATGGCAATGGCCCAGTCTCCTGGCCGCACCTGGTCAGAGTTGCCCAGGGTCACCGTGGGCAGATTTTCTCCCTCGATCTGGATCACCGCGATGTCGGTCACCGGGTCTGAGCCTTTGACTTTCCCTTCAAAAGTGCGCCCATCGAGCAGATGCACCCTAACCCGCTCGCTACCCTCCACCACGTGGGCATTGGTGAGGATCAAGCCGTCGGCGTCGATGATGAATCCGGATCCGGTGCCTTCCTGCTGGAACTCTTGCGGCAGTTGCGGGAAGAAGGGCTGGTTAAACAGCTCAGGATCAAGGGGGCTGGCCACGGTGCGGGTGGCGTCGATGCGCACCACTGCCGGCCCCACCTTTTGGGCAACCGCGGCAATAAAATTGGAGGGCCGGACGGCGTCAGCAGGAGCAGCAGAATTGGCAGCCTCGGGGCGAGGCAGAAGGGATCCCACCCCCTCACTGGTCCGCTGCGACCAAGAGGCAAGGGGAGTTTGCTGCAGCCACTCCTGCCCCCTTGGCGACGACAGCCAAACTCCGTAGGCGAGGCCGCCGCTAAACAAAGCCATTGCCAGAAGTGTTTGCCGTAAAAGCCGCGCCATGATCCCTCCCACAGCTAAGCCCTATTGCCAAGAAAACGAATGCAAGGATAGGGAAGGCTTAGACCCAATCCGCTGACTAAGGCCAGCTTGGTTAACCCCGCCTCTATACCCTATCCTACCTGGCCCCCCGTTACCCTTTAGATGGGTGAGAGCCCTGTGCTCAACTTAGCAAATCTAGCAGGCAACAGCAGTGCTCAAACGCTCAATGACGATCGGCAATTTGGGCAAGATCCCCTCTTTTTTGCCCCAGGAGCGGGATCCGTGGCAGCGCCACCGCGCCTGGATGCAGTTAGCTCTAGAAGAAGCTAGGCAAGCGGGGGAGGCGGGCGAGGTGCCCGTGGCAGCTCTGGTGGTCGGGCCAGGGGAAGAGTTGCTGGCCCTGAGCGGCAACCGGCGGGAGCGGGATCGGGATCCCACGGCCCACGCAGAGATTTTGGCCCTGCGGCAGGCGGGGCAGCGCCTGGGCGATTGGCAGTTGCAGGGCTGCCGGCTGTACGTGACCCTGGAGCCCTGCCCCATGTGTGCGGGGGCGATTAGCCAATCGCGGCTGGCCCAGGTGATCTATGGTGCTGACGATCCCAAGGCCGGCGCACTGCGCAGCGTGCTCAACTTGCCTGCTTCTGCTGCCAGCTTCCATTGCCCAGAAGTCATCGGGGGGGTCTGCGAGGCTGAGTGTCGTCGTCTGTTGCAGGAGTGGTTTAGCCGCCGGCGGGGGAGCTCTTTGTGAGGAGCGAGAACCCAAGAAGGTGCCTCTGCAGGCAGTTTTTGATATATCGTCATAACGGGTTGGCCAGCTTTGCGGGCAATCGGGAGGTTTTCTGCTTCCAAGTAGTCTCGTGCGGAGGATAGGGGCTGTGCCTGAAAAGCAGTTTTCTGCTCCACTAGCTCGGCTAGCTGGCTTTCTGGTTTGGGCTTGGCTTTGCTTGACCTTCCCAGTTCAGGCGCGGGTGCTGCTGCGGGTGGGCATTGCCGTCAACAAGCCACAGGTTAGGCTTGGCAGCTCTACTCCGGCCCGTCTCCTAAACCCCCAAGGCCAGCTGCTAGCTGAGATCCCGGCCATGCAGCCCCTTCAGGCCATTCGGGTAGGCTCAGCAGTAAGCGTAGCTGGTCACCAGGCAGAGCGCCTCTATCTCCAGCCTACGGAGCCGGAGGGGCTGGTGTTCATTGACCAGAACTGGTACCGCGGCTGGGCAGAGCTGATCCCCGGCGAGAGGGGAGTGATCGCTATCAATCAAGTGGGTTTGGAGGACTACGTTTCCAGCGTGGTGGGCAGCGAGATGGGTCACCGTTTCCCGATGGAGGCCCTCAAAGCCCAAGCCGTGGCCTCCCGCACCTATGCCCTCTACCATCGCAGTCGCCGTTCTCACCAGCCTTTTGACATCGGAAATGGCGTCGATTGGCAGGTCTACAAGGGGGTGGCGGCTGAATCCAACCGCACCCAAGCAGCGGCCCGCGAGACGGCCGGGCAGGTTCTCGTCCACCAGGGGCAGTTGATCAACGCTGTTTTCCACTCCTCCAGTGGGGGGCACACAGACGATGCCGGCAATGTTTGGCTGGAGTCGCGGCCCTACTTGCAGGGGGTGCCCGACTTCGATCACCACTCGCCCGTGTTTAGCTGGACGGCCACCATTCCTGCTCACCAGATCCAGCAGTTGGCCGACGGGATCGGTGCCATCCGTTCCATCGAGATCCTGCGCAGCTCCCCTTGGGGACGGGCCATTACCCTGCGCCTAGTGGGATCCCAGGGCAGTAAAGACATCAGGGGTAACGAGTTTCGCAAGGCCCTGGGGTTGCGCAGCACAATGATCACCATCAGCCCGCGTGGGGAGACAGCCACCACCGCCAGCCTGACTCCTGCTAGGGCAAGCTTCCCTGCTTTCTTCGAGATCCAAGGGCGCGGCTACGGGCACGGAGTGGGCATGAGCCAGTGGGGAGCTGCCGCCCTGGCTAGCCAAAACTACTCCTACCAACAGATCCTCAGCCACTACTACCGCAACACCAGCTTGGCCGTGGTGGAGGGACGCTAGGTTCAGTGGGAGCTCCTATCGGAAGAACTCATTTGGTAGCGAAGGCAGCTAAAGCTTTTCCGAGCTTGTGGCAATTACCCTCTGTTAGCCTGATGCAGCGCCATCTCTCCAGACGGGCCGAAGACTGGCCAGTGGCCCTCTTTGAGATTGAAAGCTGAGCTGCTGGGATAATAAAGGCTGAGGAAATCTGGCTTGGAGCTACTGCAGGTTGTAGAGATCCTGCTGAATCTAAAATCAGTTAGAAACGCTTACCAAGTACAATCAAACTCCGCCGCCCCAGGTATCTATCCTATGTCCCTTGCTGCTCTAGCCTCTGCTTTTCCCGAACGTTGCCCGGCCCTGCCGCCGGCGCTTGCCCCTTTGTGCGAGATTGCCCGCAACTACTGGTGGACTTGGAACCCGGATCACCTCACCATTTTCCGGGAAATGGATCCTGCCCTCTGGGAAAAAACCTCCCACAATCCAGTGCGCATGCTGGAGGAGGTTTCTTACTTGCGCTTGGCGGCCTTGGCCACCGATGTCAACTATCTCAACACCCTCAATCGGATGGTGCAAGCCTATCGCAAGTACATGGCAGCTGAGGATACCTGGGCCAAGCGCACCATGAAAACCTACGACTGGCAGCGCCCTATTGCCTATTTCTGCGCTGAGTACGGTCTACACGAGTCCTTGCCGATCTACTCCGGTGGCCTGGGCATGCTGGCCGCCGATCACCTCAAATCCGCCTCCGATCTAGGGGTGCCGATGGTGGGCGTGGGGTTGCTCTACCGTCAAGGCTATTTCCAACAGCGCCTCGACATCAGTGGCTGGCAAGGGGAGCTCTACGAAGACTGTGAGGTTGACTCCCTGCCCCTGACGCTGGTGCGGCGGCCAGATGGCAGCCCCCTGCTGGTGGAGCTGTCAATGCGGCAGCGGTTGGTCAAGGTGCGCGCCTGGCGGGTCGATGTGGGCCGGGTTCCCCTTTTCCTCTTAGACACTAACCTGCCGGAGAACGATCCTATTGACCGCTGGATCACCGCCCACCTCTATGGCGGCAGCACCGACACGCGCCTTGCCCAGGAGTGCGTCCTCGGCATTGGCGGGGTACGGCTGCTGCGCCAGCTGGGCTTGGATCCCATGGTCTACCACATGAACGAGGGGCATTCCGCCTTCCTAACCCTGGAGCTGCTGCGGGAGGAGGTGGCGCGGGGCACGCCCTTTGAGGCAGCAGAGGCCAAGGTGCGGGAGAAATGTGTGTTCACCACTCACACGCCGGTGCCGGCTGGCCACGATGCCTTCAGCCCCAGCGAGATGGATGCGTTCTTTGCCTCTTTCTGGCCGCAACTAGGCCTGACGCGGGAGCAGTTTTTGGCTCTGGGAGCGCGGCGCGGCGGGGATCCCTGGGAGCCCTTCAACATGACGGTGCTGGCTTTGCGCTACGCACGTGCGGCTAACGGAGTAAGCCAGTTGCATGGTCGGGTCTCACGCCAGATGTGGCATGTGCTCTACCCAGAGCGCTCCGTGGATGAGGTGCCCATTGGCTCCATTACCAATGGGGTTCACGCCCGCACCTGGGTTGCTCCTCTTTTCTGGAACCTCTACAACCAATACCTAGGTCCCGACTGGCCCGAGCGGGTATCCGACCCGGAGCTGTGGGCCAAGGTAGAGGAAATACCTGATGAGGAACTATGGCGGTGCAAAGAAGCCCTGCGGGAGCGGCTGGTGGCTTTTACCCGTCACCGGGTGTTGCGGGCGCGGCGCAGCCGCGGAGAGAGCAACGAGCGCATTCAGGCTGTCAACCAGTTGCTGGATCCCAAGATCCTGACGATTGGGTTTGCCCGGCGCTTTAGCACCTACAAGCGAGGAGACCTCATCTTGCGGAATTTGGAGCGGGTTACCCGCATCTTCACCAACAAAGAATACCCTGTGCAAATTATCTTTGCTGGCAAGGCTCACCCGCGAGATGAAGAGGGTAAGCGCCTCATCCAACGGGTAGTCGAATGGTCAAATCGGCCTGAGGTGGCCCACAGGGTTGCCTTTATTGAAAATTACGATGCCTACGTCAGCCGCAACTTGATCCAAGGGGTGGATCTGTGGCTAAACACCCCGCGGCGCCCTCTTGAAGCTTCGGGCACCTCTGGGCAAAAGGTGGGCTTCAACGGCGGGCTCAACCTCTCGGTTTTGGATGGGTGGTGGCCTGAGGGCTACAACGGTCGCAACGGCTGGGCCATTGGACAAGCCATTGAAGGCCTAGATCCCGCCATCCAAGATGAACTGGATGCCAACTCCCTCTACGATGTGTTGGAGTACGAGATCATCCCCATGTTCTACGAGCGGGATGAAAAGGGGATCCCGCGCCGCTGGGTTGCCCGCATGAAGGAGGCGATCCGCACGCTCAACCCGGTTTTCAACACCGACCGCATGGTGGCTGAATACGTGGTGAAGATGTACGAGCCTCGGGCCACCGAAACAGAGGTGAGCCGCCTCTTGTCGGGCTCGGCTGTCGTCGACTAAGACAGCCTCCTCGAAAAACTTGAGATCCCTGCCTGGAAAGCAGGGATCCCCCGCCTCGCCTCCAGCGAGAGAGACCTAAGCGTTGACGTTGAGGGCCACTGGCAAGCTCACCGGCTCCTCCTCCTCAGGTGGCAGCATCACCACTTCAGAGCTCTCGATGATTGCCTGTAGCTCTTCCCCGTCGATGGTTTCCGCCTCCACCAGGCGACGGGCAATGCGATCCAAGAGAGCGCGGTTCTCCCGGATGAGATAGGTAGCCCGCTGGTAGGCTTCGTTGACTAAACGCCGCACTTCCTCGTCGATAAGGGCTGCTGTCTCTTCGGAGAAGTCCCGCTCGGCAGCAATCTCGCGACCTAGGAAGATGTTGGCGTACTGGCGGCCCAGGGCCACATTGCCTAGGCGGTCGCTCATGCCAAAGCGAGTCACCATGTTGCGGGCAATACGGGCTACCTGCTGCAGGTCGCTGGCTGCCCCCGTAGTCACCTCTGCCTCGCCATAAACCACCTCTTCGGCCACCCGTCCGCCTAGGGCGACAGTCATCATGTTTTTGAGATGAGCACGGCTAGTCAGGCCCATGTCGTCATCGTTGGGCACAAACCAGGTAAGGCCGCTCGCCTGGCCGCGAGGGATGATGGTGACCTTTTGGATGGGATCGTAGTTGGGCAAGAGGGCTCCCACCAGGGCGTGGCCCGCCTCGTGGTAGGCCACCAGCTCCTTGCGCCGCTCGCTCATAAGGCGATCCTTCTTCTCTGGGCCAGCTAGTACTCGATCCACCGCGTCGTTGATCTCGTCCATCGAGATCTCCGTGAGGTTGCGGCGGGCCGCCAAGATGGCTGCCTCGTTGAGCAGGTTGGCTAGATCCGCCCCCGTAAACCCAGGGGTACGGCGGGCTAACTTCTCCAAATCCACATCGGCGGCCAGGGTTTTGCCACGGGCATGCACCTTGAGGATCTCCAGGCGGCCTTGGAAGTCAGGGCGGTCCACCGTTACTTGGCGGTCAAAGCGCCCCGGTCGCAGCAGCGCTGCATCCAACACATCGGGTCGGTTGGTAGCTGCAATAACAATGACACCGGAGTTGCCCTCAAAGCCATCCATCTCGGTCAGTAGCTGGTTGAGAGTTTGCTCCCGCTCGTCGTTGCCACCTCCCAAACCCGCTCCCCGCTGCCGACCAACGGCATCGATCTCGTCGATAAAGACAATGCAGGGGGCATTTTGCTTAGCTTGCTCGAATAGATCCCGCACGCGCGAGGCTCCTACCCCCACAAACATCTCCACAAACTCGGAGCCGGAAATGGAAAAGAAGGGCACCCCTGCCTCCCCAGCCACAGCGCGGGCCAAGAGAGTTTTGCCGGTGCCTGGAGGGCCGACCAGCAACACCCCTCGCGGGATCCTTGCCCCGAGAGCGTTGTAGCGCTCAGGGTTTTTCAAAAAGTCTACCACCTCCGCCAGCTCCAGCTTGGCCTGGTCTACACCTGCCACATCGTTGAAGGTAACTTGGGTTTTGGGCTCCATCTGCACCCGCGCCCTCGACTTGCCGAAGTTAAGCGCTTGACTGCCAGGGCCATTCTGGGCTCGCCGTAGCAGGAAAAACAGACCCAGCAGCAGCAAAACAGGTAGAAGGAAGGTGCTAAAGATGCGCCCCAGCAAACCCTCATCCTGAACAGGGCGCACTGCCAGTTCTACTCCTTTGGCAAGCAAGGTGTTCTCAAAGTCGGGAGTGAGGGGGGGCAGATTGACCTGCACTCGAGTGGCGCGGCTGTTGATCTCCGCGTCGGCAATGGCAATTTGGCGGCCATCAGGGGTAACCTCAACCAAAACCTTGCTGACCTCGCCCCGCTCTACGCGGCTCATGAGATCCGAGTAGCTGATCTCCAGGCGCTCAGCCGGGCGGGTGCCGAAGAAGGTTGTGGCCAGCGAGATCAAGACGATGGCCAGCAAGGCATACAAGCCGGCACTCCTCCATTTTTTGTTTTTACTTTTCTGACTCACGGAAGTGTTTCCTCCCAAAGGGTGCTTTCTATTCGATGGTGCCTGGGCCCACCGGCAGACTATTAACTAATATTAACCTAGCTGAGAAGCCAGCGGAAATCAAATGGCACACCTTCTGCCGCTAGGCTTAGAAGCAAGCGAATGCCCTCCTGTATTCCTCTGGTATCCCGATGCTGACCCAACTGCGCCAATTGAGCCTGGCCGCCGACGGACGCTATCTCCGAGATGAGGAGATGCAGTTCATGGAGGCCTACCTAGCTTCTTTTGAGTTGCGGCTAAGCGCCTACCGCAAAATTCAAGCGGCGGAAGCCCAGATTGTCGGCGAGGTGGAGGCCAAGCTGCGCGCCTTGGATCCCTACTTGCTCATGCGGGGGATAGAGGACTTCAGCAACAAGTGGAAGGCAGACACAGTGCGGGTTTTGCGTCTTTCCGCTTTGGCCATGCTTTTGGACGATGAGCAGCGCTACAAGGAGCGATTCCTCTACTGGTTTCAGACCTTGATGCGGGCCTTTCGCACGCAGCGCAGTTGCGAGGCCACCTACCGCCTTCTGCAGGAGGTGATTGCCAAGTACCTTACCCCGGCGGAGTTTGCCTTAATCCAGCCAATTCTGGAAACCAACCGCACCCTGCTAGGTCTCTCCTAGGCAGGAGTTTCCGGCAAGGGGGCCGCCTCGATCAGCTCCAGTTCCTCCGCCTGCAGATGGGCGCGGAACTTGTTACTAAACTGCACCTGAAAGGGAAAGTTGGCGCTGACAGGGCGGCCATTCCAGTCCCGGATGATAGCTATTACTTCTCCCTCCATGCCCTTGAGGTCAAACGGTTGATTGCGATGTTCCGGGTGGTGATAGACAATCACGCTGGCGCGCACCCGTACTCGATCTCCAACTTTCATCCTTTGCTCTCCCGGAGGGGCAATTGTTCTGGAAATACTCTACCTCGATCCCTAACAAAGGCTTCAGAATGTAGAGAAATATGTATGAGGCAGCAGTTGCCTTCCTTGGGCTCCCAGTGGGGGATTGGCAGCTGCTAGGGTTTCGGGAAGAGCGGGGTAAAGCGAGGAGGCATCGCTAGCCCAAGCTGGCTTTTCCTTCGGCTGGCTTGGCCTAAATCACTTCCTGTCGGCAGCGATTGCCAATGCCCCAGTCCCCATAGCATTCAAGTCGCTGCAGGTCGAGTCAACAGCTGCTCCAGCCTTACTGCCTGCAACTCTGGAAAGGGGACGTGAAATCTCTCCATTGCCCTCTGCAGCTGGAGAAAATTGGAGTCCTGGTGGTTCGGTTTGGTTGATTCACATTGCTTTAGAAAAAGCTTTGCAAGCAGCGGAGAAGAAACCTCTCAAGCTATTTAGAGCTTTTCTCTCCGCTTAACACAAAAGTAGGATCCAAAGCCAGCAACAGTTGGGTGCGGCCTCGCGACTCCAGACGGTTTACTGCTGCCTGGATAACTTCAACCTGGTGGGCTCCCACCGCAGCCAGGCCCGCGGAGAGGCCGTAGAGATCTTCTAGCGAATTGGTGGTGGCCACGACTCGGCCGTTGGGTTTGAGATAGTGCCAAGCAGCCTCTAGGATCTGGCGGAGGGGATGGCCCCCTTCAATGCAGAGGCGGTCGGGGGGCGGAGAAAGCTGATGCAGACACTCGGGAGCAGTGCCCTGGATAACTTGCACGTTGCTGAGGCCAAATTTCTGGCAGTTACTCTCGATCAAGCTGACCACCTCAGCATCACGCTCGATGGCAATCACGCAAGCGCGGGGGCAGAGAATGGCCGCCTCGATGGCAATGGTGCCAGTGCCGGCGCCGATATCCCATAGGCAGTGGTCTTCTCCCAAGCGTAACTGGCTCAGCACCAGCACCCGCACCTCGCGGGGGCTCATAGGGATCCCCGGGATCCGCTCAAAGGCAGAGTCTGGAATGCCAGGGGTGCGGTAGGGCCAAGGAAAAGGGGTTGTCATGGCCAAAAACTGCGGCCGGGAAGGTAAGGAGACAGCTTGATCACCTAGCCAACCTTAGGGGGCAGCCCCTCCCGCCCCACAGCCCTTGTAAAGCTAAGGCAGGTTTTGAAGCTGATGATCGGACTCGAACCGATGACCTGCTCATTACGAGTGAGCTGCTCTACCAACTGAGCTACATCAGCAAGGAGGGCTCGGATTCCATTTAAGCGGAGCTAGGCACTGCCTGCCGCAAAGCCCTAACCCTACCTGGGAATTTTAGCGTATCCTGGCTTGGCTCGGGATCCCCAGGCCTTCAATCCCAGAGAAAGGCCTAAGGTCAACCAGGCCAGCCAGTCGCCTGTGCGCGTGTAGAAGGTTAGCTGGGATTGCCGCCTCACCTCTCCAGTAACCACTCCGCGCTGAAAAATCGGGCCCACGCGTTGTATTCGACCGGAGGGATCCACCACCAAGTTGCCGCCGGTGTTGTTGACAAAAACCACGCTGCGCCGGTTTTCAACCGCCCGAAAGACCGAAAGCCGGCCGTGGAGCATGGGCCAGTGGCTGTTGCCAAACCAGCTGCTGTCGGAGATCACGATCAACGACTCCGCTCCCGCACGAGTTAGAGCTCGGCTGGGGGCAGGCAAGACGCTCTCCAGGCAGATCATCACCCCCAAAGGCCCAAACAGCTCTCCTCCTGCTAGCGGCCGATAGCCATCGGGAGAGGGCACGTAGCGGCCCGACTCGAAGTAGGGGAAGATCCACTGCTTGCCAAACCAATCCTGCACCTGGCCCTGGGCGTTGAAGAGGAGGGCTGTGTTGAAAAACCGCTGCTCCTCCTCTGGCAGATGTACCGTTCGGGGATCGGGCTCCGTTGCCCCGGTAATCAAGGCCCCTTCAGGGGGAAGGATGGCTTGCATGGGCTCGATCACATAGGGCTGTAGCGGGGTGTTCAGCAGGCGGGCCCGCAGCGCTCCTTCTGGCCAGATCACCAACTGGGCCCCCTCGGCCACCGCTTGGGCCGAAAGCTGGTGCAGCTCGCGGTAGCGCTGGCTGCGGTAGTCCCAACTGCGATCGGCTTCTAGCCAGGCCACCTGCTGCACCGTCCCCACGCGAAAGCTGGGATTCCCTCCTCTTGCCGCCAGGACATCGAAATAGGCCAGCCGCACGCTCCCGTAGGCCAAGACTGGCCCTGCTAGAGCCAGGCCGCAGGCCAAGATCCGCCAGAAATCCGGGTTTCTGCGCCCTGCACTCAGCACCCCCCGCAAGGACAGCTGGGGAAGCTGGAGGGCCAACTGCCAGAGCACGCCGTTGACGAAGACCGCAAAAAAGGTCACCCCCCAGATCCCCGCTAGATCAGCCACTTGGATCCCCAGCGGCCAATCGAACAGCAGGGATCCCCAGTGGAAGGGAATCGGCCAGCGGAGCAGGCCCAGCAGCCCATCTAGCCCTGTCCAGACCGTGGCTACCCCTAGAGGACGGGCCCAGGGGGGAAGCGGCTGGCTCCACTGCAAACTTAAAACTGTGGCCGTTGTGAAAAACAGAGGAATCAGGGGGGCCACCACCACTCCCCCCAAGACTTCCCAGGCGCTGAGCACTTGAAGGGAGAAGGGATCCACCCAGAAGGCGTACAGGCACACGCAAAACCACAGGCCATAGGCCAAACGCCACCGCCTCCACCCCTGTTGCTGTTCGCAGAGGTAAAACAGGGGTGCTAGGCCCAGTAGTGCCCCTGGGAACCAGTGCAACCAGCGGTTGGGGGATCCCAAGCACAGCAGCAAAACAGCTAGCCCTGCCAGCCAGCGGGATCTCCGGTCTTGGCGAACCGGTGGAAGCAAATCGGGGTGTTGAGGGAGGGAGGGCAGCTCCAGGGCCATTGGCAATGCGGAGGAATCCTTTGGGTGCTGCGGGCAGCCGTAAGAGCTGGTCTTGCTCGCATCCCCTCATCTTTCTATCCCAGCGGCCCTACCGCCGATACCACCGCTTTTGCCAGGCCCGCATTTGCTCAATCTCCGCCTGCTGGGTAGTGACAATGGCTGTTGCCAGTTGCCGAATCTCGAGGCGCTTGGATTTTTCCAGAGCCTCTCTAGCCATGACCAGGGCTCCTTCGTGGTGCTGGATCATGGCTTGCAGGAAGCGCAGGTCAAACTCAGGGTCAGCGGATCCCAGGTTGGTATCCATGCGCATGGCAGCAGCCATCTCCGGAGTCATGGCCATCTGGTGGCCCATCTCTTCATGCCACATGACGGGATCCCGGGGAGCTTGCGGGTACCAGCTCAGCCGCCAGCCTTGCATCTGCTTGATTTCTTGGCTCTGGGCAGCCATGATATCCTTGGCTAACTGACGAATTTCCCGCCGCCGGGATTTTTGCAGGGCCTCCGCGGCCATGCTCACCGCTCCCTCGTGGTGGAGGATCATCGCATCCAGAAACCGCAGGTCGAAGGATTCGTTGGCAGGGCCTAGGCTTATCCGATGAGCTCTATGGATCGAGAGCTCCCCCTTCCCCTTGCTCTCATGAGCAGTTGCCTCCAGCTCCCTGCCAGCCCAGGAAGCCCCCAGGACAAACCCACCAGCCAGGATGAGAGCCCAGACAGTCAGGCGCATCGCCACTTCCCTCCGAGGACAACAGGCCAATATCCTACACCTTCCAATCCCCTCTGGAGTCAAGCCCTTTGGCGATCCTGGCGTCGCCCCTTCAGGAAGGGGGGGCAGGCTTCAACAACTGCTCCCCTTGCAGCATGCGGGCAGCAGCGCTGAGCAGCTCCTCCTCCAGGTAAGGCTTGGTGAAGTAGGCAGTGGCCCCCAGCTCCCGGGCTGTTTGCCGGTGTCGTTCTGCCCCCCGCGAGGTGAGCATAGCTACCGGAATATGCTTGAGGTTGCTGTCTGCCCGTATGCGGGAGAGCAACTCTAGACCGTCCATGCGCGGCATCTCGATGTCGCAGAAGACAAGATCGCAGCGCAAGCCGCCACGCAGCTTTTCCCAGGCATCCTGGCCATCGCGGGCCTGCTCCACCCGGTAGCCCACCTTTTGGAAGGACATGGAGAGCAGCTCTCGCACGGTAATCGAGTCGTCCACAATGAGCACCGTGGTCTGATGGGTTTCCTCGGCCCTTGGCTCCTCAGCGCGACGCTCTGCCCAGAGGCGGCTGAGATCGCGACGGCGGCCTTGAGCCATATCCACCAGCTCGAGGACGTCCGCAATCGGCAGCACCCGCCCGTTCCCCAACACCGTTACCCCAGAGATTCCCGGCGGTTTGGGCACAGGGCCGCGCAGTTGCTTGATCACGATCTCCTGCTCTTCCACAAAGCTGTCCACCTGCAGAGCAAGGTACTGGCCCGCACTTTGGAGGACAACGATGGGAATGATACCCTCATCCTGGGTGACGGTATAGACCTCAGAGCGGCTGCGGCTGTGGCTGCGGCTGTAGGACAACAAGCTGGAGAGGGGCTGGAAGGGAAGACGCTGATCCCGCCAGGGAATGGTGGGCCGTCCCTGCTCATCAGGCTGCACGGCGTCGACGGGAACATCCAGCATCTCCTCCACGCCGTCGAGGGGGAAGGCAATCAGGGCCTTGTCGCTGACACACACCATCGCCTTGGAAATGCTTAGAGTGAGCGGCAGGCAGATGGTGAAGGTGGTGCCCCTGCCGCGCACAGAATCCACCTGAATGCTGCCGCGCAGTGCAGTGATGTTGCGCCGCACCACATCCAAGCCAACCCCTCGCCCAGCCAGATCGTCTACCTCGCTAGCCTCACGGCTGCTGAAGCCGGGGTGGAAGAGAACCCCAAATACCTCGTCTTCGGTTGCTTCCTCTGACAGCAGCCCCAACCTTTGCGCCTTGGCCTTGACCTTCTCCACCGGGATCCCCGCCCCGTCGTCAGAGACGACAATGATGGCTTGGTTGCCCTGGTAGAAAGCCTTGACGGTAATCTTGCCCTCAGGGGGCTTGCCCAAGCGGCGCCGCTCTTCCGGCGGCTCGATCCCGTGCACCAGGGCGTTGTTCACCAGGTGGGTTAGCGGGTCGGAGAGCTCTTCCAGAATGGCCTTGTCGATAAGGGTGTCCCGGCCTTCCACCACCAGGCTGGCCTGCTTACCGGTTTTGAGGGAGAGGTCGCGAACAGCTCGGGGCAAGCGGTCGGCAATTTGCGCAAAAGGCACCATGCGCGCTCGGTTCAGGCCCTCTTGCAGTTGGGCGGTGACCTGCCGGAACTGGCGGGCAATCTGCTCCGCCTCATTCACGGCAAACTCAATGTCGGAGGAAGACTCACGCACCCGCACAATGAGCTCGATAATCTCCTGGGCCAGGGCGTGGAAGGCCGTAAACTGGTCCATCTCTAGCTTGTCAAACTCCTGGCCTGTGGAGTGACCTACTCTGGCGCGGCTGGATCCCTCGCCGTTGCGACTGGAGCCCACTGCTGCCGTGCTCCTGCGGCCAGAAAACAGCGCTGCTTCCAGCAGGGAGCGGTCGTACTGATCCCGCATGCGCTGGCCCAGCTCCCCAAGCTGCTGGACACGGCTCAATAGGCCATCGAGAAATTGGCGCAGGCGAGTTTGGTTTTGCTCTATGCTATTGCGAATAACAACCAGCTCTCCCACCAAGTTGTTGATGAAGTCCAGGTGACGCACCTCCACCCGCATTACAGAGCTACCTAGGGCAGCCCGTCGGCTGGCCGGTGTTGCTGGCGTAGCGGGTACTGCTGGGGTGGCTGCTGGAGCAGTAACAGCAGGGGGAGAAGGCGCAGGAGGAGCCTGGGGAGCGACCTCGAGGTCGCCTAGGAGCAATTCCAGTTGGGCTGCGAAGTCGCTGGCGGCTTCTGCAGGGGGAGCAGTAGCCTCTTCCAGCTTAGGAGTCACTGCTGGTTCAGCAGCATCAAAGAGAGCAGCCAGATCGTCCAGGCTAGGGCTGGAAGAGCCTTCTAAAGCTGCTTCTGCCGGGGTCTGCATCTTGCCCTCAGCCACAGTTGCGCCCAGGGCGGCCAAGGGCTCATCCTCGGCAAACAGGCTTTCCAGTTGCCTGGCCAGGTCTTCCTCTGCTGACTGCAGAGCCCTACCCTCCTCTGCTACCTCTGGCGGAACTTCTGCAGCTAAGTTGCTTGCTGGCGAGGCTTCTAGGTCAGCCAGGGGGGCTCCTTCCTGCGTGTCTGCCGCTGCGGCAAAGAACCGGCTCAGCTCCTCCAGATCGATCTGGCTGTCGCCATCAGTATCCACAGCCGATGAAGGTTCGCCAGCCCCCCTGCCCAGCTCTTCGGCCTCGGCCTCCTCGGCAAACAACACCTCGAGACGGTTGAGAGAATCCTCCGAGAAGGAGGCAGCAGCTGCTGCAGAAGGCTCCTCTTCTGGGGCTGGGAACATCTGCGCCAGGAGCGCCCACTCCTCCTGGTTTTCTGGGGCCTCCACCGTCTCACTAGCCAAGAGCTCAGCCAGGCTCAGCTCAGCCGTGAAGCCCTGGGCTGCCGCAACCTCTGGCTCCTCGAGGCTTTCAGACTGCTCGGCTGCTTCCGACCAGGCCAGCTCTGCCGCCCCAAGAAGATCCTCTAGGCTCTCCTCGGCAGGGGATCCCTCCTCGACCTCTGCCCAAGGCTCCACCCTGGGAGTTGACTCCAAGTCAGGCAAGGGAGAACTCTCAACGGCTAGCTCCTCCAGCTCAAACGGGGCCTCCACTCCACCACTTGCAGCCGCAAAGTCGAGGCTCGCCGTAGGCCTTTCCGCAGGTGCTTGGGCCGTCAACTCCTCTTCGGTGACGTTCCAGAGAGCTTGACCTGTGTCCTCAGCCTCTGTCCGCTCAGCAGAGCCAGCCTCCGCTGTGGCTTCGCCCACCACTTCCGCAAACAGCGCTGCCAGATCTGCTTCCGCTCTCCTCTCTTCTGGGATGAGCTCCTCGAACGCTGCTGAGGAGAGTTCAGAGGCAGGAGGGATCAGCTCTGGTGGAAGTTCTTCGATATCGGATAGCTGTTCCGCGTTGGCAAACAGCTCCTCAAAGGCCAAGGAGACTTCTTCCTCCAAACTCAAGGGAGTGGCGTCGAAGTCACCTCCACCCACGGCCCAGTCGGCTTGTGGCGCCCCCTCCTCCTGAAGCCAGTTCATCTCTGCGGAGCCAGCAAGGCCTTCTTGGGCAAGGTCGGCGGCCGCTTGCCCGTCTTCCTCTATCCCCTTCTCGGCAAGCCTCTCCGGCCGGCCTAGCTCTGGGTGTTCTGTTTCTTGGCTTTCGGCTTCTAGGGCTTCCTCTAACCCAGATTCTTGGCTTAGAGCCGGAGCAGAGAGGACAGCCTCGGGTTCGGCAGAGGACAGTTCTGACTCAGCCTCCTCAGCAACTGTCGGCACGCGGCGGAAGGCCAACAACTCTGCAGAGGGCTGGATGCTCTGGGCTGCTCCGCTAGCCAGAGCCTGGTGGCCCTGCTTGAGATCTCGCAACACTGGCAGAGCCACCTGCCGTAAATCTTGGGCAGGATCTGCCAAAATCTCCCCAACCAGGCGCGCTAGGGCTGTCCAGCCGCCCAGATCCACACCCTCGGCTTGCCCCACCTCCTGCAGGGATTGGGCGATGCTCTGCAAGGCGGGCCGCGTAGCGGGGTCGTCGGGCCGTTTGAACAGCTCCAGCATCTGGCGCAGTAGGGCCGGGATCCGCTGCTGGATCACCACGTCCAAGGGATCAGGGGGTGCAGCCGGCGCTGCCGGGCGGGCCAGCTGCTGCAATTCTGCCGAGGCACTCACCTCCTCAGCCCTGCCTGCCAAGATCAACTGCTGCCCTTGCTTGAAGTCCCGCAGGGCAATCAACGCCAGCGTTCGCAGATCGGCATTGGGGTTGCCCAGCGCTTGCTCGAAAGTTTCTGTGAGCTGTTGCCAACCTTTCAAGTGATGAGTTTGCCCGACTTGCTTGAGGACGGCATTTGCCTCCCGCAACTGCTCGCGCACGCCCGGCTGATCCCCTTGCTTGAACAGCTCCAACATCTGCCGCAACTGCTGCGGCACCACTTCCACCATCTCCTGCTGAAGGCTGCGAGCTGCCGACGGCGGGGCAACAGCCGGAGCGGGAATGGAGGGGGGGCCTTCGCCCAGAAGACTGCGAATGTGCTTTTCGGCCTCCTGAAAAACTGGCTCCAATCCTGCCAAAGTGGAAGCGCTGAACTCCTGGGTGAGGCCTTGGGGGCTCTGCAGCTCGTCCAAGAGCGCCGTCAGACCATCAAAGACCTGCAGCAGCAGTGTTTCCAGGTGCTGATCCACTGGCACCTCGCCCGGACGAGAGCGAAAGATGTTAAAGAAGTCTTCTAGGCGGTGGGCTGTTCGCTGAATGCTGGTAAGGCCCAGCATGGCTGCTCCCCCCTTGATGGAGTGAGCAGCTCGGAATAGCTCATTGATTTGCTCAGGGTCGCCGACCGTGTCCCGCAAGCTGAGGAGCCCTTGCTCGATAGTGGCCAAGTGGTCGCGGGCCTCTTCGATGAAATAGTTGAGAATCCGCTTTTGTGCTTCTTCATTCATGGCAGGAGGCTCCTCCTACGGCCCACAGTTTTAGTAGTAACAAATTGGACACAGGAAAACTTGCCTCTGCGCTGATTGGCAGGGGGCTCCCAAGGAGACTCGGGATCCTTACTCCCTAGAGTGCCCGCGAGCCAGGCAAATTTGCTCATTCATCTCCCACTCGGAAGCGACCCACGGAAGCTTGAAGCTCACGGGCAATGCCCACCAACTGCTGCAGCGAAGCAGCCACTTTCTGCGCCTCTTCGGATGTCTCGTTGGCTGTCAGCGCCACCGATTGCATGAGGTGGGCCACAGCGCGAGAGGTCTCTGTTTGTTGTACGGTAGCCTGAGAAATGGCCCGCACCAACCTATCAATCTGGTGGCTGACCTCGATGATCTCGTCCAGACTGTTTTTGGCCTGCTCAGCCCGCCTTGTTCCCTCGATCACCACCTGGGTTCCCTCTTCCATGGCTGTCATGACGTTGCTGGTCTCCGACTGGATCTGCAGCACAATCTGCTCGATCTCTTTCGAAGCTTTGGCGGCTCGGTCAGCCAGTTGCCGCACCTCATCGGCCACAATGGCAAAGCCCCGTCCCGCCTCGCCGGCCCGCGCGGCCTCGATACTGGCGTTGAGGGCAAGCAGGTTGGTGCGCGAGGCAATTTGTGAGATCAAAGCCACAATCTTGGAGATCTCCTGGGAGGATTCTGCCAAGCGTTTCACCTTGCGGGTCGCCTCTGCTGCCACTTCCCGAATCTCCAGGATGCTGGCCACCGTGCGATCCACGGCTTCTCCGCCTCGGGCAGCTGCTTCTGTAGCCTGGGCAGCGACATTGGCTGCCTCGCGAGCATTGCCAGCCACCTCCTGAATGGAGTCTGTCATCTCCTGAATGGAGTTGAGGGAGTTGGAAATCTCCTCCGCCTGGCGCAGGGCGTCGGCAGAAAGGTTGCGGGCAAAGTCCTCGCTCTGTAAAGCTGCATCGTTCACAGCGGCTGCGGCCCGCTTCACTTGAATCACGATGTCCCGCAGGCTTCTAATGGTCAGGTTGAAAGAGTCAGCAACAGCTCCGAGCACGTCAGCGGTAACCTCCGCCCGCACCGTCAAGTCCCCGCGGGCTGCCCCCTCCACATCGTCCAGGAGGCGGATCACTTGGCGTTGCAAGTCTTCCTTAGCCTGCCCCTGTTCAGCAGCCCGCTGGCTGAGGTCAGCAAAATGGGCCTCCAGGGCAGCAGCCATCCGGTTGAAGCTGTCGGCCAAGCGCCCCAGCTCGTCATCTCCTCTCGCCTCTGCCCGCACGGAATAATTCCCCTGGGCCAGGGCGGCAAAGTGTCCGGCCAGCTCTTGGGTAGTGGCGCGAAGGCGCTGGGCATGGCGGGAGGCAAGGACAGCCCCAACTCCTGTGCCAATGACCCCCCCGCCAACTACGCCGGCCAGCAGGCGGGCTCCACCGTTGGCTGGGATCCCTAAGCCAATGGCCAAGCCGGCAGCCAAACTGACCACCCCTTGCATCAGCGCCAGGGTTAGCTGATTGGCTGTCAGTCGGCTAGGCAGTTCCCCTCTAGGTATGCTGGGGAGAGGAACGGAGAGAGTCGGCAAGCTTTGTAGCGTTCTAGCCGTTTCTCCCGTCTTGCCCTCATCGGCGCCAAGGGCCGCCGGCTCGCTCCTGCCTGTGCCGGCCAGTTCGCGATCCAAGTTGTCCAGCTCGTCAAGCTCAAAAAGCGTAGAGCCAGCGCTGGCTGTATCTTCATCGGGCGCAGGGATCGGCTCGCTCATGGGGGCGGCCAATTCCGTTGGCAAGCTCCCCTCTAGGGATCCCCCTTCCTCAAAAGTGGGTAGAGAAAAGCCCATCTCCTCGGGAAAATCGGCACCGCTAGCCAATTGAGTAACAGCATCGCTTTCCAGATCTTGCGGCTGTTGCTCAAACTCGTTGAGGAAGGCAAAGTCGTCCTCGAGCATCGGCTCTGCCTGAGGTTGCTTCACACCCCCTCCCGTTGTTCGAGGAGTCGTGGGCAGGGGCTGAGAGGAGCCCAACGGGGCTGCTGGCTCCATTGAGAGTCTCGTCTCGGAAGGTTCGGCAAATTCTCCAAAGCTGTTGCTCTCCGCAGCAAGGGGATCGGCCCCAGCTTCTCTCCTCTCCTCAAACGCAAACTGGGAAAAGGGATCCGACTCCTCCAGTTGAGCAGCAAACCCCTCCCGAGGCTGAAGATCGTCCTCCTGCGGTAAAGGGGGAGCCTCTGCTAGCTCCGGCGCCACCTGCAACAGCTCCTCCAGGCCCCTACGGGCTGCTTCCAGATCCTCAGGATCGCTGGCCGTTTTGAGGATGGTATCGTAGGTATGGCGGGCTTCCCGCAGTTGCCCTGCTTGCTTCTGGGCCGAAGCCAGCAACAGCTTGACCGCCGTATCCTGAGGTTGAGCAGCGGCCACCTGGCTGAATAGACGCACTGCCTCAGCGTAGTCTCCCCGCCAAAAGGCAACCATTCCCTCAGCGAAGTCTCTCTGATTGTTTGCGCTGGAAACCATGGCTCCTCCCTTCCCTGCTTGGCTACCTCTGGGACTGCTTTAGCCTCAATGCACAGAACTCACCCCATACCAACCCCTCAAAGTCGCTAGGTCGCCATAAAGCTGTAGTAATATGCTCATGGACTGCTTTTCCCCTCCAACCCTAAAGCTTTGGGGGCAAGAGCTAGCGCAACACATCCCCAGCAAGCTTGGGGCAAATCTCTTGGGAACAGGCTCCAAGCTGTTTCCCCTGTCTAGGGAGCAATCTCGATAAGAACTATACATCCTCCTTTTCCTGGCGAACTTATAGGCGGCTCCTCATCAGCCCCAACGATTAGATTTCAGGATGGCCGACGGATCCAGGAACGGCAAGTGAGCCCCTGTCTCTGGCATCACCCATTCTCCGCGCAAGAAGGGAGCTAGCGACTCAGGAGCCTTCTGAACAGGTTGCAGCGATTCCGTCTTGAGCCACTCCATGCCCCCAATGGAGTCCACAGCCAATCCCATCAGCAAATCCTGTTGATCCATCACAGCCACCACAGGCAGCTCGGCACGCTCAAGATTGAGGGGAGGACTGATCCCCAAGAATTGCCCCAGGTCTGCAACCCAGATCACTTCACCCCGCAAGTTGAGTGTGCCCAGCAAAACCGGTACCACATTGGGCATGGGGGTAATCTTCTCAGGGCCAATGCTCATCACTTCCACAATTGATACTGCCGGCAATGCAAATTCTTCGCCGGTAGCAACCTTGAATTTCAGGAATAGCTCACCTTCAGGAGCCTCAATTTCTCTCAATTCTTGGGTTTCGTCCCCCATCAATAAGTCCAGATCCCCCACCATGATGCTCCCCCCTGTGGATGATCCTGTGGAGAGGTGGCCACCGCTCCCTTGCTCAGGAAGCGGGCTAGCCTCTTAGTAATCGCTTAATCGTACCCACCAGTTCCTGCGGCTGAAAAGGCTTGACGACATAGGCATCTGCTCCCTGGCGCAGCCCCCAGTAGCGGTCGGCTTCCTCACCCTTGGAAGAGCACATGACAATTGGAGTGTTCTGAGTAAGCGGGTCAGCTTTGAGAAGACGGCACACCTCGTAGCCGTTCATGCGGGGCATGACGATGTCCAGCACAATCAGGTCGGGTTTGTTCTGCTTTACCGCCTCTACAGCTTCCACTCCATCTTCCACGGTCATGACCTCGAAGCCGTTTTCCTGCAGCAGCTTACTGATCATCTCCCGCTGGGATTGGCTATCTTCTACCACCAAAATGCGACTCATTTTTGGCCGGTCTCCTTGATCTCTTAACCATTAACCTAATTGGTGGAGCAAAGACTCCGCAAACATGTCGGGTGCTTTCATTTCCTTTCACCGGAGCACTTCGTAGCCGTTCCTGCGTGGCCTCCAGGTAGGTAACTGGTTATCCACTATCACTTTGACCATCGCTTGCACCCCCCAGCCGTTGGCCTGCTGCGACTGAAGCCTATTGCTCAGCTCTGGGGCTGTGGGCCAGCCGTGCTACCCCTATTGTTTCGATGCGGCATTCCTCCGTCCGGTATTCCCTCTCCCGTTTGATTCTATTCGCCGCCCTGTTTGGGAGGTGGGCCCACGTAGGATTCGACGACGGTCAACAACTCCTTCTCAGAAAAGGGCTTGCCCAGAAACTCGTTGGCTCCCGCCATGCGGGCTTTAATTCGGTCAGCAAAACCATCCTTGCCGGTGAGCATCACGATGGGGGTTTCATGGAACTGGCTGGATTTGCGCAACATGGCGCATAGCTCATACCCATCCAGCTTGGGCATGGCCACATCGCAGAGAATCATGTCGGGGTTGAGGAGAAACACCTGTCCCAGAGCTTTGAGGGGATTGCCAATGGTAGTAACCTGGTAGCCCTCGTTTTGCAGGATGAACTCCACAGTTTTTTGGATGGCCATGGAATCGTCGATGCAGAGGATGTGAGCAGGCTTGTCGCTAGGTTTGAGGGGTCTACTAGGCTTGGGACCAGCAAGGGGGACAGGCTCGGACAGGTGGATTGCCCCCTGCTGCACATAGGGATAGAAGGCTTTGGCCACTAGCAGGATGTCTCGGCCCAGGTAGCGGGCCATCTGGCGAATGCTGGTTTTGCCGTCCGACCACTCACTCAGAGCTTTGAAGACGGCGGCTGGCAGGGTTTGCTGGAGGGGCAGGGGGTTGACGATGGTGGGGGCTTGGTTGGGAGTCTGGATGTAGGGATGCAGCTTCTTCCACTCCTGCACTTGGGTCACCATCTCAGTGAGCAGGGAAGTGACCGGGAAGGTGGTCAGTTGGGGGGCCAGAGGAGGGCCGGCCTCGAAAATAAAGGAGCCGTGGTGAAGGCTGAGCAGATCAAAGAGGACTTCCCGCACCATGCCCAGCAGGATTTGCTTACCTTGGTTGGGGTTGAGCTTGTGGCTTTCCAGCAAAGACCAGAGGCGGCTGTACTCGGGGATATTCACCGCTGCTTTGGGTGGCATTTGAATTTCGTCTAAGGCAGCTTCGAGCTGGAAGCGGCGCAGGTAGTCCCTGAGACGAGCAACGTTGCCTTCGCCTTCAGAGGCATAGATGATCCGCCCATTGAGGAAGAAGATAAACCAGTAGAGGGAAGAGTTTGCCTCCACGAAAAGTTCGCCGGTGCGCTGGCCCAACTCGATCAGCTGGAGAATGCTGCGGATATCGATCTCTTGGAGTCTTCCCTGCATGGGATCCCTCCCTGCAGTCAGTAAGATACGACCATTATGGCGCTAGTCTCTAACGGCTGCCTGTAGGACTATCTTGGAAATGGAGTTAAAGTTTTAAGAAGCTGAGTCTAAGGTTAGAGCCGAGCGCCTACATCCCCGTTGGGCTCCGAATCCCCTAGTTCCTGCAAGACGTATGCTGCCGATATTCGCTGCCTGGGTGCTAGGTCCGCTGTTGGCAACCTACACCGTGCTGTTTGTGCTGCGCATTTTCCTGTCCTGGTATCCGCAACTGGATACTTCCCGCCTTCCCTACTCCCTGGTGGTCGGCCTAACCGAGTTTCTGTTGCGCCCGACACGCCGCCTGATCCCGCCTCTAGGGGGTGTGGACATGGCGCCTGTGGTTTGGGTGGGCCTAGTAACCCTGTTGCGGGAGCTGTTGCTGGGGCAGCAGGGTCTGCTAACGATGGCCCTACACCCGTCTTTCTAGGGCCTTTGTAGAAGAGGGAGCCGCTGCTGGAAGGGTTGTTGGACATTGGCTCCTTCTCGCCTCTCCTCCTGAGCCTGTTTCAGGTGCCGAATTAGCTCTGGCACCACCTGGTAGAGATCCCCCACAATGCCGTAGTGGGCAAATTTGAAGATGGGGGCGGAGCTGTCCTTGTTGATGGCGATGATGAGCTGGGACTTGTCCATGCCAACTCGGTGCTGGATGGCTCCCGAGATGCCACAGGCAATGTAGAGCTGGGGACGGACAGTTTTCCCCGTTTGGCCTACCTGATGGGCATAGGGGATCCAGCCGGCATCGACAGCCTTGCGAGAAGAGCCAACGGCGCTGTTGGGGAAACAGGCGGCTAGCTCCCTCATCAGCTCAAAGCCTTCCGCGCATCCCAGGCCGTAGCCGCCTGCAACGATGACTTTGGCGCGGCTGAGATCCACTGCCTGAGAGAGGTTGCGCACCGTTTCCACAATGTGCAACTTCAGATCCTCCGGCTTCAGGTTAACCGGCACCGGGATCACCTCCCCCTGGCGGGATCCGTCCCATGGCAGGGGCAGCATCACCCCAGGGCGCACCGTGGCCATTTGCGGATTCTTCCAAGGTCCAAGAATGCGGGCTTTGAGCGATTCGCCAAAGCTGGGCCGAATGGCGTACAGGCAGGCGGGGAAGAAGCCAGCCTTGCTGGGATCTCTGCTGTTGGTGTACTCAAAGGGGCCGATGTCCAGCTCGGTGCAATCGGCGGTCAAGCCCGTTTCCAGGTGGGCTGCCAAGCGGGGGGCCAAGTCGCGGCCAGTAGTGGTGGCCCCAAACAGCAGGATGTGGGGCGGCTGAGGCCAGCTTTTGATGAGATCCACGATGACGCGGCGGTAAGGCAGAGTGCGGTATTGAGCCAGCTCTGGATGATCGGCAATGAAGACTTGATCCGCCCCGTGGCCGATGAGAAGGGAGGGCAAGTGGGCGATGTTGTGCCCAAGGACAAGGGCACTCAGGATCCCTCCTAGCTTGTCCGCTAGCCGTCGCCCCGCTCCTAACAACTCCAGAGCGATGGGCTGTAGCTCCCCGTCTACTTGCTCGGCAAAGACCACTACCCGCTTGCTATCCATAAGTTGGGACTCCTCTTGGGGTGGGGAAGCTAGAAGGTCAGGGTGTAGCGGAACAAGTCAACGGCTTGGGTGAGTTGTTGCACCAGTTGGGGCAGCGGCTGCCCCTGAAAAACTTGACACCGGCCGCCCATCTCCCCAACTTTTTCGGTAGCGGCCACAATGGTCGGGGATCCCTTGAGGCCACAGCGATCTGGATCGGCCCCTATGTCGTCTAGGCTAAGAATCTGGATGACCTCAGCCCGTGCTGCCTCGTCCCGCATGAGCCGCTGCACCCGCTGCATGCCGCGCAGGGTAGGGTAGGCCAAGCGTCGCGCTGTGTTGGCCACTGTAACCAGAACCGGCAAGGGCACCCTTACTGTCTGGGATCCTCCTTCGATAGCCCGCCGCGCCACCAAGATCCCCTCTTGGATCTCGAAGGCCTCGCAATAGGTAACCTGAGGGATCCCCAGCCGCTCCGCCAACTGGGGCCCCACTTGGGCTGTATCGCCGTCGGTGGTCTGGAGCCCGCAGAAGAGGATATCCGGCTGGCCCGCATAGCGAACTGTCTGGGCCAAGGTGTAGGCAGTGGCCAAGGTATCGGAAGCAGCGAGGCGGCGATCGGTTATCAGAATGCCCCGATCCACGCCGTGGGCAATGGCCTCGTAAAGTACCTCGATGGCTGGCGGTGGCCCCATGGTGATTGCCGTCACCCTGGCCCCGTGCTGGCGTTTGGTTTGTAGAGCCGCTTCCAGGGCATAGCGATCAAAGGGGTTTAACATCCGCTTGGCCTTGGCCCGGTCAATGGTGCCATCGCTGTTGACGCCCGTTTTGCTGTTGGGATCGGGCACTTGCTTAATCAAAACAAAGGTCTCCAAGGGCGCTTGTCCCCTACTGATCTCCTCTAAGGTAGAAGGGATTTCCTGTCTCACGAAACTTATTCAGCTTTTTTTTGGGATCACTACCAGCTTTAGTCAGCCGTTACTTGTTGTTACCGTTTATCTGTTGCTAGCAGCCTTTTGGCGAGCCCAATCGGCAAGCTTACTAGACCTTGCCAAGCCGATGGAGTTAGCCTGCTTAATTTCACTGGAAGACAAAGTTTCTTGTCTACAGGTAAAGTGCCGGTGGTTACAGTCAGCATTAAGTAGCAACAGACTTCACGCCGTAATTTTGGCGGTGGCTGAGGTGAAGGCCCCTGAACGCCTCTTGCGCAGCGCAGGGCAATCAAAACAAGAGGTGTAGCCGCAACTGCTTCGCGGCAAGGCAGACTGCTCTCATCCGTTGGAAATTGCCATCCTCAAGACGGCAGGATTTTGGTCTTCACTCCCTAGAACCAGGCCGGCTGGAGCAGAGAGGAGGCAGTTGTGTCAAAATCAAGAGACACGCTGCTGCCTAGTTGAGCTTTCGCAGAGTTGTCTTGGTACCCTCAGCCATGGTCACCCAGTCCCTATCCACCTCCCTGATTCGCTTTCTCACCGCTGCCGTAGCCGAAAGCATTCAACGGGCAGCCGCAGCAGGGCAACTGGGATCCTTGACTCCCGAGCGGGCAGCCGGCGTGGTGCCAGTTGTTCAGATCCCCAGCGATCCTCGCTATGGCGATTACGCCTGTCCCACTCCCTTGGGAATGGCCAAGCTCTGCCGCCTAGCGCCGGCTCAGATTGCTCAAACCCTGCAAAAACACCTGGATTTGCCGGATATTGAAACTGAGGTGGCAGGGGGAGGGTACCTCAACTTTCGGCTTGGGGATCCCTTTTTGGCCAGGCGACTGCAAGAGTTGTTGAGGTTGGGGGACGACTTTGGCAAAACAGCTACCCCCCATCCTGAGCGCATTTTGCTGGAATATGTTTCCGCCAACCCGACAGGTCCGCTGCACGTAGGGCATGGCCGCTGGGCGGCGGTTGGCTCCACCCTGGCTAACCTGCTGCGCTGGACAGGCCACCAAGTGGAGCGGGAGTTCTACATTAACGATGCCGGCAATCAGATGCGGCTCTTAGGTCAGTCTCTAGAGGTGCGGGTGCGGCAACTCCAGGGCGAAGAAGTGGCTCTGCCAGAGGACGGCTATCACGGCAGCTACTTGATCGATATTGCTCGGCGGCTGCTGGAGCAAGTGCAGGCTGGGATCCGCCCTCTGCCAGCCAGCCTAGAGGAATACATAGAGTTTGCTTATGAGGAAATCCTGGCCTGGCAAAAGCAGACCCTACAGCAGTTGCGCACCGAGTTCGATCACTGGTTTAGCGAGCGCTGCTTGCATACGCCAGATCCCCAGACGGGCCTGAGCGCTATCCAGCAGGCTTTGCAAGAGCTGCAAGAGCGCGGTTTTCTCTATAGGGCTAGAGCGCCGCGAGGCGAGGATCCCAAGCTAGGGGCCGAGGAGGCCGTTTACTTCAAAACCCAAGAATTTGGCGACGACAAGGATCGGGTGGTGCAGAAGGCTGATGGCTCGTTTACCTACCTAGCGGCTGATATCGCTTACCACCGCGACAAAGTCCGGCGGGGCTACCAGCGGCTGATCAACATCCTTGGCTCGGATCACCATGGCTATATTGGTCGCCTGAGGGCAGCGGTGGCGGCCTTCAACCCAGAGGTGAAGCTGGAAATCCTGATTGGCCAATTTGTCAAGTTGTTTAAAGCTGACCCGGAAACTGGAGAGAAGGTCGAAGTGCGCATGTCCAAGCGCACTGGCAATTTTGTTTCGCTAAACGATCTCATCGAAGATCCAGAAATTGGCGTGGGGGTCGACGCAGCGCGCTGGTTTTTGCTCAGCAGCAGCATGGACAGTCCCATCAACTTTGATTTGGATTTAGCTGTCAAGCAAACTTTCGATAACCCAGTGGTCTATGTCCACTACAGCCACGCCCGCTGCTGTACCCTGTTGCGGCGGTTACAGGAGGAAGAAAAAGTGAAACTAACTGACGAAGTTGCCCTGACGGAGCAACGAAGACTGCCCTACAGAGAACCCGAAGAGCGAGCCTTGCTGTTGCGCCTGTTGGCTCTGCCGGATGAGCTGATTGCCGCTGCCGAGGAGCGCGCCCCGCATAAAATCATCCGCTATGCAGAAGCCGTTGCTGCCGATTTCAACAAGTTTTACGACAACTGCCGCATTTTACCTCTCTTGAAAGAGGATCCCCTCTTGGCGCAAGCCCGCATTCAACTAGTGCAAGCTACGCGGCAGGTCTTGTTTAACGTGCTCACTGGCATCCTTGGCCTAAGTGCCCCCGAGTCCATGTAAAGCTTGACCGAGTTCCTATCCAAGGTTCAAGCAGCAAAAAAGGGATCCCGCCTAGGGATCCCTGAGTTGCTTTAGCTAGGCAGTTAGCCCGACAAGGAAGCCGTCGAGGCGATGAGGAAGGCCGCGTAGGTCAGCACGTACCCCACTGTGAAGTGGGCTAGACCCACCAAGCGCCCTTGCACAATCGACAGGGCCACTGGCTTATCCTTCCAGCGGATCAAGTTAGCCAAGGGAGTGCGCTCATGCGCCCACACCAAGGTCTCGATCAGCTCTTGCCAGTAGCCGCGCCAGGAGATGAGGAACATGAACCCCGTGGCCCACACCAAGTGGCCGAACAGGAACATCCAGGCCCAAACCGACAGGTTGTTCATCCCGTAGGGGTTGTAGCCGTTGATCAACTGAGCGGAGTTGGCCCAGAGGTAGTCCCGCAGCCAGCCCATGAGGTAGGTGGAGCTCTCGTTGAACTGGGCGGTGTTGCCGCTCCAGATCCCCAGGTGCTTCCAGTGCCAGTAGAAGGTGACCCAGCCAATGGTGTTCAGCATCCAGAACATGGCCAGGTAGAAAGCATCCCAGGCCGAGATGTCGCAGGTGCCGCCCCGGCCCGGCCCGTCGCAGGGGAAGCTGTAGCCGAAGTCTTTCTTGTCCGGCATCAGCTTAGAGCCGCGGGCATCCAGCGCCCCCTTGACCAGGATCAACGTGGTGGTGTGCAGGCCTAGGGCAATGGCGTGGTGCACTAGGAAGTCCCCAGGGCCAATGGGCAGGAAGAGGAACCCATTGGGGTCGTTAATGGCTTGCAGCCAGCCTGGCAGCCACACGTTGCCGTGGTTGGGCCAAGCAGTGGAGGCAATGCTGTTGGGATCCGACAACAGCACGTTCATGCCATAGAGCATCTTGCCGTGGGAGGCCTGGATGAACTGGGCAAACACCGGCTCGATCAGGATTTGCTTCTCCGGCGTGCCAAAGGCCTGCATGACGTCGTTGTGGACGTACAGCCCCAGCGTGTGGAAGCCCAGGAATAGCGACACCCAGCTCAGGTGGGAGATGATCGCCTCCTTGTGATCCAGCACCCGCGCCAGCACGTTGTTCTTGTTGGCCTCGGGATCGTAGTCCCGCACCAGGAAGATGGCTCCGTGAGCAAAAGCTCCTACCATCAAGAAGCCAGCAATGTACTGGTGATGGGTGTAGAGAGCCGCCTCCGTGGTGTGATCCATGGACATGAACACGTAGGGGTTGAGGGCGTACATATGCTGGGCCACCAGCGAGGTCACCACCCCCAAGCAGGCCAGAGCCAGTGCCAATTGGAAGTGCAGGGAGTTGTTGACCGTGTCGTAGAGGCCCTTGTGCCCTTCGCCCAGTAGGCCCCCAAAGGGAGTGTTCTTGGGTGGGTTATGGGCGCCCAGGATCTCGCGGATGCTGTGGCCGATGCCCCAGTTGGTTCGATACATGTGCCCAGCCACGATGAAGATCACCGCAATGGCCAGGTGGTGGTGGGCCATGTCCGTCAGCCACAGAGACTGGGTGTTGGGGTTGAAGCCGCCCAAGAAGGTAAGGATGGCCGTGCCCGCCCCTTCTGCCGTGCCCCAGACGTGGTTGGCCGTGTCCGGGTTCTGGGCGTACACCCCCCAGTTGAGGGTGAAGAACGGCTTCAGGCCTGCTGGGTGGGGCAGGGTGGTGAGGAAGTTGTCCCAACCTACGTGCTGACCGCGGGACTCGGGGATGGCCACATGGATCAGGTGGCCCGCCCAAGCCAAGGAGCTGACGCCAAACAGGCCGGCCAGGTGGTGGTTGAGGCGGGCTTCGGCGTTCTTAAACCAGCTCAGGCTAGGGCGGAAGCGAGGCTGCAGGTGCAGCCAGCCAGCAAACAGGAACACCGCTGCTAGTAGCAGTAGGCCAATGGCGCCGGCGTAGAGATCGCCGTTGGTGCGTAGGCCAATGGTGTTGAACCAGTAGTAGAGGCCAGAGTAGGCCGCATTCACAGGGCCACCGCCACCAGGTTGGGTGAAGGCCTCCACTGCCGCCTTGCCAAAGTGGGGATCCCAAATGGCGTGGGCAATAGGCGTGACGCCGGTGGGGTTGGCCACCCATTGCTCATAGTTGCCCTGCCAGGCGATGTGGAAGACGTTGCCAGAGGCCCACAGGAAGATGATCGCCAGATGGCCGAAGTGGGTGGCAAACAGCTTTTGGTAAAGCCGCTCCTCCGTCATGCCATCGTGGGTCTCAAAGTCGTGGGCGGTGGCAATGCCATACCACAGACGTCGAGTAGTGGGATCGCTAGCCAGGTCTTGGCTGAATTGGGGAAAACGAGTTGCAGTGGTCATGATTGTCTCTTCCTCCTTGCCTTAGCCGAGTGCGGCAAACCGTGCCAGGAAGAACGCCCAAGTGGTCACGATTCCGCCCAGCAGGTAGTGGGCCACACCGACCGCCCGCCCCTGGATGATGCTCAGGGCGCGAGGTTGAATGGCCGGAGCAACTTTCAGCTTGTTATGGGCCCAGACGATGGACTCGATCAGCTCCTGCCAGTAGCCGCGACCGCTGAACAGGAACATCAAGCTGAAGGCCCAGACGAAGTGGGCGCCCAAGAAGAGCAGTCCATAGGCCGACAGCGCCGAGCCATAGGAGTTGATCACCTGCACCGATTGGGCCCACAGGAAGTCCCGCAACCAGCCGTTGATGTTGATAGCGCTGGCCGCAAAGTTGCCTCCGGTGAGGTGCTCAATCGTGCCGTCCGGGTTGACGGTGCCCCAGATGTCGCTCTGCATCTTCCAACTGAAGTGGAAGATCACGATCGAGATGCAGTTGTACATCCAGAACAGCCCTAGGAACACGTGATCCCAAGCGGAGACTTGGCAAGTGCCGCCGCGGCCCGGGCCATCGCAGGGGAAGCGGAAGCCCAGCTTGGCCTTATCGGGGATCAGGCGAGAAGAGCGGGCAAACAGCACCCCCTTGAGCAGGATCAATACCGTGATGTGGATGGTCATGGCGTGAATGTGGTGAACCATGAAGTCCGCCGTGCCCAGCACCATCGGCATCATGGACACCTTGCCACCCACAGCCACCACATCACCCCCAAAGATGGGGCTTACCGAAGCGCCCACATAGGGAGCAGTGCTAGCGATGGCCTTGGTGTGCAGAGATTGAATCCACTGGGCAAAAATGGGCTGCAGCTGGATGCCTGTATCCGAGAACATGTCCTGCGGACGGCCCAGGGCCTGCATCGTGTCGTTGTGAACGTAGAAGCCGAAGGCGTGGAAGCCCAGGAATAGGCACACCCAGTTCAGGTGGCTGATGATGGCGTCGCGGTGGCGGATCACCCGATCCAAGACATTGTTGCGGTTCACCGCCGGGTCATAATCGCGAACCATGTAGATGGCCCCGTGGGCAGCGCCGCCAACGATAAACAGGCCCCCTATCCACATGTGGTGGGTAAATAAGGAGATCTGGGTGGCGTAGTCAATGCCCATGTAGGGATAGGGGTTCATGGCGTACATGTGCTGGGCCACGATGATGCTCAGGGATCCCACCATGGCCAGGTTGATGGCCAGTTGGGCGTGCCAAGAGGTGGTTAGCACTTCGTACAGACCCTTGTGGCCCTCGCCCGTGTAGGGGCCCTTGTGGGCTTCCAGGATCTCCTTAATGGAGTGGCCAATGCCCCAGTTGGTGCGGTACATGTGGCCAGCCACGATAAAGAGCACGGCAATGGCCAGGTGGTGGTGGGCCTGATCCGTCAGCCAGAGGGCGCCCGTCTGCGGATCCAGACCACCCTTGAAGGTGAGGAACTCCGCGTACTTGCCCCAGTCCAAGGTAAAGAAAGGTACCACCCCGCTGAAGAAGCCCCAATCCACGCTGGGGAACATCTCCTTCATCAGGGCCGGCTTGAGGATGAATTCATGAGGCAGAGGGATCTGAGCCGCCGGCACGCCTGCATCCAACATCTTGTTGATGGGAATGGCCACGTGGATTTGGTGACCAGCCCAGGCCAGAGCGCCCAACCCCAGCAGGCCCGCCAGGTGGTGGTTGAGCATCGACTCCACGTTTTGGAACCACTCCAGCTTGGGAGCCCGCTTGTGGTAGTGGAACCAGCCGGCAAACAGGCAGAGGGCGGCCATCACCAAGCCGCCAATGGCCGTTACCAGGAGCTGAAACTCATTGGTGATGCCGGCAGCCCGCCAGAGGTGAAAGAGGCCCGAGGTGATGCGGATCCCTTCAAAGCCGCCGCCCACATCGCCGTTGAGGATCTCCTGGCCAAAAATGGGCCAGACTACCTGGGCGCTGGGCTTGACATTGATGGGATCAGCCAGCCAAGCGGAGTAGTTGGAAAACTGAGCGCCGTGGTAGTACATGCCGCTCAGCCAAACGAAGACCACCGCCAGGTGGCCGAAGTGCGCCGAAAAGATCTTGCGAGAGATGTCTTCTAAGTCGCTGGTGTGACTGTCGAAGTCATGGGCAAGAGCATGCAGGTTCCAGATCCAGGTCGTGGTCTTGGGCCCCCGCGCCAGGCTGCGATCGAAGTGCCCTGGCTTGGCCCATTTCTCAAATGAGGTGGGAACTGGATCGATATCAACCGAAACCTTGACTTTTGGCTCTCGCTCCTTAGGTGTAGTTGTCATCAAGAACTCCTCTCTTGCGACCAGGAACGAAGCACCCCCGCCCTAGCAAAACTGGGGATTCCCCCCTGGGCGGGACTTACCTGGCATTATAGGTCAGCCTCTGTAAACCCCCTGTCGCTTCACAATAATTAAACTCAGGAGCCAGGCATCCCCTCCCACCTGAGGGATTACGGCAGGCTGGGGATCTCTCCTTTGCATAGTTGTGTAACGGACTTTCAGCTTGCAGAAAGAGCTGGCCGGGATGGATCACTCGTTTCAGTGGCTAGCCTAAATAATCGGTCTGGCAGCAGAAGGGCAGTGCCTACCCCAGCGGCGTGAAGCCGAAAATTGCGGGGCAGGGATCCCTCAAGATCCGTTTGCTAAACTGTGAGCAATTTGCTGACAAGCTCTGGCGATGGCCACTTCTACCTGCACCTTTTTGCATTTGGCCGATGTACATCTGGGCTGCGACCGCTACGACAGTCCAGAACGGAGCAAAGACTTTTTCTTGGCCTTTCGGGATGTGGTGCGCCGCCATGCCATTCAGAAGCGGGTAGACTTTGTCCTCATTGCTGGCGACCTGTTTGAGCATCGACAAATTCAGCCGGGGGTTCTCAACCAAGCCCAGCTTGTCTTGCGGGAGCTGAAGCAGGCAGGGATCCCGGTTTTGGCCATCGAGGGCAACCACGACAGTCGCCCCTATGGTGTCAAGACCAGTTGGCTGCGCTACTTGGCCGATCACGGAGAGCTCATTTTGCTGGAGCCAGAGGAAGGGGAACAGGGCCTGGAGCTGCACCCCTGGTCAGACGGGCGGGGTAGCTACTTGGATCTCCCCTGTGGGGTGCGGGTCATCGGCTCCCAGTGGTACGGGTCAGCGGCTCCCAAGTCCATTGAGCAGTTGGCGGCAGCTATTCGGCAGTTGCCTCCTGGCCCCGAGCGGGTGGTGTTGATGTTCCACCACGGACTGGAAGGGCAAATTGCCCGCTACCAGGGCGCCTTGCGCTACCGGGATCTCCTGCCTCTACGGGAGGTGGGGGTGGGCTATCTAGCCTTGGGACATATCCACAAAAGCTATGCAGAAGAAGGCTGGATCTTCAATCCAGGATCGCTGGAGGCCACCAGTACTGCTGAATGGGACCTTCCGCGAGGGGCTTATCGCGTCCGCTGGGGAGAGGGACCGCCCCAGGCAGAGCTGGTGCAGGATTACTACCAAAGACCCTGTCAGCGACTCTACCTCGAGGCTAAGGGTCGAGAAACGCCTGCCGAAATTGCTGCAGCAGCCCTTGCCATGGCCAAGGAAGTTGGGCCGCCAGGCGACGGGCCAGAGCCGCTGGTAGAGTTGCGGCTGGTAGGTCAGGTGGGCTTTGCCAAGCACGAGCTGGATAGCCGAGCTCTGCAACGGCAAATTCAGCAGCTTACTGGTGCCCTGGTTGTCCTGTTTCGTTTCGAGGCCAATTCTCTTGAGATTGGCTCGGCCGCTCTTTCCCTTGAAGAAGAGCAAAGGCTCCAAGTTGAAGAGAAAATCTATAGGGATCTGCTGAGCAGTCATGCCCACTACCGGAAGCGCAGCAAGGAGCTGGCGCAGCTGCTTTTGGATCTCAAAGAAAGAGTCTTGGAGGGACAAAGCGAGGCAGAGATATACACCCACCTGAGCGGAGCCTTTGTAGGAGAAGAAGACTGAATCATGCGGATCCTCTCGGTAGCTCTCCAGAACTTTAAGGCCTACGAGGAAGCTGTCTTTGAATTTGAACCCGGTATCAACGCTATCTGTGGAGAAAACGGAGCCGGAAAAACCAGCATTCTGGAGGCCATTGCTTGGGTTCTGTTTGACTACTGTCCCTACAACCAAGAGGAGCTGATTCGCACAGGCGCCAACGATGCGGTGGCCACTGTACAGTTTGTCTCGAAATGGGATCAGCGCACCTACAGTGTCCGCCGCAGTGTAGCCCAGGGCTATCGCCTCTTCGACCCACAGCTCAAGCAGCGCCTAGACTGCGAACGCAAAACCGATGTCCTGGCTTGGCTAAGGCAACACTTGGGAGTGCCGGCGGGTACAGATTTAGCACGGCTGTTTGCTACAACTATCGGTGTGCCTCAGGGTACATTTACAGCAGACTTTCTCAAAACAAGCAAAGAACGAAAAGAAGTCTTCGACCGTATCTTGAAGGTAGAAGAATACCAGCAGGTTGCTAAGGATTTGCAGACGGTTGAAAAATACAGTGAGGCACAGGTTCAGGCTGTTAAGCACCGAATCGAGCTGCTTCATCAACAACTGCAAGACTGGGATCTACTCCAATCAGAACAGCAAGAGATTGAGCGGGAGTTAAACTACTGGCGAACACATCTCAATCAATGCACCCATACCCTAAGTGAAACTAGGCAGAAGCTTGAACACCTGGAGAAGCTGCTTGAGCAAATCCAAACACTTGAGCAGCAAATTGTTCAACTGGAGCAAAAGAGATCGCTACTAAATCTATCCCTTGAGCAAGCGGAAAAGCTATGGGCAGAAGCCAAGCAAGCTCGAGCAGAGCAAGAGCAATCTCGAGCAGGGGCCCAGCGCTTCCTAGCCATAGAGGCTCAGCTGCGGGAGTTGGAAAAGCAACAGCAGCAGCGCTTGGAGTGGCTAAGGCAGCGAGAGAACCTACTCTTGCAAAAGCAGAATATTGAGAATCAACTGGCAAGACTTCAGGAAAAACTAAGCCAGCTACAGCGCTGGAAACAGGAGCTAGAAGATCTTGCGCCCAAAATTCAGCTCCAGGAAGAGCTGGAGCGCCAACAAGACCGCTGGACTCAGCAGCTCAATACCTTGCTACAGCTATACCAGGAATGGGAACAACTACAAGGAAAGTGGTCAGCCCAAGCTGAATGGTGTCAACTCCTACAGAGCCGAGTTCAAGAAGCGGAGCAAGCCCAGATCATTTGTCAACAGCATCAACCAGCCTATAGGCGCTATCTAGAGCTGGAAAACCTCATTGTCGAGCAAGAAAAGCTACGAGGGATCCGACAAACTCTAATGGCCCAGCGGGAAGCGCTGAGGCAGCATCTTCACCAGCTACAGTTGCGCGGATCCGAATATCAGCAACAGCTTCAGCTTTTGCGGAAAATGGAAGCCGATAGGCTTTCCTTGCAAGCTCTCTGCCAAAGGCAGACTGAATTGGAACAACGTTATAACCAAATTAGCCAAAAGCTAGCCTACTTTCAGACCTTGCGCCTTGAACTTAAACAACAAGAGATAGAGCGGGAGCAGGCCCGCACCCAACTGGAGCACCTGCAGCAGCAGCTTCAACAACGACAGGCCGACCTGGAGCGACTAGCCAGCCTACCCAGGCTAGAGGCTCAACGAGAACGGCTGCAAACTCAGCTAAGCCGCATCGCAGCAGCACGGCAGTTTCAACAAGAGCTGAAAGACCTTTTTGAGGAAAGCTCTTGCCAACTTACCGAGTGCCATCGCCGCATCCAGGAGCTTATCCAAGAGCTAGCTGTCTACCAACGCAACTACCCTCAGTTTCAGGCCCTATGGCAGCAGCTCCCGGAAGTCCTGTATCAGTCTTTGGTTCTGAACCAACGTTTGCTGCAGTCAATCCACCAAATCCTTCAGGATCTTGCTCCACAAACAGATGAGACTCAACTGCGCCAGCAACTGGCTGACATCCAGAGGCAGCTCAAGGCCCTGCAGCCCCTAATTGGCTTGACTGCCCAGATCCCTGAGCTGGAGGCTCAAATTGAGCAATTGACACACCTGCAAAACGAACGGCAACGCAAAATTGAGGATCTTCAGTGGAGCCTTGAGGCTGAGCACAACTTACTCCGGCAACACCAGGAAATTGGACAGGCTCTCCAGGCATTGGGAGATCCCAAAAGCCAGCTCCAGCGCCTAGAAAGGGAGCTCAGCAACAAGCCACAAGTAGAGCAAGAGTATCAGCGGATTGAGAATCAGGTTCATCAGCTTCAGCAGCAGATTCAAACTCTAGAACATGAGCTCGATCCTCTTTTGGAGCTGGATGAAAAGATCACTGCTTTGCAGGAGGAGCAGAGGCGCCACCGCGACGGCTACGAAACTTTTATCCGCATGCAGCTTCTAGCCCAAAGCTTGCCCCAGCGCCAAGATGAACTCCAAGCATCCCAGCTAGTCTTAGACCAAATACAGAAAGCTAAGCGAGAAAAGCAAGCCCAGATCGACCGTTGGGAACAGATAGAGGGCTCCAAAGATTACCTGCAAGCTCAAATTGCAAAAACTGCTGAAACTTTAAGGGAATTAGGGGATCCCAGAAGCCAAGCTGAGTGGCTAAAGGCAGAGCTTAAGCTGGAGGAGCAGTACCTAGGCCTGCAAGCCGGCTACCTTCAGCAAATCCAGGACTTAGAGGCAGTGCTCCAACCTCTTGAAGAAGCCCTGTCCCAAACTGAACACCTGGAGCAGGAGCTGGGATCCCTACAGGAAGAACGCGAAAGATACCGCTTAGATCACGAACGCTACCTACGGGCGGAGCCTATTGCCAAATTGCTAACCGAGCGGGAACAAAAACTAGCCGAGCTCAAGGCCCAACAGCAAGAGTTGCAAACTCAACTAGCTCAACTGCAGGCAAAGCTGGATCCGCTAACCTCCTTCTACCAGCCGCAGGAGCACCAACATCTTCGATCCCTTTTGCAGTCTACCGAAATCCAAAAAGCCAAGGCCCAAGCTCGACTGGAAAGCCTTTCCCCGCAGTTGCAGAAAATCCAGGAGAGACTGCAGCAACTGGAACAGGTGAAGCAAGCCTTAAAGCAAGCTGAGGTGGAAAGAGCTGAAAAAGAGCGGCTGCACCGCTTCATTAAGTTTAGTCGAGATACCTACAAAAAAGCCGGTCCTCAAATTGCCCAGTACTACCTGCAACAGATCAACATTGTTGCCGATCACCTCTTTCGCGAAATTCTCAACCGCTCTGATGTCAGCCTTACTTGGGAACCCGACTATGAGATTCGCATCCAAGAAAGAGGGGGGGCCAAACGACGTTTTGCCAGCCTTTCTGGAGGAGAGCAAATGTCGGCAGCTCTAGCTGTTCGCTTAGCTTTGCTCAAGGTACTGGGACAGTTGGACATTGCCTTTTTTGACGAGCCTACTGCCAACATGGATGCCCAGCGCTGCCAACGACTAGCGGAAGCCATTACCAACTTGCGTTCCTTTGAACAGTTATTTGTAATTAGCCATGACAATACCTTTGAGCAAGTAACAGAAAACATCATTCGCGTGGAAAGGCACTCCGGATGATGAGGAGGAATGACAGTCATGGTTTTTAGAGCTGACCGGGTGCTGGCTGTTTTACGGCAGAAGCGCGAGGCTTTTGCTACTTTCGATCGAGGGCTTTCAGAGCGCCGAGAGTGGTACCGCCAGGCGATGGAGAAATTATGCCAGTGGTCAAGCGCAAAGATTGCTGAAAGAGTAGCTCGATTGGCTTTCCCAGGTGCTTTGCCTACTCAGGAATGGGATCTCTACTCTGGCTGGAAGGTTCCCTTTAAACAAAAGTGGAATAGCTATGAGGAAAGCTATGAATGGGCAAGACCAGTTATTAAAAACATTCCTACCTTTGCAGTAGATGGATCCCAAATCTACCCCAGCAAAGATTTGTCAATACCGGTAGCCCTAGTGCAGATTGGCTGGTATGAGAACTATCACTGCGACCAGGGCCTATACCAAAAGGATATTCAGGTCGATGTGCTAACGCCAAGAGATTTGGAAGCGGGAAGTAGCGGCGAGCCCAAAGAGAGTATCGTCAACAGGCGCCGCTTTCAGATGGAAACAGAAAAAGTTGCCGAATATATTTGGCAATCTCGACCTGGATCCCAAAAACTAGCCTTCTTGGATGGGGTATTGGTGGCTACTTTTGCTGAAACTCTTGATGCTAAGAGTCAAGACTTCTATGTGGAGTGTTTGTTACAGGTACTGCGAGCTAGTGAGCAAAACCGGATCCCTGTTGTAGCTTACATTGACACTACGTACAGCTCGGATTTGGTAACACTGCTAAGGCACTGCTTTGATCTTCCTGAAGCTCCCTACCTACACGATGCGCAGCTCCTTAGCTCCTGGTTAGAGTGGGGAGACCGAACCCCTTTCTTTGTCTGTGCCTGCAGTGGCGTTCTCAATCCTCAAGAGGGGATCCTCAGCCGCTATCAGGAAATGCAAAGGCGAGTGGGGTTTGTTTACCTACGCACCACTAACGAAAACTTTCCAGCTCGACTAGAGATCCCCGTTTGGGTTTACGAGGCAGGCCTGTTGGACTGGCTGGTAGATTTGGTACGCTGTGAGGTAATTATTGGCCGAGGCTACCCGTATGTACTGGAGACGGCAGATCAGGTGGCCGTTATCCGCAATGAAGATCGCAACCTTTTCTTGCGCCTAATGCAGGAGTGGGCCAGCCGCGAGAAGCTTAACCTCCGGCTATCGCGGAAAACCCTTAGCAAGCTGCAGCGGAGACGGATCTGATGAGACTGGGTAAGGTGGTTCGCTCCAACAGTCACTGCGACTACGTGGTACAGGTGGATGATGCTCTAGAGGTCAGAAACCCTCCCTCCCCTGAAGACTATGGCTTTGGCAGCTTTGTCAAGCTGGAAAGCAACCAACGGCACTGGGCTGTGGGCTTAGTTTACAACAGTCAGATTTTAAACCCCATGTTTCCTAACGCTGGGCCCCGTCTTTCCAGCCAGCCGGATCCTTATTTCTCTCCTGATTTGCAAAATGAGGTGCGTACATTACTTTCGGTAATCCTCATAGGAGCTTTGGACGAAGAAAGGAGTTGTGGCTGGCAAGGGATCCCGCGCGTAGTGGTGCCTGTCAACACGCCTGTCTTTCGCATGAGCCAGGAGGAAATTCTACGCTTTCATCTCAACCCTCAAGGCCAAACCCAATTTTCGTACTATGGACTGCTCTTAAGCAGCGGTGGTAATTTTGCCAACCACCTTGTCTATCAAGTCTTAAACGATATCATACCTATGTTTTCTGACCCCGCCCAGCGACGAGCTCTGCAAATTTTAAGCAAGGAACTGGCTTGGAAAATAACCGTAGGAGCGATACGCCGATGAACCAAAAAACTCTGGACACTTCCAATGGCCGCCCTAGAGAAAGCCCCTCTTTCCCGGCGGAGGATACTCCGGAGGTGATCGGCACCGTCAAAGGCCCTGGCGAGACCTCCAACCAATATGTGTTTATCACCTCCAATACCCAAGCGGTAAAGGTGGGCGATTTTGTCTATTACGAGGTGCGAGATTCTCAGTCCCAACCTCTAAAGATCTTGGGTAAAATTAGACAAGTTCAGCTTTTGGATCACATCCCCGACCGCATCTTTGCCGACACGGAGATCGATCCCAGCACCATTGTGGCCCTAGTTGGCTTTACCCATCCCAACCCGGAGATCTACGCTGTAACCGTCGAAGTCATCGGCTATTTCGATCGGGCTATGGGCTTTATTAACCCCCGCCGCTCCCCGGAGCCGGGCGCTAAGGTCTTTTTGGCTTCCAATCAGCTTTTGAAATCCGTCTTGAACAAGCGGGAGGAAACAGCAGTTGGGGGGGCCCATTTGGGCAGTCTGCTACTGCGCGAGGAAGGAGCAGTTCCTGTGGTTCTGGATGTCAAGGAAATGGTCAGCACTCATCTAGCCATTTTAGCAGGAACCGGCTCCGGCAAATCCTACACAGCAGCGGTTTTGGTGGAAGAGCTGATGTTGCCCAAAAATCGCGCTGCTGTCCTAATTTTTGATCCGCATGGAGAATACCACACTTTAGCGGAAATGCAGTCTCATCCCAAGTTTGTAGGGGAAGACGGCTACAGACCTAGGGTCAAGGTTCTTTCTCCTCAGGAAATTAAGATTCGGGTGTCTTCTCTCAAATTTTTTGACATCCTTGCTCTGCTTCCAGAGACCACCGAGCGACAGAAATCTTTTCTGGAGAAAGCCTTCCGCAAGGTTACTCAGTTTGATCCACTGCACTGGACAATTCAGGATCTGATCGAGGCCGTCAACGAAGCAGACTCCAGAGAAGACGGCTCCCAAGGATCCTCGGCCCCTGCTTTGGAGTGGAAGCTGGAACAAATTGCTCGCTCCCCTTACTTTAGTAACGTAGAGCACCTGGCTCCTAGGGATTTATTTGAGCCGGGTCAAGTAACCATTCTCCAGATGCACGAAATCAGCCAAGAAGAACAGCAAGTTATCGCCGCTGCTATTTTGCGCCAGGCTAACCATGCCCGCATCAACACCGAAAAGGGCAAAATTCAGCCAGGAGATGAGAACTACCTGCCTTATCCTGTTTTCATTTTGCTGGAGGAAGCGCATCGCTTTGCTCCTGCGCACGAGCCTTCTCGTTGTAAACAAGTGTTGCGCACTATTCTTAGCGAAGGACGCAAGTTTGGGCTGGGGGTAGGGCTGATCACGCAACGACCCGGTAAGCTAGATTCAGATATCCTGTCGCAGTGCATGAGCCAGTTTTTGATGCGAATTGTCAACCCTGCCGATCAGGAAAACTTGCGCCATAGCGTCGAGGCTGCTGGCCGGGATCTCCTCCAAGAACTACCCGCTTTAAGTAGAGGGCAGGTGATTGTCTCTGGGGTGTGCGTCAATACCCCTGTCTTGTGCAAGGTGCGGCAGCGCTACACTCGGCATGGAGGCGACACCCTCGATGTCCTTAGCCACTGGCAGGGTTACTTCCGAAAGCACCGCCAACAGGAGCGCCTCGCTCACTCTGCCCCCCTCAAGCCGCGTCCTCAACCCCAAGTGGTGGATGGATTGAGCATCGACTAGTTTTGGGGCAAGCAGGATGAGGAAACAAATTTTTTTGCAAGGGTGGCTGGGCATCACCGCTGCCTTTTTGCTAGAAGCGGGGCCTGCCTATGCCCAGTTGCGGCTAATCCCTGACGCGGCGCGGCGGGTGTATGAGGCCCTGCCGGATCTGCCGCTGGAAAACACCTACACTCCCATTAACCCCAATGACGGCGGCCCCCGGCCTGAAGAAGATACCTTGGTGCGCCGGATGATGCTCTATCACCTGCAGGTGGCTGGGCGTTCCCCCACTGATCGCTTCGATTGGCAACTGACACTGGCTGACTATTGCGATGCCAACGAGCCAATGGTTGCCCAACAGTACCCTGGGGCTAACCGTCTTACAGTCAACCCCTACACTCGGGACAAAGCCGTTGTGCAATCTTTGAGCCGCCGGCAACGTCAAGCCCTGCTGCGGGCCCTTGTGCTGGCCTTTGGCGGGGATCCCGATCCCAAGCCTCTGTACATTCCTCCCGACTTGAAGGCTGCCCCTGCCCTTCCCACTCCAGAGCCCATGAAACCCTTGCTACTGCCGGGGAGGGGAGGGGCCGACTTGCTGAGGCCGCTCTGAAAGACTTATACAACCCCGGGCAAAAGCAGACTTTCGCTCGGGGTTGAGGCTTTCTTCCTGCTTCAGCGACCCATGGCTAGTGGCAGAGTCCACCCCTACCACCCCGCCAGAGGGATCTCCACAGGCGTGACTTCCCCGCAAGCTGCAGGTAGTTGCTCCTTGCCCCCATAAGGCACACAGGCTAAAGACGGAGCCAACTTTAGCCTAGGCAAAGTGCCTACCAGAAAAGATGTACTTGCAAGACTACTAGCTCAGCCCATCTACGTCAAGGCAGAAGGTTGGTTATGCCACAAAGTGGCCAATTGTCCGGTGAATCAAGGACTAGAGGAGAACCCTAGCGGACTCCATGTTACAAGCTGTCTCGCTGCTACTTACTCCAGAATGCGCTTTCCAGTGTAGTTTTCAATGCAGCGCAGAAACAGCTCCACGCCGAGGCTGAGGGCAGCCTCATCAAAATCAAAGCGGGGGTGGTGGTGAGGGTAGTCCAGCCCCTTGGCAGGGTTGGCAGATCCCAGGAAGAAGTAGCAGCCAGGAACCTCGTTGAAGAAAAACGAGACGTCCTCACCCCCCATGGTCATCTCGGGGAGGATGGCGGCCTCTGGGCCAAATACTTGACGGGCAGCTTGTTCTACGAGAGCTGTTAGCCTGGGATCGTTTTCAACTGCTGGATAGCCCCGCTCGTACTGAAACTTGTAGGTGGCTCCGTGAGCCTGGCAAATGCCGGCCACGATTTCTTCCATGCGCTTTGCGATGAGCTCCCGCACCTCTAGCTGAAAGCTGCGCACAGTGCCCCAAATCTCAGCCCTAGGGGCAATGACATTGAAAGTGTCGCCAGCGCGGAACCGGCCTACTGTTACCACGGCTGGCTGCAGCGGATCCACATTGCGGGAGACGATGGTTTGCAAAGCGCTCACGATGTGGGCTCCCACCACAATCGCATCCACCGTCTGCTGGGGAAGGGCAGCATGGCCACCTCGCCCAATGACCTCGATGTGAAAGCGATCGGCAAAGGCCAGCAAGGGACCGCTTTTGACGCCAATGGTGCCCAGCGGACGGTTATTCCACAGATGGAGAGCTAGGAGGGCTTCTACATCCGGGTTCTTCAGCACCCCCGCTTCTACCATTGGCTTGGCGCCACCGGGGCCCTCCTCGGCAGGCTGAAAGATGACCTTGACAGTACCTCTGAGGCGGTGGCGGTGCTGCTGTAGCAGCTTAGCCGTGCCTAGGGCGATAGCCATATGGCCGTCATGGCCACAGGCGTGCATGACGTTGGGGACGGTGGAACGGTACTCCACCTCATTGGCTTCGTGGATAGGCAGGGCGTCCATGTCGGCCCGCAGTGCTAAGACCGGCCCTGGCTCTTCTCCTGTAATGGTGGCTACAATGCCAGTGCCGGCAATGCCGGTTTGGTGCGGGATCCCCCAACTTCTTAGGCGCCAGCTGAGGTAGGCGGCAGTTTGCTTTTCCTGAAAGCCCAGCTCTGGGTATTTGTGCAGGTGGCGCCGCCAGGCCACCAGTTCCGGCTGGAGGGCTTGAACGGCAGGGCGCAGGGCGGGAAAGGACATAACCCGGGGGAAGTAGGATGGACAGCGTCAGGGCAAGGTTCTCTCGGAGCTGCAGGCAGCTGCATATTACCCAGTATGGCAAAGCTAGGCCAGGAGGGGCTTTGCTCGATACCTAAGCCCATAGGAAGTTGGTTTCCGGAGGCAGATCCTGCCAGCGGCCCGGCCCCACTGCGCGCAACGCCTCTGGCAGGGAGATGGCCCCCGAGTAAAGGGCTTTGCCCAAAATGGCTCCCGCCAAGCCAGGCAGGCTGAGTAGGGCAAGCAAGTCGGTGAGCGAGCCGATCCCCCCAGAAGCGATGACAGGCAGGCGGGAAACAGCGAGGATCTGGCGCAACTGCTCCAGGTTGGGCCCAGCTAGGGTGCCATCTCGGCTGATGTCGGTGTAGATGATCCCAGCAGCCCCCTGAGCTTCCACTCGCTGCACCAGTTCAGTGGCCTGTAGAGGCGTAGTACTCAGCCAGCCGCGGGTGGCCACTTGCCCTTGGCGGGCGTCGATCCCCACCCAAATCCGACCAGGTAGGGCCTGGGTCATCGCCTCTAGGGTCTTGGGATCCTCTACAGCCACAGTGCCGACAATTACCCGATCCACTCCCAGATCCAGCAACTGCCGCGCCCGCTCCAGGGATCGGATCCCGCCTCCTACTTGGACCGGGATGGCTACCTGGCGGACAATGCGCTCGATCGTGGGGAGGTTGATCTGGTCCCCACTTTTGGCCCCGTCCAGATCTACCACGTGCAGGCGAGGAGCACCCTGGGCCGCCCACACCTCGGCCTGGTGGATGGGGTCAGCAGCCACTTGCTCTGCCTGGGCGTAATCCCCCTGGTAGAGGCGCACAGCGCGGCCCTGGAGGAGGTCAATGGCGGGGATTACCTCTAGAAAGGCGCTGCTGTAAGGCATGATGAGATCCCTTAGGGAGCTTCTCCAGTATCGCCCAGGAACAAAAAGCCTGGCGGGGCGAGCATGAACGCGCGTCAACTGGCTCTGTTGGCCTTGCAGAAGATTGAGCGACACAACGCCTACGCTGACGTCGTGCTAGAGCAGCTGTTGGCCCGCAGCCACCTGAGCCCTGCCGACTGCCACCTGGTCAGCGAGCTGGTGTACGGTGTTACCCGCCGTCGCCGCACCCTCGATGCCCTGATTGACTGCTTCGCCCGCCACCCTGCTTCCAAGCAGCCCCCCGACTTGCGGCTCATTCTCCACCTTGGCCTTTACCAACTGGCCTTTTTGGATCACATCCCGCCCAGGGCCGCCATCCACACCAGTGTGGAACTGGCCCGCCAAGTGGGTTTGGGATCGCTAGCGGGGGTGGTGAACGCCATCTTGCGCGCCTACCAGCGCCAGGTGCTAGTGCAGCCGGAAAGGGATCCCCTCCAGCCCCTGCAGGAAAGGCTGCCTGCTGATCCCATTCAGGCCTTGGGGATCCGGCACAGCTTTCCCGACTGGCTGGTGCGTCTGTGGTGGGAGCGCCTAGGGCCGGCTGAAACTGAAGCCTTGTGCGCTTGGTTTAACCAGCCGCCCCATCTGGATCTGCGGGTTAACCCCCTGCGGGCAGGGATCGACAAGGTTAGCCAAGCCTTTGCAGCCGTGGGGATCCAGGCTACCCCTCTCCCCGACGTGCCAGGCGCTCTGCGGCTAGGACATTCTGCCGGCGATATTCGAGCCCTACCTGGCTTTGCCGAGGGCTGGTGGAGCGTTCAGGACGCCAGTGCTCAGCAGGTAGTGCACTGCCTGGATCCTCAGCCGGGGGAACGGGTCATTGACTGCTGTGCCGCTCCAGGGGGCAAGACCACGCACATAGCCGAGCGGATGCAGGATCGCGGCGAGATTTGGGCTTTGGATCGCCACCCCCACCGCCTGCGCCGCCTGGAGGAAAATGTGCAGCGCTTGGGCTTGAGCTCGATCCGTCCCCTGGCCATCGACCTGTTGGCCCTGAGCGCCGCTGCCCAACCCCCTGCCCCCTTGCCCCCGTGGCAAAGCGCCGATCGCGTGCTGCTGGATGCCCCTTGCTCTGGTCTAGGCACCCTGCACCGCCGTGCTGACGCTCGCTGGCGACAAACCCCCGAGCGGATTGCCGAGTTGGCCCAGTTGCAAGCTCAGCTTCTGCAAGTGGCAGGCCGTTGGCTGAAGCCGGGCGGGCTGTTGGTGTATGCCACCTGCACGCTGCACCCTGCTGAAAACGAGGGAGTCATCCAGTCTTTCCTCAAGACCCATCCCCAGTGGGCGCCAGAAGGGGATCCCTTGCTCATCTGGCCTCACCGGCAAGATCGGGATGGGTTTTTTATCCAACGGCTGCGCCGCTGCGATTAGATCCTCCCTATGGCTTCTGAGCTGCTCACCAGCCCCAAAAACCCCTGGATCCGCAAGTTGCGGCAGTTGCACCGCAGCAAGGGCCGGCAGGAACAGGGCGCCTTCTTGGTAGAGGGATCCCACCTCGTCGAAGAGGCCCTGCGAGTTGGCTGGCCCCTCCAAGCTCTCTGCTACACGCCCGAGTGGGCTGAGCGTCACCCTCACTTGCTGGCCAGCCTACCCAAGGATCTGCGGCGGCAGGCCGTCAGCTCGGAAGTGATGGCGGCGCTCTCGACAACCGAGTCTCCGGAGGGAGTTGTGGCAGTGGCTGTCAGCCAGCCGATCCCCTCTCCTCCCTTGTCGGGGGTACACCTGGGCCTTGTGGTAGAAACCCTGCAAGATCCAGGCAATTTGGGAGCTCTGATTCGCGCCGTAGCTGCTGCAGGAGCCGATGGCCTCTGGCTAAGCGCAGACAGCGTTGATCCCGAAAACCCCAAAGTCCTGCGGGCTTCTGCCGGCCAGTGGTTTCGCTGCCCGCCGCGGGTTTTGCCCGACTTGGCTAGCTGGATCCAGGCCTGTCGCCGCCACGGCATCCAAGTCTTGGCTGCCACCCTCTCCCCCACCGCCGCCTGTTACTGGGATCAAGACCTCACCTGCCCCACCCTCTTTCTCCTAGGCAACGAAGGGTCGGGCTTAAGGGAAGCAACCATCCAGCAGGCCAATGCCCAAGTGCGGATCCCTATGGCCGAGGGCGTCGACTCCCTCAACGTGGCCATGGCGGGAGGGCTACTGCTCTACGAGGCCCTGCGCCAGCGGCGAGCCCAGTGGGGAAGTGCTTAGCTGCTCTCCCAGAGCTCCTCCTCTGCAAAGGCTGCTTCCTCTTCCTGCTCTCCTTCCCCTACTCCTGCTGGATAGCTAGTAGAAACCGGCACTCCTGCCGAAAGTTTTTCGCGCACAGCCGCTTCCACCTCCGCCAGTAGCTGCGTGTTTTTCTTTAGGAAAAGAACCAAATTGTCTCGCCCTTGGGCAATGTTTTCTTCCTTGTAGCTATACCAAGAGCCGCGCCGCTTAAGAATGCCCATCTCCTCGGCTAGATCGATAATGCAGCCGACGTTGGAGATCCCTTGGCCAAAAATGATGTCAAATTCCGCCCGCCGAAACGGAGGAGCGACCTTGTTCTTCACCACCTTAACCCGCGCTCGGATCCCGTATTCTTCTGCACCTTTTTTCAGAGTTTGCACGCGGCGAATATCTAGCCGTACTGAGGCATAGAACTTGAGGGCATTGCCGCCCGTGGTGGTTTCCTGGGGACCGTAGCCGACGCCACCAATTTTGGAGCGCAACTGATTGAGGAAGAGAACGATCGAGCCTGTCTTGCTAACGCTGCCCGCAATCTTGCGCAGGGCTTGGCTCATCAGGCGGGCCTGCAGCCCTAGCTGGGCATCTCCCATCTCTCCCTCCAGCTCGGCCCGAGGGACCAGCGCCGCCACTGAATCCACCACGACAATATCCACAGCCGCAGAGCGCACCAGCTGATCGACAATTTCTAGGGCAACCTCTCCCGTGTCCGGCTGGGAAATCAGCAGATTCTGGATATCCACCCCCAAGGCTGCCGCGTAGGCTGGATCCAAGGCATGCTCCGCATCGACAAAAGCAGCCGTTCCCCCTTGTTTTTGCACCTCGGCAATGGCGTGCAGGGCCAGCGAGGTTTTCCCCGACGACTCCGGCCCAAAGATTTCAATGATGCGCCCCTTGGGGTAGCCGCCGCCCAAAGCCAAATCAAGGGTAAGAGCACCGCTGGGGATGGTCTCCACCCGTATCTGGGCAGCATCCCCCAGGCGCATGATTGCCCCCTTTCCAAAATTCCGCTCGATCTGGCCCAGGACCTGCTCCAGCGCCTTGCGTTTCTCTGCCTTTAGCCTCTCCAAGTCGTCCCCATTGTTTACGGCAGCAGCTTTGCCTTGGGCCATAACCCGCACCCTCCCCCACTCGTGGCGGTGAGAAGTTGAGCCTGCATTCTAGCATTGCCGTTCCCTTGGCCTAGGCGGATCCCTGTTCTCTCCCTCAGCTTGCGGCTGGAGCGGGGGGGCGGGGGATGGGTAGAGTGGGCTAAAGGATCCACTCAGGAAGGCTCCTGTGTTCACGACTTTGGTCTTGCGATCTCCCGGCCCACTGGTGTTTAGTTGGGGGCCCTTTAGTCTGCGCTGGTATGGCCTGCTGATTGGCCTATCCACTGTTCTGGGCCTTTTTCTAGCTCGCCACCTGGCAGAGCGGCGTGGCCTTTCCCCGGATGTCATGCCCAACCTGCTGCCGTGGCTGGTGGTGGGATCCCTGCCTCTTGCCCGCCTGTACTATGTGGCCTTTGAGTGGGAGCGCTACCGCCATGGCCCTTGGTGGAAGGTTTTGGCCCTCTGGCAGGGAGGCATGGCCATCCACGGCGCTTTGCTCGGCGGCAGTATAGCCCTCTACCTGTTTGCCCGCCAACAGCGGCTAAACTTTTGGCTGCTGGCCGACTGCATTGTTCCTTCCCTCAGCCTTGGCCAGGGGATTGGACGCTGGGGCAACTTCTTCAACAACGAGGCCTATGGAGAGGCGTTGCCTCCAGATAGTCGCCTGTGGGTGCAACTGCAGCTTCCTGACGGCTCCCGAGTCCACCCCACCTTTTTGTACGAATCCCTCTGGAACTTCAGCCTCTTTGGGATCCTACTCTTTTTGAGCTACCGGCGCCGGCTTCCTCCCGGTACTCTCTTGGGCTTTTACCTGGTGGGGTACAGCCTTGGTCGTTTTTGGATCGAGGGCCTGCGCACTGATAGTCTCATGCTGGGATCTCTGCGGGTAGCTCAGGTAGTCAGCCTAGCCCTTATTGCGGTCGGCTTGGCTTTGATAGGGACAGCTCAAAGACGCGCTTCTAGGTAAGAGGAGGGGAGAGCGATCCCCACTCAGCCCCTCGAAAAGGAGATCTCAAATGGCGGATCTGGCGATCACTGGTGAAGGGCTTTGGCAACAAGCCTCTCCTTTGGTACTACCGTCTGCTGCTGCCACCCAATCCCTAGCAGCTCTCCTGGGGCAGACCGCCGCCTGCCTTCTCACTGCACCAGAGCAGCAGTTTGCCCTCCCCCAAGCGGTTGGGATCGACTCTACCCCCGGCTTGGTCATTCTTCTCGCAGGCGGCCTAGGCAGCGGCAAAACCACCTTCGTGCAGGGGCTAGGGCAGGGACTGGAGATCCCTGAGCCCATCGACAGCCCCAGCTTCGTGCTGGTGCAGGAATACCGCACGGGACGGATCCCTCTCTTCCACTGTGACCTCTATCGCCTAGGGCCTACCTCTGGTGCCCATGCCAGCGAGGTAGAGGCTTCGGCTCTAGAAGATCTGGGGCTGGAAGAGCTTTGGGGCCAAGTTGGGATCACTGCCATTGAGTGGCCTCAGTACCTCCCTTACCTGCCTCCAACCTATCTCTGGCTGCAGCTAGAGCCCCATCTGCAGGCAGAGGGATCCCGCCTGCTACACGCCAAGGGCAGGGGACTCAGGACTGCCCAGCTTTGGCAGCAAGTACTTTCCCAGCTTCCTCAGCGAGGCACCAAAGGGTAAAGGCAGTTATCGGCAAAAAACCCCCCGGGGGTACTTGACGGTGGGGGTGAGTGTGGGATAGGGTAGTGAAGCGCTGACAAGGCCACCAGGCCCAGCGCCCCAGAACCTTGACAAGCGCATACCAGTCAA